>DATLBX010000021.1:0-50304 GCA_035526705.1 Acidimicrobiales bacterium | reverse complement strand
AGCGACCGATCGTGACCACCCCGACAACACAGGTGCCGCCGCCGTTGGTCTGCGTTTGGTAGATGACCGCGGACGCACGTCGACCGTCGAGCTTCAGAATCCCGCGCTGAGGCCGCTGAACGAGTGGGTCTGGGGCGACGCCAGCTACAACGAGCAGACCAACCCACCGGAAAGCGGCCCGGCCCACGTAATTCTCAGCGACGCGCGTGTGCCGGCCTCAGCATTCGCAAAGGTCGACCTTGGCCGCATCGAGCGCATCAGCCTCGTTCTGGGCCCCCGCGGTGCCATGTACCTAGGCGGCGCCTCCCTCCAGTAGCGACACCCGCAATTTGGTGGAGGTGAGCGGATTCGAACCGCCGACTTCTACGTTGCGAACGTAGCGCTCTGCCGACTGAGCTACACCCCCGTACGGGGGCATCAGGGTAGTAGCAGGGCCAATGCCTGCCGCACGCCTCACGGATCCCAAACTGGCCCGAACGGGTAGTTATTTTCCGGAATCCCGTCATCAAAGGGACTACCGGCCGTCTTGCCATTCGAAGTGGTTCATACGGGCCACTCGAAACAGGGGAGACATCATGAAGGTTGGCAAGGCAGCAGCAGCAACAGCCGTGGCCGGCCTCGTCTTGCTGGGATCCGCGGGCAGCGCAAGCGCACTGACCCTCGACCTTTCCGGCATTGGGGGGCTGGTGCAGGGTACGACCAACGAAGTAGGCCAACTGCTCGGCAGCAACACCGAACTTCCCGCCGGCATCGAAGCTCCGTCGTACTCGGCGAACGCGAACACCGACGGGATCCACGTCGAGGTCGGCGACGTCGTCGACATCCAGATCGGCACCCACGCTCCGGCCGTCACTCCGCCGGCCATTCCGGTAGACCCGGCGCTTCCCGCGCCGCAGCTCCCGGTTTCGCCGACGCTGCCGACCGACAGCCTGCCGAGACTGCCCATCAAGCTCCCTGAGGCCTCGATCCCCGAGACACCTGAGAGCGTTCAGGCCCTGAGGGACTTCGCACTCATCGAGATCGACTTCTTCCGGTCCGACGTCGAGGGCATGGCAACCACGATGGTCAACGACGGACGGGGATGGGTCGACTCCGGTTCATCCTTCGCCTACCGCACGGCAGGCATGACGGTCGACCTGGCCGGCCTGACGGCGGTGCGCCTGATGGTTGCCTCGGCCTACGAGTACGCAGCGGACACGGCGGAGACCGCCACGCCGTAGCGAAACAGTGTCACGGGGGGTTGTGGCACAGCAAAAAAGCCCGGGCCTTGCGGCCCGGGCTTTTTTTGTGTGCCGGCGGACTTCGTCCGGCCCAAGTGTTCCCATCCCCCGACCTGTCGGCCGCGCGGCGGGGATGGGGTCCCCGCCGCACCGCTTCGGACACTGACAATCGGAGCCGCAGGCTCCCTCTAAGTCCGAGCGGCCAGCGGCAGGCGCGTAGCGCCGGCGCTACCGCGACGAGGCGCAGGCGGAGGAGCCAACAACGGAGCTACTGGCCGACGGCTCGCTTGGCGTAGGCGGGCTCAGGAATGGAGAGCGAGGCGAGAACGTCGCCGTCGACCCGGGGAAGCAGGCGAACCTTCATCTCCCGCTCGGCGGCGAGGTTGCGCATCCGGACCAGCAAAGCGACATACCCCACGAAGGCCAGGTCCAGCACTACGTGGATGGCCCAAAGGCTACGGAGAGCGGGAATAGCTCCGAGGACCAGGGTTCCGGCCATGGCCACGAGCAGCGCCTTGAAAACCTCGCGGCGCCGGCGTCGTGCACTCGACCGGGCGTAGGGGCGGGCGAGCGGCCCGCTCATCTGGCCGCCGGGTGCAACCGGGCCGTAATGCACGGCCTGATCGGGATTGGCCACGGCCAGCGGGGCCATGCGGACCCGTCCCATGCCGGAGGGGTTCAGCCGGTGAGCCGGCGCGATAGCGATTGGGCCAGTGCGCTGCAGCACGCCGAGCTGGCGACGAAAGCTGCCAATGGAGTCTCCGGGGCGGCTCTCCGCCCTCGATCTCACGTACGGGGGTATCAGTACGACCCCCCAGATAACCGCGAGGACAACCAGCACCACGATGGTCAATCTCCTCGACCTGCCTTTTGGGTCAAGGGGAACGTAACAAGGCGCGTCCGCACTTTTGTGGATGCCCCTGGTTCCGCCCCCAGCGAATGAAACTGTCCCGTTGGGCTTACTACGTCCTGCCGGACGACGCCAATCAGGTGCTAACTAAAGCTAGCAGAAACGGCCCGCCTACACTGACCGCGATGGCTGATCGAGGGTTCTCTCACCTCGACCCACTGGGTCGGGCCCGCATGGTGGACGTAACGCCCAAAGACCCCAGTCACAGGCGTGCGCTGGCTCGTTGCCGGGTCTACATGGAGCCGGAGACGACGGCCAGAGTGGCCAGCAACGCGGTCGCCAAGGGCGACGTCCTGGCCATCGCCCGGGTCGCCGGGATCCAGGCCGCGAAGCGGACCCCGGACCTGATTCCGCTCTGTCACCAGCTGACCATCGGCTCGGTGTACGTCAACTTCAACCTGGGTGACGACTACGTCGAAATCGAGAGCCAGGTAGAGACGGTGGATCGCACGGGCGTCGAGATGGAGGCCCTCATGGCCTGCTCCGTCGCTGCGCTGACCATCTATGACATGTGCAAGTCGACCGACCGCTCCATGCACATCAGCGAAGTGTGCTTGTGGGAGAAGACGGGTGGACGCTCAGGCATCTGGCGGCGCGACGGGCGCCCCCCGACCAGTTCGGAAGAGCACACCGCTTGAAGGCCGTCGTCGTCCTCCTGGTAGGGGTCGTCATCGGCGCCGGCGCGATCTTCGCCGCCGATCGGACCGGAGTGATCGAGCTTTCGTCGTCGGACACGACGGCCACCACCGAGGCGACCACCACTACGACCGAGCAGGAGTCGACGACCACGACCGACCCAGCGGTGGACCCCGCAGTCGCCCTATGGCCGGAACCCGGCTCCGATGAGCGCTTCTCTTCGCCGGAGGAGGTGGCCCGCGACTTCGCCGCAAACTTCATCGGCTTCGAGGAGACCGTGGTGGGGACCTTCCAAGCAGGCGACCCGTCGTCGGGCGAGGTGCCGGTGCAGCCACGCGCCAACGGGCCGATCACCCGGATCCTGGTTCGCCAGCTCGTGCCCGGCTCCTGGTGGGCGACCGGTGCGGTAACCGACGACATCCGACTCGACACACCGCAACCGGGAGCTCTCGCCAACTCTCCGGTTCGACTCACCGGCGGCGCCCGGGCCTTCGAAGGCCAGGTGCAAGTCGATATCCGAGCCGACGGTGCCTCGGCGCCAGTAGGCAACGGCTTCGTGACTGGTGGCGGCGACGAAGTCCGCCCCTTCGACGGTCAGGTGACCTTCGATGAGGCGGCAGCCCGCCCTGCGGGCTACGGAGCGATCGTGCTGACGGAGCTCGGCGGCGAAGAAGGCAACTTCGTCAACAAAGCCACCGTCATCCGCATCCGCTTCTAGCGGAACCCCCGTTAAACCATCGGCTCCGCTGGCCCACGGATCGCGCCGCGTCCGGGCTTAGCCTTCGGCCGTGCGGGACGAATGGGCGCTCGCGGGGCGCGATGAGGAACTTGCAGTTCTGCGCGCCGCGCACGACTCCGGTCACCGGGGAGTGGTCATTGCGGGCGAGCCTGGAGTCGGGAAGACCCGGCTTGCTTCCCGCTTCGCCGACGACATCGGACGCGCCGATGACTGCACGGTGCGGTGGATCTCCGGCACGCTTTCGCTCAACCCCATCGCCCTGGGCCCCTTCGCGGCGCTCCTGCCCTATGGCGGCGAGCCGCCGTCGGCCGGCTTCCATTCGCTGAGATGGGCGCTCAAGGCGCTAGCCGACGTGGCCGAGCCCAATGGCTTGGTTCTGGGCGTAGACGACGCGCAGTGGCTGGACGAAACGTCGGCCGCACTCGTCCAGCAGGTCGCGGCCGCGGGATCGGCGTTCGTCGTCATGACCTGCCGCACAGGCGTCGCGATACCCGAGGCCGTTCAATCCATCTGGCGAAACGGGCACGCCGAAAGGATCGAGCTCCAACCACTGTCGGAGCCGGATGTCGCGGCCCTGCTCGTCGGGGCATTGGGTGGCCCCATCGACGCAGCGTCGGGCCACCGGCTGTGGCGAGTGACAGGCGGCAACCCCTTGTACCTCCGGGAACTCGTACGTCATGACATTGGCAGCGGCGCCTTGTACGAGCGTGGCGGGGTTTGGATGTGGTCCGGCGGCATCGCGGGCAACGCCCGCCTGACCGAATTGGTGACGAGTCACCTGGATGAGGGCGGCGCGCCGGTACGGGAGGCGCTCGAGCTCTTGGCGGTCGGGGAACCGTTGACCGAGACTGCACTAGGAGCGGTCGCGTCGTGGGGCGCAATAGAAGAGGCGGAACGATTGGGGCTGATCGAGTTCCGACCTTCTCAGTCAGCGTCGGAACGGTCGGCTCGGTTGGCTCACCCTCTCTACGCCGAAGCCATTCGTGCCTCGCTCGGGGTGGCCGGCCTCCGGCGCGTCAGCAGGACGCTGGCCGACCGGCTCGGTCCCTCTGAGAGCGACGTACTCCGACTGGCGAAGTGGCGGCTCGATAGTGGCGCGCCCGCCGACCCGAGCGAGATGCGTGCCGCGGCGCGGCGCGCCATCGTCGTGTCGGACCACCGCCTCGCCGAACGGCTGGCGCGGGCGGCCTTGTCCGGCGGCGGCGGCGGCCGCGCCATGAACGATCTGGCCGAGGCCCTCTATTGGCAAGGCCGCTACGCGGAGTGTGAGGTCCTCGCCAACGACGCTCTGGCGGAAGCTGTGGATCCATCAGAACGAGCCGACCTCGCGATCCTGCGGTCCTCCGCCCAGTTCTTCGGTCTCGGGCAGCCCGCCGAGGCGGTCCAGGGTCTGCGCGCGGTGGAAGACTCCCTCGGGGACGAGCCCCATCGTTCAGAGGTCGCGATGCATCGCGCGTCGATCCAGATGCTGTCGGGTCACCCTCGGACGGCGGGGAGGGAGGCCCAGGAAGTACTGACGGCCAACAGGTCCACCGAAGCCGGCCGCCTGCGCGCCTGCGGCGTGGCGATGACGGCCTGGGCGCTGACCGGTGAGGCGGACCGCGCTCTGGAGCTGTCCGGAGAGGCACTGGGATTGGCCCTGCAGCTGGCGGAAACGGTGCCGGCGGCGGCAGGCGGTGTGACCGTCGGCAACAGCCTCGCCCTGTGGCTGTCGGGCCGACCGCGGGAGGCCGAGGAGTTCACGGAGCTCCTGTATCGCGCCTCCGTCGAGCGAGAGGCCGACGACTTCCGCGGCGTATGGGCGTTCCTACGCGGCCGCGCCGCGCTGGAGGCGGGCCGAGTTCGCGCCGCCGCGTCGTTCCTGCAGGAGGCGGTGGCGGCGTTGAGCGAACTGGATCCCGGGCGTCTCTTGTCGTGGGCGCTGGCATGCCAGGCGCACGCGCTGGCGCTGCTCGGCGACTCGCTCACCGCGGCTGGCGTTCTCGCGGAGGCAGAGGAAGCCCGGTTCCCAGGCATGCGGATATACGAGACCGACGTCGCGTTGGCCACGACATGGGTCCGCGTCAGCAGCGGCGCGTTGACCGACGCGCGGGCTCAGTCCCGCGTTGCTGCGGAGCTGGCCCAAGAGCTCGAACAGCCAGCGGCGCGTGCCATTGCCATTCATGACATGGCCCGTCTCGGCGACGCGGAGGGCTCCGCTGTGGCACTCGCTGATCTGGTCGGATCATCGGAGGGGCGACTGGTGCCGCGCTTTCTCGCGCACGCAGCCGCCCTCGCCGATGACGATGCTGACGCGCTGGCCACTGCCGCCCGCGAATTCGAGAACGCAGGCTCACTCCTCCTCGCGGCAGAAGCGTTCGCCGAGGCAGCGGCCGCCTTCTCTCGAGCCGGTAAGCAGGCCTCGTCTCTGGAAGCCAGGTCCGAGTCGGACCGGCTCGCGCCGGCATGCGGGCACCCGCGCACCCCGTCGCTCGTCAGCCAGCGGGCCGGCCCGGATCTCGCCTGGCTGACGGCCCGAGAGAGGGAGGTGGCCGAGCTCGCGGCGCGTGGCGAAACCCGCCAAGCGATCGCCGACCGGCTCTTCCTGTCGGAGCGCACCGTGGGCAACCACCTGACGCACATCTATTCAAAACTCGGCCTGGAGACCCGCGAGGACCTGGCCCGCCTGTTCTCCCTGACCTAACTGACCTCGCCCCGCCAGGCGGCGGGGATGGCGGCCCCGCCGCACGCTGCGGGTGGCCCTGAGCGGAGCGGAGGGTCGGGGCCCGGAGCCAAGAAAATGGGGGGTCCCCCACTCATGTAGCTGCTCCGCCTCGTCCGTACGTTCGGAGAGGTGGAGCGAGATGACGCCCTTCGACAGCTGCCGGAGGCCTACGCGGCCGTACTGAGCCTGTCAGCACAGGAATTCACCGAGGAAGAGATGGCCGAGCGTCTGGGCATCCCGCCCGAGTCGGTGGCTCCCCTCCTGCGAATCGCCGGCGCCAAATTGGCCCGGCTCCTGGACCCGTCGTCCAAGCGCCCACGTCCATCCGGCAACACGCCTCGGGAGGCAATCCATGAGTAAGCACATTCCATTTCGTCGTCGCCTGGGCGTGCTCCTAGCGGCGGCACTGACTTTCACCACGCTCGGGGCGCTCGCGCCGAGCCCGGCGGACGCCGCCATCACGACGCGGGATCGGCTCGCCGGTGCAGACCGGTTCGAGACCGCGGTGCGCGTCTCGGAGGAGCTACTCGGCTCCGCGGGGACGGCTGACCGGGTCTATGTAGCAACAGGTCAGAACTTCCCTGACGCGCTGGCCGCCGGCCCCGTGGCCGGGGCCAGTCCCATCCTGCTGGTGACAAGCGGATCGATTCCGGCCTCCACCCAGGCAGAGATCGATCGCCTCGCGCCGCGCGAGATCGTCATCCTTGGCGGTCCCGCGGCTATCGGCGCTGATGTCGAGCGGGCATTGGCCGCCGGGGGCCGCAACATCATTCGCCACGCCGGCACGGACCGGTTCCACACCGCCGCCCTGGTGTCCGGCTCGCTCTTCACGCCGGACAACAGCAACGTCGTCTATGTCGCGACTGGCCTGAACTTCGCGGATGCCCTGCTGGCCGGATCGGTGGCGGGCCTCCGGACGTCGGACACCTTCGGACCGGTTCTGCTGGTCGCCCCAGACTCGATCCCGACCACAACGGCAGACGAGATCCGGCGCTTGCGGCCCGGCCGAGTGGTCCTCATCGGTAACAGCTCGAACGTGTCAGATGCGGTCCATAATCAGCTGTCCGCCCTGGCCCGCGAGAACGGTGGGGACGCGGTGCGCATCGGCGGCTCCGATCAGTACGAGACGTCGGTACGCGTGTCCCGGGCCTACCGGCCGGGGACCAGCGGCCGGGTGTTCCTCGCGACCGGTGAGAACTATCCCGACGCCCTGACCGGCAGCGTTCTGGCCGCCAGCTTCGACGGCCCGCTGCTGTTCGCGCGACCCGACTGCATCCCCGCTTCGGTCGACGCGGAGATCCGGCGGCTGGACCCAACACGGCTGACCCTCTTCGGTGGCCCCGCGGCGCTCTCCGAGGAGGTCCGCAGCGGCACCGTCTGCGGAGGTGGCAGTGGTGGCTCCGGGGGCAGTGGCAGTGGTGGCTCGGGCGGCAGTGGCAGCGGCGGCTCGGGTGGCGGAGGAACACCGCCTCCGGTCGGACGACAGTCCGCCTACGTCGGCGTTGGCACTCTCCGGCCCGGAGGCGGGTTCGAGATTCATCCGGGTCGCGACTTCAACAGCGCCGGTGGCACCAATACGGTCAACACGCTCGGGGTCGGGCGATATGAGGTCACCTTCGACCGAATGGATCTCTCTGAAGGAGTGATCCACGTCGACGCCTTCCAAGCACAGTCCAGTTGCGTTCTCAACACCGTCAGGCCGGCCAGTGACTCGATCATCGTGGAATGCACCGATGCCGGCGCACCTGCTGATGTCGAGTTCCAAGCGAGCTTCCTGCGGTTGCCTGACGGCTCGCCGAACTTCCTGTACGCGGTGGTCGACGATCCCAGCGCGACTGCGTCGCACCTGAGCAATGGGGCGTCCAACAACGTCAGCGGTCAAGCGGTCGAGGTCGAGAGGATCGGAGTCGGTAGGCACATCGTTCGATTCCGGGAGGCGAACATCAGTGGGGGCGGCGTCACGGTGACTCCGACCTTCGTAGAGGGCGCGGAGTGCGCGGTGAACGCCCTGACGTTGGACGGCACGGACACGCTGGTTGGAGTGGAGTGCAATGGCAGCTCCGGATCCAACCGCGACATCGTCTTTCATCTCAGCGTCGCCAGTGGGGACACGATGGGAGATCCGGGCAGCCCGTTCGGATACGCGCTCTCCGCCTCCGCCTCTCCACCGGAGGGCGACGCGATCGTTCCGCCGGGTGATTTCGGTTTCAACTCAAATGGTGGTGAGGTGACTGTCACCCGTACCCGCACTGGTAGCTATACCGTTCGGATCGCCGGGGTTCTCGTGGATGGCGGGTTCCACTCCGTAACTACGGCCGGCCCGGCCGGAGCACGCTGCGCCGTCGGGTTCACAGGGAGCGACGAGTTCGGAGTGAGCTGCATCGACCCGGCCGGCGCGGCCGTCGACTCTGCATTCTTCTTCAACTACTTCCGGTAACGAATTGGGAGTTGTCTCGCGGTAGGAGTGGGGGCCCGGCTTGTCCAGCGGGCCCCCTTCTCGCGCCAACTTCGGTTCGGCAAACGCGCTGAGCGCGTTCCGGGAACCGAAGTTGGGGTTCAGCCGCCGATTTGGGACATGGAACGGCGGGGGCGCTTGAAGGAGACCTGGCCGATCCGGTGGCCCTCCCACTTTCCGGCCACCGCGGTGGCGATCGCTCCCGCCAGCTCGTCATCCGTCGCGCCGGAGCGCAACAACCCGCGTAAGTCGGTCTCGTCGAGCGAGAACAGACACGTCCGCAGCTGACCGTCGGCGGTGATGCGGATCCGGTCGCAGTCCCCGCAGAACGGCTCGGTGACACTGGGAATGACACCGATGGTGCCTGCGCCGTCCTCGTAGGTCCAGACGTGGGCGGGCGCGGGGTCGCCGTCTGGGTGAGTTCGCCGGAGGGGGAACACCGCGTGGATCGCGGCAACGATCTCGGCAGAGGGCACGACCGTGTCGGACGTCCATGTCCCGTCGGCGTCCAAGGGCATGTATTCGATGAAGCGGATGTCGAGGCCCCGCTCGCGCCCGAAGCGGGCGAAGTCGACGACCTCGTCGTCGTTCACACCGCGCATGACTACGACGTTGACCTTGATCGGCGTAAGCCCCGCTTCGACCGCCGCATCGATCCCCGCCAGCACCTTGGGCAGGTCGTTGCGCCGAGTCATCTCCTCGAACCGGTCGGCGCGAAGTGAGTCGCATGAGATGTTCACGCGTGATAACCCGGCCGCGGCCAACGCGGCCGCCTGACGCACGAGGCCTGTACCGTTCGTCGTCAGCGCGATGTCGACGCCGAGTTGCGACATCGAGGCGACCAGTGCGGTGAGACGGGGCCGCAGCAGCGGCTCTCCCCCGGTAAGCCGGAACGCGTCGAACCCGTACCGCACCGCACACACCTCGGCGATGCGGGTGATCTCGTCGAAAGTCAGAAGCTCCTCGGCCGGCAGCCAGTCGAGGCCTTCCTCGGGCATGCAGTACGTGCACCGAAAGTTGCACTTGTCAGTGACCGAGATACGCAGGTCCTTGACCCGCCGCCCATATGAATCGAGCAGGAGATGGGTGTTCTCGACCGCAAGCGCGGTCACCGGTAGTCCAGCAGCAGTACTTCCACCGGTTGGCCGGCAGCTACGCCGTTGCCGTCGGGCACGACCGCCAACGCGTTGGCCAGCGCCATCGTGCGGAGCAGGTTCGAAGCCTGGCCCCCGGTGGGGCGCACGTGAAAGCGGCCGTCCTCCTGGTAGGTCGCTTCGACGCGCATGAAGTGCACCTTGCCGTCGCGCGGCCGGGGCAAGGGCTCATCGGCGATGCCGGGGACCCGGGCCCGGTGCGGGAACTCGTGCCCCATCATTTGCCTCAGCGCGGGAAAGACGAACAACTCGAAGCTGACCATCGCCGACACCGGATTTCCGGGGAGGCCGAACACCGGCTTGCCGTTCACGACTCCGAAGGCGAGGGGGTGCGCCGGCTTGATCGCCACCTGCATCCACCGCATGGACTGGCCCCCGAGCCGGTCGAGCACAGTCTTGACGATGTCCAGGTCGCCCATGCTCACGCCGCCGGACGTCAGCAGGACGTCGCACTCGCTGACGCCCCGTTCCACGGCCGCCGCGATCTTCGCCTCGTCGTCTCCGACCAACCCGAGGTCGACCGCCTCCATCCGGTTCTGGCGGACGAGTGCGAGCAGGGTGTGCCGATTGGAATCGCGGATTTGACCGGGCTCGAGAGAACCGGGGCCATCCACCAGCTCGTCGCCGGTGGAGAGCACGCCGACACGCGGCCGGGGATAAACGGGAAGCTCGGTGACACCGAGGCTGGCGAGCACGCCCAGGTGGCCGGCGCCCAACTCGGTACCCATCGGAAAGACCAACTGCCCCGGAGACAGGTCCTGCCCCGCCGGGCGGATGTGGAGCCCCGGCTCGACCCGCTTGGTGACCCGCACCACGTCGCCGTCGCTCTCCACTTCCGCGTCCTCGATCACGACGATGGCGTCGGCGCCCGACGGGATGGGAGCGCCGGTCATGATGCGAATGGCCTCGCCCTCGCCGACTTCGACCGAAGGGGCCGTACCGGCGGGCAGGTGGCCCACCACCTTCAGCCGAGCGGGCCCATCCCAGGTGTCCTCAGCCCGCACGGCGAAGCCATCCATCGCGCTGTTGGCGAACGGGGGCACGGCGGCGTCGGCGAACATGGCGATCGCGGTTACGCAGCCGAGGGAGTCGACCAGCGCAACGTCTTCGGGCAGGCGAGGCTGGCAGTGCGACAGCACGAACGCCTGCGCCTCCTCCAGGGCAATCACACCCTTATTCTCCCACCCCGAGGCCGGACAGCCGGTCGTGCATCATCTTCCGGACGGCCTGTCCGAGCGTGGGATCGAACAGGGCGAAGGACAGGTTCGCCTCCAAAAGGCCCAGGACGCTGCCTGTGTCGTGAATGCCGCCGTCCACAACGAGGCCGTACACGGGCTCGCTACTTCGAATGACGGCGTCGATGGCGTCGGTGAGCTGAATCTCACCGCCCGCGCTGGGTGTGGTCCGGCCCAGCGCCTCCATGACGGACGGCGTCAGTACGTAACGGCCGGCGAGCGTCAGGTTGGAGGGGGCCTCGTCGGGCATGGGTTTCTCCACCACCCCGGTGACCCGCACCAGGTTCCCCCCGCCGTCCACGGGCTGCACCGCGGCACATCCGTATTGCGAGACTTCATCGGGGGGCACAGCCACCAGGGCAAGGATCGAGCAGTAGGTCCGCTTGTACGCCGCCACCATGTCGGTGAGGGCGGGCGACCCGGGCTCGAGCACCACATCAGGCAGAAGTACCGCAAAGGGGTCGCCGCCCACGTGGTCGCGAGCCTGCGCTACCGCGTGCCCCAGGCCGAGCGCGGATGCCTGACGCGTATAAGTGAGACGGGCCAGCGCCGAGCTGCGCCGGACTGCGGCCAGTGCTTCTGCCTTGTCCTTCCGCTCGAGCACTTCCTCCAATTCGGGCGCCGTGTCGAAGTGATCCTCGATGGCCGACTTGGATCGGCTCGTCACGATGCAGATGTCGTCGAGACCGGCGCGCGCCGCTTCCTCCACCGCCCACTGGATGACCGGCCGATCCATCACCGGCACCATCTCCTTCGGAATGGCCTTTGTCGCAGGCAATAACCGGGTGCCCCACCCGGCGGCCGGAATCACCGCCTTGGTGACACCTGTCATCTGCTGGATTGCTTGGTCGACCAGACTCATCCGGGCAACGTCCTTTCTTCTCCTCGAACCAGCCTGGCGATGTTCGGCGCGTGGCGGATCATCACGATTAGGGCCATGGCGAGCACAAACGCCAGCTCGACAGTCGGGCGCCGCAGGACGACGAGCGCCGCGGGGATGCCCAGGCACAGGCCGATCGACGCGAGCGAAGCGGCGCGGGTCGCGCGGGCGACGAGCGCCCAACACGTAAATGAAATGAGCAGCACGACCGGCTCGAGGACGAGCAGCGCTCCTCCCGCCGAGGCAACGCCTCGGCCGCCCCGCTTCAGTCGGAAAGCCGGGTAGCAGTGGCCGAGGACGGCGGCCAGCGCGCAGGCGTAGCCCAACGCTTTCGCCCCCTCCCCGCCTGGATCCACCAGACCCCCGATAGCCAGACCGAAGAACGCCGCCAAGGCTCCCTTGACCAGATCGCCGATGAGCACGGTCGCGCCGGCGCGTCGCCCCGCGACGCGATACGCGTTGGTGGCGCCTGGGTTGCCCGACCCCTCGCGGCTCAGGTCCTTTCCGGTCGCGCCGGCGACGAGGTCGGCGGTGGGGAAGGTACCGAGCAGGTAGGCCACGAGGAGCGCGCCGAATACGGCAGCGATCGCAGCAGACACGCCCGGATCGTAGGAGTGTTGCTGAGGACCACACGCACACGTGATCCACGGCCAGGCGTGGGGCAGGGCCCCACACTCCGCAGCGGCTGGGTTGGGGTGCCCAGCCGCCAGAGACATATAACATTGGCACTCGCGCCCTTCGAGTGCCAATTCACGCCTAGCGGGAGAATCGATGCCGACGTACGAGTACAAGTGCCGCGCCTGCAGCCACCAGTTCGAGGTCGTTCAATCCTTCTCGGACGAGCCGCTGCGCAAGTGCACGGAATGCGGCGGCGAGCTCGGCAAGGTCTTCGGCAATATCGGCATCACCTTCAAGGGCAGCGGCTTCTACAAGACCGACTCCCGTTCCTCGAGCGTTGCCACCAAGGCCAACGGCCAGGAGAAGGGTGCCGCGAAGGCCGAACCCAAGTCGGAGTCCAAGTCGGAGTCGAAGTCGAAGTCAGAATCCAAGTCGGACGCCAGGAGCTCAGAGTTCAAGCCGCCCAAGTCCGAGTCGAAGGCCGACGCTCCCAAGGCCGCCGCGGCGAAGAGCAGCGACAAGAAGTAACGGTGTTGCCGTAAGGGCCTTCGGCCTTTACGGTTACCTGGCGCCGCTTCCCCGGCTATCCCCCGAATCTGGGAGGCACCGTGAGGTTGCGCCGCGTACCCGCTGTTTACTGGATCATCTCGATCGGGCTGGCCGCCTGCACGAGCGTCACCGTCTTCCGCTTGGCCGCCGCGGCCGATGCCCGAGCCCGCCACTGGGGCACCCTCGCCTCGGTGCCGGTGGTCACCACACCCATAGCCGCAGGTGCGACGATCGAGTCGACCGACTTCGAGATGCGGGATGTCCCCGAGTCTCTGTTGCCGCAGTCGAGTGTGGTCCTCGAGCCCACCGGGCTCACCGCCGTCCTGCCGATCTGGCCGGGCGAAGTGCTCGTCGAGGCCAAGCTCGCTCCCGCGGGCCTCGAAGGGCCCGCGGCGATGCTGGAGCCCGGCGAACGGGCCGTCGCCGTCCCGCG
The DNA here is from genome assembly GCA_035526705.1 of Acidimicrobiales bacterium. GTDB lineage: Bacteria > Actinomycetota > Acidimicrobiia > Acidimicrobiales > JAHWKP01 > JAHWKP01. The sequence continues at coordinate 36,771 of DATLBX010000021.1, read as the reverse complement.
GATCGAGACGACACCACCGCTCGGTGTGGGCAACCGGGTCGACGTCATCTTGAACCTCGACGCCGCCACGACTGGAGGTCCGCCAGCCATTCCGATCGCTCGAGCGGCGCGGGTGTTGCACGTGTCGGAGGCTGCGGTGACTTTGGCAGTTCCCGCCGAACAGGTCGCCAAAGTCGCTTTCGGTGCGGCGCAGGGCGCGCTGTCGCTGACGATCACCTCGCCGGCGGACTGGGGCTCAGGCGCGGGCGGCAGCTACGGCGATGATGACAGCGCCGGCCAAGACGCGATAGACGACGAACGGAGCGAAGCTCCGGTTGCGGACGAAGCGCAGCAGCCCCCACACGGCGCCGAACCCGGTGACGGCCGCGGCGCCGATGCCGACGCCGAAGGCTCCGCCGAAGCCGGGGGGGATCCCGCCGGCGCGAATTAGCTTTACACCCTCGTACGCGATCGCGCCGGCCGTCACCGGCAAGGCCATCAGAAAGCTCAAGCGCGTTGCCGCATCCCGGGATAGCCCTGAGAACCGGGCCGAGGTGATCGTGGCGCCCGACCGCGAGACACCAGGAAACAGCGCCATCGCCTGAGCGGTTCCCATTACAAGGGCGTCGCGGGTACGCCACGACGAAGCAGGACGATCCGCGGTCGATCGATCCGACAGCCACAGCAAGAGACCGAAGACGATCAGCAGCAGTCCGATGACTCCCTCGCTGATGAAGTCGCCGTCGAGCATGGCGTCGAGCGCCGCTCCGAGCCCGGCGGCAGGGATCGCAGAAAGGCCCAAGAGGATGGCGGTGCGCTCGTCCTCGGTCTCGATTCGGCGCTTGGCTACCGCCGCGAGACCCGCTTTGGACAAGCGGGCAATGTCGGTCCGAAAGTAGGCGGCGGCCCCCACGAATGTCCCCAGGTGCAACGCGACGTCGAAGGCGCGCTCCAAGTCGGGGTGAGCCTCCAGGTCGGCCCATCCGAAAAGCCACGGGATCACCTGCAGGTGACCCGAGGACGAGACCGGCAGGAACTCCGTCGCTCCCTGCACGATTCCCAGAATCAGCGCCTGCCAGAGGGGCATCAGGGACGCCCTTCGAGAGACAGGCCGGCGGGCACGATGCGCCTCGACCATTGGCGCGGCGGGTCGAAATGACCACCGGCCGGAGAACCGGCGTGTAGGGCCGCCAACACCGACTGTGGGTCGGCGAGATCACAGTCATCGACCTCGGTCCACGCCGCGCCTACCGCGGCGGGCACGTGCGCGTCACTTGCCCCGGCCTCGGCCGCGCCGAAGGTCGGTCCGTCGTAGGGCCGGGGGCACTTGGAGTTGAGAACTTCGACGACGTCCAAAAGACCCGCTTCCGACAATTCCTCCAGCGACGTCTCGCCCAGGCTGTGGCGTGACCCGTCGCCGGGGTGGGGAACGTAGACGATGCCCCCTTGTTCCCGAATGAGGGCCGCGGCGTCGAGCGGCTTGAGGCCCGCGGGGATGCGTTCGCTGAGGAACAGCCCAATGACATCGCCCCCGACCGTGCGCACCTCCTCGCCGACGATCACCGGACACGAGAGCTCACCACTCTCGATGAGAGCCAGCGCGCCAGCGATCGTGTTGTGATCGGTGACCGCGACCCCGTCGAGCGCACTCGACGAGATCGCTTGACTCAACTCCTCGGGAGTAGTGGTGGAGTCGCCCGACCACATCGTGTGGAGATGAAGATCGAGTCTCAGGACAAGACCTCGGTGACATCGAAGTGCGCCGTCCGCAACGTGCCGCGAAATCGGACCGGCTCCTTGCTCCACGCCACGTCGGTGGGACCGTCCTTGCCACGCTCTAGGTCGAGGCGGTTGATGTCGAAACCCTCGATGTTGAGCAACGGGCCGTAACAGTTCGGCGGGTTGGTCGAGTAACTGCCTTCACATAGCGTCGCCGGCAACCCTTCGCGCCAGAAGACGTACCCCACCACAACGACGGGGCGCTTCGTCGAGGTGAGTAGCGCCGTACCGGGCGTCCACTCCCCCGGACCTGGCTCCACTTTCGTGATGCGCGGGCCGCCGCGCAACGCCAGCGCGAGAAGAACGACCAGAACTATCGCGGCAACGCCGATCGCGGCCCAGAGGAGGGTGATCCCCAGCTGGCGCGGCTTGGCCTCGTCCACGCCGGCGACGCTAGATCTCAGGCCGGGCGGAGGGCGATCACCCTGTGCGTCGCCGGATCGATCTCGACCTGCAAAACCGCCCCCACCGAATCGGGAGGCGGTTCCACACCGTCGCCTAGCGCGAGGACCGTCCCCTCCCCGAACACGGCCCGCCTGAGGCCGTCCGCGTCCTCGATCCGCGTGAAACGGCCGACGTAGAAAACCCGGGGCGGCTGGGTCGGTACGACCTTGGCTATCCGTCCGAGCCACACCACGGTCCGGCCGTCGAGACCCACTTGGACGTATGCGTCCTTCGCATCGGCGAGCGGTTGGATCGACAGGTCGAGAGCGGAGAAGCTGCGCAGCTGCTCCGAAACCTCGTACGAACGCTTGTCATCCAAGGTCAGCGAGAGACCGTCGACATCGAGCGCGGTGATCACCCCTTCGTCGTCGGCATGGCGCGGTGAACCGTCCAGCACGACCGCGGGCGCGGTGTCCTCGCCCCCGCAGGCAGGGGCGAACGCGACCGCCAGGAGGAGGAAAAGAGACGCGATGGGTCGTCGAACAGACGACGGCTGCGCCGCGCCTGAGGGCACGGTGGTTACTGGCCGGAGACGGGCGTGGGCGCGGCCGGCGGCGCGCTCGCCGGCGCGGCCGTGGTCGGCGGTGCGGCCGCGCCACCTTCGGCCTGAGCCGGCTTGCGACCCGTGCCAACTAGAACCGCCAGGTCTCCGGTGACGATGTCTTCGCTCGGCAACTCGACCTTGTTCGGTTTACCCAGGTCCTGGAGGTCCAGACGCAAGGTGCGCACCTCGACGGGGTCGCCCCCGTTCTGCGCGGAACCGACGCTCCACGCGCTGAGCAGGAAGGCGCCAAGCGCGTCGTTTCCCTCTTCCTTCAGCACCTCTTCCTGCGCGTTCAGGATGGAGGCGAGCTGGGCCCCTCCTCCCGGGGCCTCGGCGAACACGTCCTCGAGGAACGCGTTGAAGTACTTGCGGAACTCGGCCACCTGCGAACCCGTGATCTCCACGCGTTCCAGCACCTGGATGACCTGGCCCTTGTCGTTCACGTAGACGGCCATCTTCCTGAAATGCTCCGTGCTCGGCAGGTCGGGCTGCCCGGAGGCGCCGATCGACCCCACCGCAGGAAGCTGCGGCCGGCGCAGGTCGTAGCGGATCACGCCGGAGTCCTCGTCCGGAGCAGGGAAGGGGTCCTCGGACCGTCGGTAGGCGGGGTCCAGCGAGTCCTTGGAGAATCTCTCAACCTGCTGGGCCTTGTCGACCGCGGCCCGCACATGCGAGAACGTGGTGAGCGCGTCGAGGACAGGGTCGATCCCCTGGACGCGGTCGGCCGAGAGGCCGAGCAACTGTTGCGGCGCCCCCTCGGGGTCGATCACCCAGCGCCCCGACTGCAACGCCTCGGGCACGCTTATCCCCTCCCGATCCGTCTCGGTATCCACCTGATCGGCCACCGCCTTGTCGACGAAGCGGGTGATCGAGGAGGGGTCGAGGAAACGCACGGCGACGGTGTCGTCCGAAACGACCTTCTCCATCGTCGGACGGTCCGCAATCGACAGTTGGACCTTGAAGCGGAAGTCGTCCTCCACGACGCCCTGCACGACCGACTCGCTGAAGACCTGTGCCGCGCCGGGCGGCGCCGCAGGCGGCGCGGCACCTTCGGGGAGCTCGCCGGTCTGGGTCACCGTGCTGCTCAGTGCGTCCAACAAGCTCTCGCGGGTGTCCTCGTAGACGAAGTTGTACGCGAGGCGGTCGGTCCGCGAGATAGCGGCGAGCAGCCGGTCTTCCTCGGTCTTCGGTTCGCCGCAGGCGAGCAGCGGCGCCACCAAGAGCACAGTCAGAGCCACGATGCGCCAGGCGCGCTGATCCTTCAGCCTCACGTGAGCTTCTCCTCGAGGTCCAAGTTGATCGCCTCGCGCAGCAATGCGCGCGGCCGTCCGAACTCCTCACGAGTCGAGAGCACGAAGAGGTACTCCCCCTTGAACCAGATGACCACGTTCTGGCGCCGACCCGTGGAGAGGTACACGGTCTGGTCCGACATGCGGAACGAACGCGGAACCGTGCTGCCGATCTGCAGCAGCACGGACTGGCGGAAATCGTTGTCCTTGTACCGGGCCTTCTCGTCGAACCGCGACACCTGGAGGGTGGCCTGCAGCAGATCGTCGTCGGTGCGGAAGCTGTACAGCCCCGCGGAGTCGAGGTACGACTGGCGCTTGCCGCCCTTCACCGTCCCCGCGATGTCCTCCGCCGCGACGCGCAGGCCGGCCATCGACGCCGGAAGAAGGTCGTTAGGCAGGAGCTCGATCTTCGTGGGCGCGGCCGTGTCGTCGCCGCTACCGCAAGCCGCGGTCAGGACGGCCAGCATCAACACCAGGGCCCCGGCGGTCAGCCGGGGCCAACCCCGACTCAACTCTGCCGCTCGGGGGAGCCGCTCGGACTCACCGCGCCTGCACCCTCAAGGTTCCGACCGCATACGGGCGGGTGCCGTCGGAGTAGTTGAACTCACCGGCCCGGGTCGCGGTATAGGTCACCGATGCTCCGGGGGCTATCGGCCCGGAGACGTACGACTGATCGGAGAACTCCACTGATCGGGCAACCGAGTCGGTGTTGGTCCAGGTGACCGGCGTGCCGGTGAAGACCTGAGCCACGCGCGGCTCGAACTGCGTGCCGGCCTGGTCGGGTTGAATCTTGATCGGGTAACCCTGCGCGGCCGGCTTGGCGGTAGTCGTCGGGGCCGGCTTGGCGGTGGTCGCGGGCCCTCCGGGCTGCGTGGCCGGCGGCGCGGTCGTCTCGACGGGGACCGTCGTAGTCTCCTCGCCCAAGCGAGTGCCGCCGCTGCCATCGGTGCCTTCCAAAAGGCCCTTGTCGCCGACGCTGTTGTCTTCCGCGCAACCCGCCAGCAGTAATGCCAGCGTCGCCACTACGAGAATCAACCTCTTCATTTGGCACTCCCTGAACGTTGGACCGCTGCCTCGCTGGTACCGAGATAGGCCTCGATGACCCTTTCGTCGTTCAGGACGGCCTCGGGCGTCCCTCGCAGGAGAACCTTGCCCCTGTCGAGGGCCACGAGTTCGTCCGACACCGACGAGATCAGCGGCATGTCGTGCTCGATTATCAAGATACTGCAGCCTGTTTCGAATCGGATCCGCCTCAACAGCGGGGCCAAGCTCTCTGCTTCCCTCTGCGCTATACCCGAGGAGGGCTCGTCCAGAAGCAGGACGCGGGGCTCGCTGGCCAGAACGCACGCGATATCGACGATGCGGCGAAGTCCGGTCGACAGCTCCTTGACGAATTTGTCGCGTTGCGAGCCGAGATCGAGCAGTTCGATGAGCTGCTCGGCGCGGACCTTGAGGCGGCGCTCGGCTTTACGCGATTGGGGCAACCCGGCCGCGCCCATGACTGCGGCCTTCGTCTCGAGCTTCTGATCGAGCGCCACGAGCAACGTCTCGAAAACCGTCAACGCAGGGAAGAGCCGCGCGTCCTGGAAACGTCGGACCAGCTTGCGGCGGGCCCGCTCCTCCGGGGCCATCGCGGTGATGTCGATGCCCTCGAACCGGACGACTCCCTCGTCGGGGATCTGATAGCCGGAAATCAGGTCGAAGCTCGTCGTCTTGCCTGAGCCGTTCGGGCCGATGAGCCCGAGAACTTCGCCTTCGCGGAGGCTCAGGTCCAAGCCATCCAGGGCGGTGATACCGCCGAAGCGTTTCACCAGACCTTCCACCTCGAGCACCGGCCGCGCGTTTCGCAGCTCCAGCTCGCGTTGATCGCGGGCCGAGCGGCCGCCGCGCGGGGTCGCAGTCAGCGCACCCGTGCCCTTCACGTACACAGCGCGCAGAATGTCGGGGCGGCTGAGCAGGTCTTGCGTGTAACCGAAGAACTTGACCTCACCCTTCTCCATGAAGATGGCCTTCTCTGCGATGGTGAGGGCGACGTTCACCGACTGCTCGACGACGATGATGGTCACTCCGGAGTCCCGGATCTGGCGCACGATTTCCAGAAGCTCGCCGACGATGGCCGGCGCGAGGCCAAGCGACAGCTCGTCGATCATGAGGAGCGTCGGCTTGCACAGGAAGGCCTGCGCCAAGGACAACTGCTGCTGCTCACCGCCCGACAGGTCTGCCGCGTTGGTCTCGAGGCGCTCGGCCAGTCTCGGGAAGATGCGCACGACCTCCGCCATGCGCTCCTTTATCTCCGCGGCGTCGTCGTTAAGCCAGTTGCCGAGCAGCAGGTTTTCCCGCACGGTGAGTCCCGGGAACACGCCGCGTCCACCGGGCATGTGGATTACGTTCCGGGCCGCGATCTCGTGTGGGGGCATGTGGGTGATGTCGCGGCCGTCGAACACGATGGCTCCCGACGCGGCCTCGGTCGTTCCGGAGATGGCGCGCAGGAGCGTGGACTTGCCTGCACCGTTCGTGCCGAGCAAGGCAATGATCTCGCCCTCTTCGACATCGAAGTCGACCCCGAACAGAACCTGCACGTTGCCGTAGGAGACATCGACGTCACGGCACACGAGGAGCTTGCCCTTGCCGGATTTCTTGGCGCGGCGCCACTCCTCATTGGCCACAGTGCTCGCGAAGGCAGAGCGCATGTCCAGCTCGAAAAAGCCCGCAGCGGACATGAAGACCAGTGACGCAATGATGCCGAAGGGCAGAGCCGCTATGAACACCGCGGCATATCCGGCGCTCGTGAAAATGTTCGTGAAGATAAGGCCGCCGAAGAAGAGTCCGGGCAAGCTGGACAGCCCGAACACCTGCAGCCCCTGCGTTCGGATCGAAGGAGGTATCACCTGCGCGTAGATCACGTTTTGGATGGGGCCAACCAAGGCTCCGCCGAAAGCGAAGGGAATGCCGATGAGCACGATTACCCAAATCGGAGGCTGAGCCGCATAGAGAAGAATCGAGAAGGACTCGATCAGCCCGAAAACGCCCAGCACGAACAGCACCTTGCTGGGCTGGCGCCTCATGAAGGTGTCGATCAACGCTCCGCCTAGAAGCCCACCCGCCAGCCCGGCGATGATGCTGGGAATGGCGAGCAGGGAACGCTCGAAGGCGTTGAGCCCGTACTTCTCGAGCAGCAGAGCGCCGATGTAAATGCCAGCGAAACCGCCGATGGCTTGAATGCAGCTGCCGATGAACACGCGGCGAAGGGTGCGAACACCCCACGTTGTACGCCATCCCTCACCGAAGCTCAGGGGCTCGTCCTCGGTCCGCGCCACGTCGTCCTCGGCGCCCAACGCGCGCCGCTCCATGTACCCACGGATCGGCTCTCGGAGTCGGACGAACATCAAGATCCCGGCGCCGACCAAGCCGGCGCCGAAGATGACAAATGTCGTTCGGAAGCCGATCGAGACAACCAACCCACCGACCACCAACGTGGAGATGAGGGTGCCCAGACGGCCCAGGGTCGCCACATTGGCGAACGCCCGCCCGCGGACCTCCAAGGGGTAGTAGTCCGCGAGCAGGGAAAAGAGCGGCACATCGCCCGCCTGCTCCGATGACTCAGCAAAAACGCGCGGTGTCCCAATGGAAACGGCGCTCTGACCGCGCGCCGTGATCATGCTGAAAATCCCGTTGAAAATCGCCCCGCCGGCGACGATCGGGACGCGCTTATGGCGGTCGGCGTACCAGCCTGCGTAGAGCTTGGCGAAGATGGCGAAGAACCCGACGATGCTGGAGATACCGACGATCGTGTTGAAGTTGATTTCCAGCGCGCGGGCGATCTCGGGACCCGCGACCCCAAAGGCGCGGTTATTCAGGCTGGAGATAAAGAAGTAGATCGAAAGCGTGACAATTGGCGTCAATCCGTACGGCGTCTGGCGCAGTTCGCGGAAGTCGAGGGAGTCCCGCGCCACCTCTTTGAGGCTGCGGCGGGAGCGCGGCCCCGTCGAGGACGGACCCTCGTGAGCTTGCCCGAAGGGGCTGGAAATGTCTCCGCCGTCCGCCATGTCGCGCAGAGCAAGCGCCTGCCCGCTCGGCGCGGATGCGATGTCACCGAGCTCCACGGGGTCGGGGTCGGGGCCGTTCGGCCGTTGGGCCGTTGTCACCCGGGTGGTTCCGTTGGTCTTTGTGGGAGGAGCGAACTCGGAGTCGTCCCCGCGTCCCGCTCTGGAGGGTTCGGCAGGCCGCCGTCGAGGAGTCTTCGCCGCGGCACTCCTCTTTCCGTCCCCGCGGGCGCGCATCGCCATTAGTGGATCCCTCCCAGCCAGATACCCGACACGTTCAGCTGGCCTCCTCGAGTTCGACAACGGCCTTGGCCGCTCCGCTCAGAGCGGCAGAGTCGGCCGTCTCCTTCGAAGCACGACCCAAGTCGCGGACGCGGACGCCCTTGCCCGCGTACATCCCGGACTCCAGCTGCCACCGCTCGTCGACCGCCAATGCCGCCAGCCCTTGCCCGCTTTGTGCCTCGCCGAGAGGTATGAGCTGGTGTTCCAACGCCTCGGGGTCGTAGTCCGCAAATAGAGACGGAACAACAATCTGGCGACGTTGGGCAACGATGCGCAGCATCGAATCGCGGGCCTGGTTGATGAGTGAAATGAGTCCGCCCGGCGCCACGAAAAGCAGCATCAGAGGTAAGCCCCCGGTGAGCAGTCCGAGGATCACCGTCGATCCGATCAGGTCCTGAGCGACGCGGAAAAACGCTGATCCCAGCAGCGCTCCCGCGGGCGAGCCAACGCCGCCGAAGATGGCCTGCACGAAGGTGTCGACGTTCGCGATCAGCGGGAAGGTGTCGGAGGACACGCCGCGCTGGTGGTGGGCCAGCACTGCTCCGGCGAAACCAGCCATGCCACCGGAGATGGCAAACGCCGTCAGCTTGGTGCGGAACAGCCCGATACCGAACGACTGAATCCCCGGCTCGTTCTCCCGGGCCGCGATCAACACTCGACCAACCCGGCTCTTGCGCAGGTTGGTGAGCACCACGATGGCCAAAGCCAAAGCAGCCACACACAGGAAGTACATGGAGCGCTCGTCCTCGAAGTTGAGGAAGAAGACCTCTGGCCGCACGACGGACTCCGGCAGGATCCAGCCGAAGTAGTCGGCGTTGAAGATGTTGGTCTGCACTGCAAGGGCAAACGCGACGGTGGCGACCAACAGGTACAGGCCGCGAATTCGAAGGGCGGGAATGCCCACGACAGTTGCAATGCCGGCGGTGAGCAGCGTCGCCAGGGGGACGCTGAGGAAAAAACCCCCCGGGATGCCGAGCTTGCCGGACAGACCGCCGCCGATCACCGCGCCGATCGTGACGAAGGCGTACTGCCCGAGCGAGACCTGCCCTGCCCAACCGGTGAGGATCACCAGTGAAAGCACCGCGATGGTGTTGAGGGCGACCACGCCGGCCAAAACCTGCGCTCCGGTCGAAACGACGAACGGATACACCACGAGGATCAGCACGCCGAGCCCGATAAGGGAAAGTCGGCTCCACCGAACGATGGGGACACCGGCCAATTCCTTCGGCACTGGGCGGGGCTCCTCGGTGGCCGAGAAGCTCAAGCCCTCGCCGCTCTCGCTGCGCCGGCGGCGGCCGGCCAACACGAGCAGGCTGACGGCGACGATCAGGAAAAGACCGACGTTGTAGAGGTCGGTGTTGTTCTGATAGCTGTAGGCGAAAGAGCGCTCCAAAACGCCGAGCAGCACCGCAGCGAAAATCGTGCGCGGCAAGTTGACCAGGCCGCCGATGACCGCGGCCGCGAACACCGTCACGAGCACCGGAATGCTGAACGTGGTGGCGTTGCCGACGGTCGTGATGGAGCCGTTGGCGAAGATTCCGATCCCCGACAGCGCGCCCGCGATCCCCCAGACGAGGATGGAGAGCTTCCCGACTCCAATGCCGAGGAGAGAGGCGCGCTCCGCGTTCTCGGACAGGGCGCGGATCGCAACTCCAGAGCGCGTGTAGCGCAGGAAGAAGCCCAGCGCGACGAGGGAAATGATCGCCATTTCGATGGAGAAGATCTCCGCAAAACCGAAACGGATTCCTAGCTTTCCGACACCAAAGGTGAACCCTTCGAACGGCAGGAGCTTGTCGACCTGGGACTGCAGGACCGCGTCGGAGGTGGAGCGCTCGATCGCTGACGGGAACATCGGAAGATTCCGGACTAGCCCGCTAAGGCTGCCCAGCAGCTTCGCCGCCATGATCGTGAAGACCGTTAGGACCAAACGCGATGACCGGAAGAAGCGCAGCGTGACCACTCCGAAGGTGACCCCAATCAGCGCGGCCAGGGCGATACCAAGAACCAGCGCAAGGGGGAACGGGACGGAGGTGAACTGGATGAACTCGTAGACGAGGATCGCCCCGCCGATGCCGATGGCCGTCTGCGCGAAGTTCACAATCCGCAGTGAGCGGAAGAGCAGGACGATGCCGCATGCCGGTAGGGCGAGCACCAGTCCGGACGCCAGGCCCTGGAACAAGATGGCGGCTGGCGTGCCCTGGCCGCTGCCTCGCCCGGCGAAGACGAATTGCGTCAGGACGAGCGTGACCACGACGGCGGCCGTGGCGAAAATCGCTGCGCGTGCGCGCCGGTCTTGGGGGAGGAATTTATTCATGGGGCCTGGTTGGGTCCGCAGACTAGACCGGAGACGCGCCCGCCGTCAGAACCGGGTCAGCTGCCCGGAAGCGGGTCGGGCTCGGTCTGGCCCAAGCGGAAAAGAAACTCGTTATCCAGCCCCCCGGCTGAGTAGTTGAGCTTTTCCGAGATGATGACGCCGCCGAACTGCGGGGCGACGAGATAGCGGTAGGTGACAACCGGCGCGTTCGGGTTGCTGGAGGTCTGCTCCGCCTCCACAGCCCAACCGTCGACGACTTCACCGCAGGCGTCGACGCGCTCGCGGGCCAGGACGTGGGCGCGGTGGACCAACGTCTGGCCGCTCACCGGGTCGACCCCGACTGATTGGTACTCCTCGTTGGTCGACACGGGCAGCGGCAGGATCAGCACCGGCGTGGAGGGGTTGAACTCCGAAGTCGTGTTGCCCTGGGAGTCCTGAGTCTCGATCCGGGTGATGGACACGCCGCGGTCGGGTTCGCCGAGCCGGGGTCCGGCCACCGGGAGGCCCGCGCCGGTGGAGTCCCGGTTCAGGGCGTCGGTGCGCACCCGGAAGGTCGTGATCACGATGTTCTTGCCCGAGATGTCAGGTTGCACCGTTTCGTAGGTGTGCACCGTGGGGCTTTCCTTCTTGATGTTGCGCAGAATGCGGCGCTCGAAGGTGTCGATCTTGGTACCGGGAACCTCCGGGCCCGAGCCGGCCGGCTTCTGCGTGCCATCGCGCTGCCACCGGTAGAGGCCTTCGGGGGCGAATCCCGTGACGTTGATGTCAGCGGCCGCATCGGCCACCGCAGTGGGCGGCGCAGGGGGGCAGTCGCCGAGGGGTTCAGGGTCCGGCACGGGAATGTTCGTCCCGCCACCGCCGCCGAAATCGCCGAAGTCGCTGAGATCCGCCGGCTCGAATGCCGAATCGGGCAGCTCGTCGTCGACGCTGGTGTTGGCCGGCGGAGCCGGCGGCTCCGGTTCCTTGACGCCAAAGACCAGGTCGGCCTCCACCTTCGTGACGGCGACCTTCGGGTCGCCCTGGCTTACACAGCCGGTTGTGAAGAGCGCGAGTACTACCAGCGCCAGGGCGGGCCGGAAGGGGGTGTTCGCCGCGCTCTTCCGCCTAACGGACGATCGCAAGCTCACGCTCACGCTCCTCTCTCTCCAGCTCCTCCCGCTCCGCTCTGCCACGGCGCTCTTCAGCACGATGCGTCAGGTCGGTGTCGGGGGCATATGGGTACTTGAGGCTCAAGCGTGACACAGCCGCGACCGCCCGTACCGTCGCGGGCTGCACGGATCCCAGCCGACGGCGCAGCGAGCGGGAGAGCTCCTCAGCCGCGGCGGCCATCTCAGGCGTGGTCTCGTCGCGGAGGTCTCCCCAGAGACCACGCGTCACCAGCCACGCCAACTCGGTGTGCTCCTCGTCCTCGACGAAGCGGTCGAGATAGTGCAACGGCGTATCTGCCGGGTGCCGGAACCCGAGGTCCGTGCAGTAGTCGCGCCACTCGGCATAAGCCAAGGCCAGACGAGCACGCGGTCCGGCATCGATCGCCGCGGTCCGACGCTGGGAACGGATCCGGAGCTTGCGCACGCCCGGGTACGTCGCGTAGATGATCAGCCCGAGCAGGAACACGCTGAAGGCGATCAAGACCGCGACCAGGACCTGCTTTCCGAACACGCTGTCCGGCGGCACGAACACGGGTAGGAAGACCTGCACGCTGATGTCGTCCGACGGCAACACCGAGGGGTCGACCTGCTGGAGCGATGCATCGGAGCCGACGGTCGGCTCGGCCTTCTTCGGCGTGCCGATGATGGGCAGCCACTTGTGCCCGACGAAGTACACCTCGGGGAAGGTCGCGCCGTGGCGGGGCCGAACTTCGAGCCTGTCTCCGATCAGTTCCCCGCCGTCGAAGCCGTAACCGATGCGGCTCGGGATGCCGATCCAGCGGGCCAGCATCGCCTGCGCGGCAACCATCTCGAAGGGGCTGCCCTTTTGGGAGCCGCCGATCATGTCCTGCACGCGCTCGGCAGTCACCGACTTCGGTGTGCCGGCTCCGACCGCGGTGACTTCGTTGAGGATCCAGGTGCGAAGGAAGTCGAACTCCTCGAACTTCGAGGTCTTCGGCGCCTGTGCGATCAGATCGACAACCGCGGGCGGCGGTTCGCCAATCTCGGTGAATCGCTCGATGCCCTTGGGCAGCGGCTCCTTCTCGGACTCCTTGACCTCGTTGATGGTCGGCAGCGCGGCCGCGGCCACGGTGTAGGCCTGCCCCGGCGTGACCGTGCCGGCGATCAGACGGATGTTGCCGTTACGGGAGTCGTAGCCCAGCGAGGGTCCCGAAGCGATGATGCCGACCGTGTTGGGCAGGCCCGGCAGGACCGCCCCACCCAGACCGCGAATGGTGAAGGTGGCCCGAACGCCAGGCTCGAGTTCCTTGTCGACCACGCCGTCCTTCGGAACTTCCTTGACGCGGTTCTGGGCGAAGGGAGGCAGGCGCCAGTCGGTGCCGTCGTACTCGTCGAGGCCTCCGATGCGCCACGGGCCGGAGAGCTTCGACTCGACGTCGAACAAGACGCGGTCCTCGACCTCCGACAGCGGAACGGTCTTGGGCTTTTGAGGCTCCTGCGCCGGGTCGATTATCGAGGCGGGGAACAAGAACTCGGCGCGCGACAACAGAACCAGCGCGACGGTGATGCCGATCAGAAGCGGTAGCGCCCGTAATCCCTTGGCGATCTCGTAGGACAGCGGCGGGCGCTCACCTTCCTCGCTGGTCGCGCTCTCCGACGCGAGGATGCCGAGGCCGGTCGCGAACAGGACCAGCACGACGATGCCGGAGCCGACCTGCTGGCTCTCCGGAACGCTGATGCAGGCGATCGCCGCGAACGGAAGCGGCGCCAGCAGACCGAAGGACGGCGCCTTGACGACCACGGCCAGCCAGGTCGCGACGAAGCCGACCACGCCCATCAGCCAGCCGATAATCGCCTGCCAACCCGGCGTGAGACCCACCGGCGGGCGCAGCACGGCCCGGCTGGCCGCGGCTTCCGCGGCGAGCGTGCGGATCCCGCCGATGTTGCCGATCCCCGACGGGACGACCATCAGCAGGCCGATGACAAAGAGTCCGACGAGGATGAGCACTGTCGTGATTGCCGTGTTGCGCCGCATCCGCGCCACGACGACGGCCAAACCGATTCCCATGAGTCCGGCGATCACGGCGTACAGCCGGGCGCCTACTCCTGTGAAAACTCCGCCGACCAGCACTCCGGTGGCGATGACCGGCAGGGCGATCGCGACCGCGACGCGCCCCATCGGCTTTTCGGCGAGGTCGTCCTCTGAAGTGGTGTCCTCGATGCCGGCCGGAGTGGGGCCGTCGGGCTGCGGGGTGATCCCCTTGACCTCTTTGGTCTGCTCGTCCCGCTCTGCTGCCCTCGCTTCGAGGTCGTCGATCGTCGTCGACATCTAGAGCCGGTTACCGGCGCCCATGTCCAGCGATAGAGCGGAGGAGAGGTCCTGGCCCGGGTGAAGGCCGACAACCTGGCAGCCGAGAGACGCGGCGCGCGCGATCGTCTCGTCGCCGTCCTCGTGCCACATCAGGGCGACAACCAGAATCGACACGCCTGTATTCAACAACAGCTTGAGGGAGCCGGCTTCCTCGCGGGTCAATCGGGGCGTGATGAGGATGTTGTGGGCGTCGCGGTTGGCCGCGGAGGCGAGCATCCGGCGGATGACCTCGCTCAGCGGGAAGCGGCTGAACTCCAGCCGGGCGTGGGCGTCGAGGAGGACCATCTGCTTGTCGGCGCCGCGCAGCTTGCGGGTCAGCGGCCCGCCGTTGGTCTCGGTCTTGATCTCGTAGCCCTCGCGCAGGTGCCGCACTCCCAGCGAGGCGGAGCAGCGGATGCCGGCTTCGAACGATTCCGAGATGCCCTCGCCGTCGCGGCTGTGGTTGCCGCGGTCGGTGTCGAGGATGATCGTGATCTTGTCGGTGATGCCCTGCTCGGCCTCACGCACCATGATCTTTCCGGTACGTGCCGATGCACGCCAGACGATGCGGCGCAGGTCGTCGCCCGGGACGTACTCGCGCATGCCGTAGAACTCGAGCCCCGACGGCCAGGGCTTCGACACGGGCGGCCGAATGGGCGGGTCTTCGAACTGACGCGTCAACGGGCGGTCCGACACGAGTTCGATTCGCGGGTGGACGAGCAGCTCGAAGGGCTCGGCGACCACGGTTTCGCGCTCGCAGAGACCGAGCGGGTCGCCCTTCACTGCCACCAAGGGCCCGACGTCGTACACGCCGCGGCGGGCGGCGCGCAGCGAGTAGTAGTGGGAAACCGTCTTACCCGAACCGAGCTTGGTGATCGGCACCTTCACGGTGCGGCCCAGGCGCTCCGGCAGCTTCTCCTCGAGGATGAACGTGCTGACGCCGCGCTTGGCGGTGAGGCGGACCTCGACGTCGAGACGGTCGCCCTCGTGGACCCGGGGGAACAAGCCGCTTCGGTCTCCCGTGAGCTTGAGCTTGCGGGGGGCGATGAGATAGGCGACGACGATCAGCAGCACGACGCCGTACGCGAAGAGGTACATGGCCGTTCCTGCGACGACCCGGGCGATGATCCAGAGGATCACTCCGGCCAGCAGCGCGATCGCGCCGTACCGAGTGATGCCGAGGAAGCGCTTGATGGCTTGGAAGCGGCGGCGGATCTTGGAGCTCGAGATCTCGTCGCGCGCCAGGTCGGCCCGCTGCTTGAGACCTCGGACGCCGCGCGGTCCGCGTCGGCCGCCCCCCTTGGGGGGACGAGCCTTCGTCGTGCGGGCCGAGGGACCTGCGCCGTCGCCGTCGGCGGAGGACTTGCCTCCGGGACGAAGACGGCCGAGGCCGATCTTGCCGTCAGCCATTCGTGTTCACCTTTCTAAAACTGCCAGAAACCGGGAGGGACGGGAGGTCGGGTGCGGCGAAGGGCTCCGGGCCCCGCCAAGTGCCGGCGAAGGGCTCCGGGCCTCCGCCCAATGACTTATTCCTCGTCTTCGCCGGCGCGCAGGCCGCGGCGGCCGCGGCCCGAAACCGGAGGCTTGACCGCACCTGTGACCCGCTCGAGCAGCTGGTCCATGGTCTCGCCCCGGAGAACTGCATCGGGGTTCATGATCACGCGGTGTCCGAGAACGGGCTTGAGGACGGCGAGCACGTCGTCGGGGTAGACGTGGCTGCGACCGTCCGAGGCGGCCATGACTCGGGCGGCCTTCAGGAGGGCGATCGAGGCGCGGGGGCTACCACCGGCGGCCGCGGACGGGTCCTTACGGGTGGCCTGAACGAGGTCGATGATGTAGAAGGCGACCTCATCGGCGACCTCGACGGTCGTGGCGTACTTGATCATCGCCCGCACGTCTTCGGTGTTGACAACGCCGGGCTGCTCTTCGAGCTGCTCGATGGAGAAGCGCACCGAGTTGTCGAACATGACCTGGAACTCGGCCTCACGGTTCATGTAACCCATGGCGAGCTTGAACAGGAACCGGTCGAGCTGGGCTTCGGGCAGCGGGAAGGTACCGGCCTGCTCGACCGGGTTCTGGGTGGCGAGCACGAGGAAGGGGCGGGGCAGGTCGTAGGTGACACCGTCGGCCGAGACCCGGCGCTCACCCATGGCCTCGAGCAGCGAGGACTGGGTCTTGGGGGTCGCGCGGTTGACCTCGTCGGCCAGAAGAACGTTGCAGAAGACCGGGCCCGGGCGGAACTCGAACTCACCGGAGCGCTGGTCGAGGAAGGAAGAACCGGTGATGTCGCCGGGGAGCATGTCCGGGGTGCACTGCACGCGGTTGTTCGTGGCGCTCATCGACGCCGCCAGGGCTCGAGCGAGCATCGACTTACCGGTGCCGGGCAGGTCCTCGAAGAGGATGTGACCCTCACACAGCATCGCCACGAGCGAGAGCCGCACGACGGCAGGCACGCCTCGGATGACCGACTCGACGTTGTCGATGACGGCGTCGAAGTTCTTCTTGAACTGGGCGGCGGTCATAGCCCCCCCGCCGGCACGGCGGGTGGAGGTGCTTTCGCCAGTCGAGGCCCGGCTACCCGCGGATCGGGTGGGGGCGTCGGCTCTGGTGGAGCGAGGCGTGGAGGCGGAACGTCGGCGTGTCGTGCGCTGGGCCATGGGGCGGTAACCGTCCTGTTACTTGGCGATAGGGGGCCGGCATGTCGCCGGAGCGCTCATCCTACATACCGGCCGCGGAATGTCATTTTGGGTGACCGGACGTGCGGGGAGGGCTTTGGTTAGCCTCCAGCCCTATGGTCGACAATTCCGCGCCGGACACGCGCGCCGCCGCGGAAGCGCCGCCGTTGGAACCGGCTTCGGCCGGTAAGGCGGAGTGGGCGCGGAAATACCCGCCCCTCGTCTCCATCCTCGTCGCGCTCGTCTTGGCGATCGCGGTGCTGCCTTCCGCTTTGAACCTGCCCCAGACGAACCCCACCCAGACCCTCGAGTACGCGCCGGTTCCCCCGGAGGAGAACGACGAGCCGCCGCCCGCCGGAAACCTCAGCTCCCTGGGACTCGGCTCGAGCTCCGGAGTGGCCGAGGACGCAGAAGGCGGAGAGGGCCCCGGGGGCACGCTGCCGGCGCTGCCCGGCGGGAAGGGCGTCAACCCCTCGACCAAGCGCTGCGTCGGCAACCCGCCACGTCAGACCGAGGATCCGTCGTCGCCCCCGTGCGTTGCCTTCTTCAACGGCGACAACCACGGCGCGACGTACCTGGGGGTGACCAAGGACGAGATCCGTCTGCTCATCTACATCGACTCGAACGTCGAGGAAACCGGCGGGTCCAAGGCCAAGGAGACGCGTCCCGAAAACACGATCATCGACTTGTTCGAGCCGCCCGATCCAGCCGGTGAGCACGTGCAGATCGAGGCCTACCGCGCCTGGCAGCGGTACTTCAACGACCGGTACCAGACCTACGGACGGGTCGCCCACTTCTTCCTCCACTTCGGAAACCGCACAGGCAGCCCCGAAACGCGGCGGGCCGACGCGTCCGAGGGCTTCGCCCAGGTGAAGCCCTTTGCCGTCTTGACGGACGCGCTCGGCAACGAGCTCGATTACGTCGAGGAGATGGCCCGGCGGGGGGTGCTCAACTTCGGCTCGTTCGCGTCCAAGCAGGAGTCGTTCTTCCGGCGGTTCCCCAAATTGATCTGGGGTTACCAACCGTCGATCGAGCTGGCGGCCCGCACCTTCTCTTCCTACGTGTGCAAGAAGGTGGTGAACCAGCCAACCGTGCTTTCCGGCAACGCCGGACAGAACGGCGGCCCGCGCAAGTACGGGATGCTGCACACCACCGACGAGGAGTACCCGGGCCTGGTCAGCCTGGCGGAACTGGTGCAGCAGCAGGTCGGCGAGTGCGGTGCCGAGATCACGGCAATCGCGACGTTCGACAAGTGCTGCTACACGCTCGACAACAGTGACCCTGGCGACGACGCGGCCACGAACATGAGTGAGTTCCGCCAAGCGGGCATCACCACGATCTTGTGGCCGGGCGGGATCGAGGGGCATCACGCGCGGGCGGCCGCCGCGCAGAATTACTACCCCGAGTGGCTCGTGCTGGGCGACGGGGTGCTCGACACCAACCACCCCGTTCGGCTCTCGGCCAGCACGACCGCGTTCGACGGACACGCCGTCACCGTTTCCGCAGAGCCTTTCGAGCCCGCCATCGAGCAACAGCTCTGCTACCAGGCATTGCGGGAGGCGGGCGCGAGCCGACCGAAGCCCGACATGCACTGGATGTGCGACCCCTACCGGAACCTCACGCAGCTGTTCACAGGCATCCAGGTCGCCGGCCCGCGGCTCGGCCCCACCTCCGTCGACAAGGGCTACCACGCCATTCCGCCGGTGAGGTCGAACGACCCTCAGGTGCCGGCGTGCTTCTACAACGCCAACGACTACACGTGCGTGAAGGACACGCAGGCCCTGATCTGGGACAGCGACGGAGAAGCTCCTGGAGATAACCGCCCGGGATGCTGGCGCGCCATCCAAAGCGGGAAGCGCTATCTGACGGGCGAGCATCCGCCCGGCAATATCAACGCCCACATCACCGGCCAGGAGCCCTGCACCGGCCGCAGCGTGTCCAACGTGTACTGGCCGTACCCGACAGCCAGCCCCTAGACCTCCGGTGCGCGGCCGCGCTCGGTGCGGCGGGCCGCGGTCAAATCGCGACGTCGCCTCGGTACTGTCGCTCTCATGGCTGAGACGCAGGTGCCGGATGTAACCGGCGGGGAACAGGTCGCCGCGCCGAAGGGGGCCGGCGGCGAATGGACGCGTAAGTACCCGCCGCTGGTCACCGTCCTGGTGGCGCTGATCCTGGCCATCGCGGTCCTTCCCTCTGCTCTCAACCTCCCTCAGACGAACCCGACGCAGACCCTCGAATACGCGCCGGTTCCGCCCGAGGAGTCCGACGATCCCCCGCCGGCCGGCAACCTCAGTTCGCTCGGGCTCGGCTCGAGCTCAGGCGTTGCCGAGGACGCAGAGGGTGGCGAGGGTCCGGGCGGCACGCTTCCGCCCCTTCCCGGCGGCCAGGGCGTCAACCCGTCGACCAAGCGTTGCGTCGGCAACCCGCCCCGCCAGACCGAGGACCCCACCTCGCCGCCCTGCGTCGCCTACTTCGACGGAGACAACTTCGGCGCGACATACCAGGGCGTGACCAAGGACGAGGTCCGCGTGCTCATCTACATCTCGGGCAACGTGATCCATTCCAGCTCGTCCAAGCGAGAGAGAAGCCCGCAGGGGGAGTACTTCGACCTCTTGGATCCCCCGAAGGACGACGAGTTCCTAGCGGTGAAAGGTTTCCGCGGGTGGCAGCGCTACTTCAACGATCGCTTTCAGACCTACGGCCGGCTCGTCCACTTTTTCATTTTCTTCGACGACTGCGGCAGCGGCTGTAGTCCGGAATCGCGGCGCGCTCACGCCGCCGACAACTACGCGCGCGTGAAGCCCTTCGCCGTGCTGACCGATGTTGCTTTCGGCGGCAACGAAGTCGACTACGTGTCTGAAATGGCGCGGCGCGGCGTCCTCAACTTCGGCACCCTCACGGGCAAGAGCGAGACCTTCTTCCGCCGTTTCCCGAAGCTCGTCTGGGGATTCGACCCGACGATCGAATACCAGGCCAGGACTTTCTCGAACTACGTGTGCCAAAAGGTGGTCGGGAAGCCCGCGGTTCGAGCGGGGAACAGCTCCAGCGGAAATATGCAGAACCGGCCGCGGAAGCTCGGCCTATTGCACACGACGGACGAAAACCACGAGGACCGAATCAAACTCGCCGAGTTGGTGCAGCAACAGGTGGAGGCCTGCGGGGGAGAGATCGCCGCGACCGCAACCTTCCCGACGTGTTGCTACACCACCGACACGGGCACCAACCCCGACTACGCCAGCACGAATATGGCGGAGTTCAGCAGTGAGGGGATCACGACGATCCTGTGGCCGGGCGGCATGGAGTCCAACACCGGCGCGGCTGCCTCGACCGCCGGGTATCAGCCGGAATGGATTGTGCTGGGCGACGATCTGCTGGACGGAAACGGCCCCAACCAGATGGCGCGGAATGGGCCCGCCTTCGATGACCGCGCCTTCCTCGTAACCCCGGAGATTTACGACCCCGAACGGGCGCAACAGCGCTGTTATCAGGCCTATCGGGAGGCTGACCGCGAGTTGCCCGAGCCCGACCTGGCTTACGTCTGCGAGTACTACCGGAACCTCTTCCAGCTGTTCACCGGAATCCAGGTCGCGGGGCCCCGACTCGGCCCGACGTCGATCGATAAGGGGTACCACGCAATCCCGGCAGTGTCCTCAAAGGACAATCAGTCACCGGCGTGCTTCTACAACCCGGGCGACTACACCTGCGTGAAGGACGTCCAAATCGAAATTTGGGACGACCAAAGCACGCCTCCCGACGAGGACCGCAACGGTTGCTGGAGGATCATCTCCAACGCGTCGCGCTACCTGCCCGACGAGTTTCCGGCGGGCAATGTGGATTCGAACTTGAATGAACTCGGGCCGTGCAACAACTACAGCACCTCGAGCCCCTTCGTCACTGGAGTGCCGACCTAGCTGGCACGGGGCAGCGTTCTCCCTGGGGGCCGCGGCCCGCCGCGCCAAGGTCCTCACTAGCCTGCGCGTCATGGCTGACCCGGAAGTCGCCGAGACGAGCCCAGCAGGTGCGGGCGCGGAAAGCACCATTGACGGCCGCGGTGGGGAATGGGCGCGCAAGTATCCGCCTCTCGTCACCATCTTGGTGGCGCTGATCCTGGCCATCGCGGTCCTGCCTTCAGCGCTGAATCTCCCGCAGACCAATCCGACGCAGACACTCGAGTACGCGCCGGTCCCGCCCGAGGAGTCCGACGATCCCCCGCCGGCCGGCAACCTCAGTTCGCTGGGGCTCGGCTCGAGTTCGGGAGTGGCCGAAGACGCCGAAGGTGGCGAGGGCCCCGGCGGCACGCTGCCGCCGCTCCCCGGTGGCAAGGGCGTCAACCCGTCAACGAAACGCTGCGTGGGAAACCCGCCCCGCCAGACCGAAGACCCGACTTCGCCGCCCTGCGTCGCTTATTTCGACGGCGACAACTTCGGCGCCACCTATCAGGGTGTCTCCAAGGACGAGGTTCGCGTCCTCGTCTATATATCCGGCAACGTTCAGTACCTCCAAGGCTCACAGGGCGCCGAGACCAGCCCTCAAGGGGAGTACTTCGACCTCCTCGAGCCGCCGGACCCCCAGGGCGAGCACTTCCTCGTCGAGGGCTTCCGCGGCTGGCAGCGCTACTTCAACGACCGGTTCCAGACCTACGGCCGGCTCGTCCACTTCTACATGTACTTCGACGACTGCGGAGGCACGTGCAGTCCTGAGGCGCGGCGCGCCAACGCGGCCGACAACTTCGCCAAGGTCAAGCCCTTCGCAGTGTTGACCGACGTGGCCTTCGGCGGCAACGAGGTCGACTACGTCGAGCAGATGGCGCGGCGGGGAGTTCTCAACTTCGGGACGCTGAGCGGCAAGAGCGAAGACTTCTTCCGCCGCTTCCCGAAGATGATCTGGGGCTTCGACCCGACGATCGAATACCAGGCCGAGTCTTTTGCGACGTACGTGTGCCAGAAGGTCGTCGGGAAGCCGGCGGTACTTGCGGGGTCGAGCGCCGCGGGGAACATGCAGAACCAGCCGCGCAAACTCGGGCTGCTGCACACCACCGACGAAAACCACACGGACCGGATCCGGTTGGCCGAGATCGTTCAGCAGAAGGTCGAAGCCTGCGGTGGCGAGATCGCGGCCACTGCGACCTTTCCCACCTGCTGCTACGTCACCATCGCCACCCAGAGTCCGCAGGACGCGGCCGCCAACATGGCGGAGTTCAGCTCGCAGGGCATAACCACCATCCTCTGGCCCGGGGGGATGGAGGGTCAGCACGCCCAAGCCGCATCGTCGTCCGGATATCAGCCCGAGTGGATCGTCCTCGGCGACGATCTTCTGGACGGCAATCGCCCCAACCGCCTCGCCCGGAACGGCCCGGCGTTCGACGGCCGCGCCATCGTCATCACCCCGGAGATCTACGACCCGCCGCTGCCGCAGCAGCGCTGTTACCAGGCGTACCGGGAGGCGGATCGGCAGCTCCCCGAAGCCGACCTCCGGTTCGTGTGCGAGTACTACCGGAACCTCTTCCAGCTCTTCACGGGGATCCAGGTCGCCGGGCCGCGCCTCGGGCCGAGCTCGGTGGACAAGGGGTACCACGCCATTCCCCCCGTGGCCTCGAAGGACAACCAGTCGCCCTCTTGCTTCTACGAACCAGGCGACTACACGTGCGTGAAGGACGTTCAGCTCGAAATCTGGGACGAGGATTCCGTGCCCGCCGACAACGAGAACGGATGCTGGCGGATCATCTCCAATGCCCGGCGCTATCTCCATCCGAAGTACCCGGAAGGGAACATCGACGCCAACCTGAACGAGATCGGACCGTGCAACAACTACTCCACGTCGAGTCCGTTCACCACCTGACCCGCCGATAAATGTCCGCTTCGCCTCGGTAGCCTGCTCCGCCGTGGCAGAAGCGCAGGGTCTTGATCCCGTCGAGGTCGTCCCAGACCAGATCACGAAGGCGGGTGGCGACTGGGCGCGCAAGTACGCGCCCCTGAGCACGATCCTCATCGCGTTGGTGCTGGCGCTCGCCGTCCTTCCCTCCGCGCTGAACCTTCCGCAGACGAACCCGACGCAGACCCTCGAGTACGCGCCCGTTCCGCCGGAGGAATCGGACGAGACCCCGCCCGCGGGCAACCTGAGCTCGTTGGGCCTGGGCTCGAGTTCGGGTGTCGCAGAAGACGCGGAGGGCGGCGAAGGCCCGGGCGGCACACTGCCCCCGCTACCCGGCGGCAAGGGCGTGAACCCGTCGACCAAGCGGTGCGTCGGTAATCCGCCCCGCCAGACCGAGGACCCCCTCTCGCCCCCTTGCGTTGCGTTCTTCGATGGCGACAACTTCGGCGCGACCTATCAGGGCGTCACCAAAGAGGAAGTGCGGATCCTCGTCTACGTCTCGGGGGGCGTGCGCTATACGAGCTCCTCCACGGCGGCGGTCAGCCCGACGAGTGAGTACTTCGATCTGGCTGAGGCCGGCAAGGACGACGAGTTCCTGGTGGTGAAGGGGATGCGCGCCTGGCAGCGCTACTTCAACGACCGATTCCAGACCTACGGCCGGTTCGTCCACTTCTTCGTGTACTTCGATAGCGGCAGCGGCTCGCCGGAATCGCGCCGGGCCGACGCCGCCGACAACTTCGCGCAGGTCAAGCCGTTCGCCGTCTTGACGGACGTCACCCATGGCGGAAACGAGGTCGACTACGTCGAGGCGATGGCGCGCCGGGGCGTGCTGAACTTCGGCACGCTGACGGGAAAGAGCGAGACCTTCTTTCGAAGATTTCCCAAGCTGATCTGGGGCTACGACCCCCCGATCGAGTATCACGCGGAGGCCTTCGGCAGCTACATCTGCGACAAGGTCGTCGGCCAGCCGGCTGTGCTGGCCGGCGGCACTCTCGCCAATCAACCTCGCAAGCTCGGCCTGCTCCACACGTCCGACGAGAACCACTCGGACCGCATCCGGTTGGCCGAGTTGGTGCAGCAGAAGGTGGAGTCCTGTGGCGGCGAGATCGCAGACACCGCCACGTTCAAGACGTGCTGCCTGGTCCAGGACGTGAACGTCGACCCGGATGAAGCCGCGACCAACATGGCGCAGTTCAGCGAGGACGGCATCACCACGATCCTGTGGCCGGGGGGCATGGAGGGATATCACGCGGCGGCTGCCGCAGCGCAGGGCTACTACCCGGAATGGATTGTGCTGGGTGACGACCTGCTGGACGGCAACGAACAGAACCGCCGGTCGCGCCATGGTCCTTCGTTCGACGGCCGGGCCATCCTGATCACGCCCGAGGTGTACGCGCCGCCCCGCCAACAACAGCGTTGCTACCAAGCCTTCCGCGAAGCAGACCAGGTGCTCAACGAGAAGGACCTCGTGTATGTGTGTGGGTACTACCCGAACCTCGTTCAGCTGTTCACGGGGATCCAGGTCGCCGGGCCTCGGTTGGGCCCGACTTCGGTCGACAAGGGGTACCACGCCATCCCCGCCCTGAAGTCCAAGGACAACCAGTCGCCCGCCTGCTTCTACAACCCCGGCGACTACACCTGTGCGAAGGACAACCAGATCGAGATCTGGGAGGACCAGATGACCCCGCCGGAGGAGAGCCGTAACGGCTGCTGGCGGATCATCGCGGACGGTGCCCGCTACTACCCCGGGGAGTACCCGCCGGGAAACATCGACTCGAATCTCAACCAGGTCGGCCCGTGCAACAACTTCTCCGCCTCCGGCAACCCGTCGGTCGGCGGCGCGCCCGCCTGACCCCGATGCGGCCGCGTCTGTAGCCTGCCCGCCATGGAGGAGCCGCAGGACGACGTAGTCAGCGCGGAACCAGGGGCACGAAGCGCGGCACCGGACTGGGCCCGCAAGTACCCGCCGCTGGTCACGATCCTCATCGCGTTGCTTCTGGCGATCGCGGTGCTGCCGTCGGCGCTGAATCTGCCGCAGACCAACCCGACGCAGACCCTCGAGTACGCGCCGGTGCCGCCCGAAGAGTCGGACGATCCTCCGCCGGCCGGAAACCTCTCCTCCCTGGGACTCGGGTCGAGTTCAGGCGTGGCGGAGGACGCCGAAGGGGGGGCGGGCCCCGGTGGGCCCCTGCCACCTCCACTTCCGGGCGGGAAGGGCGTCAATCCCTCTACCAAACGATGTGTCGGTAATCCGCCACGTCAAACCGAGGACCCGACTTCGCCGCCGTGCGTCGCGTTCTTCGACGGCGACAACTTCGGCAACACCTATCAGGGCGTCAGTCGCGACGAGATTCGGATCCTGGTCTACATGTCCGGCAACGTGATCTACACGAGCTCCTCCAACGCGTCCCGCAGCCCCCGATCGGAGTACTTCGACCTGGCCGAACCGGGAAAGGACGACGAATTCCTGGTGGTCAAAGGCCTCCGCGGCTGGCAGCGCTACTTCAACGACCGATTCCAGACCTATGGCCGATTCGTACACTTCTTCGCCTACTTCGACAGCGGCAACGGATCCCCCGAGTCCCGTCGGGCGGACGCGTCCGACAACTACGCGCGGGTCAGGCCCTTTGCCGTGCTCACCGACGTTCCGCACGGCGGCAACGAGGTGGACTACGTCCACGAAATGGCGCGGCGCGGTGTTCTCAACTTCGGGACGCTCACCGGAAAGAGCGAAGAGATGTTCCGCAGATTTCCGAAGCTCATCTGGGGCTACGACCCGACGATCGAGTACCAGGCGCGGGCGTTCTCCAGCTACGTCTGTTCGAAGGTCGTGGGTAAACCCGCGGTGCGCGCCGGGCTGAGCGCCTCGGGGAACATGCAGAACAGACCGCGCAAGCTCGGGCTGTACTCCACGAGCGACGAGAACCATGCGGACCGGATCCGCCTGGCCGAGTTGGTGCAGCAACAGGTCGAGGCTTGCGGAGGGGAGATCGCCGCTACGGCCACATTCCCCGCGTGCTGTTACGTCTACGACACCGGCGGTAACCCCGACGATGCGGCCACCAACGCGGCGCAGTTCAGCGAGGACGGGATCACCACCATCTTGTGGCCCGGCGGGATGGAGGGCTACTTCGCCAACGCGGCCTCGGCCCAGCGCTACGAGCCGGAGTGGATCGTGCTGGGCGACGACCTGATGGACGGCAACGAGCAGAACCGGCGCGCCCGGAACGGGCCGGCGTTCCACAACCGGGCCTTCATGATCACCCCCGAGGTGTACTCCCCGCCGCGGGCTCAACAGCGGTGCTACCAGGCGTACAGGGAGGCGGACCAGTCGTTGAACGAACAGGACCTCGGCGCGTACGTGTGCGGCTACTACCGCAACCTGTTCCAGCTGTTCGTCGGCATTCAGGTCGCGGGGCCGCGCCTGGGGCCGACTTCGGTGGACAAGGGCTACCACGCCATCCCGCCATCGCCCTCGAAGGACAACCAGTCGCCGTCCTGCTTCTATGAGGTAGGCGACTACACGTGCGTGAAGGACAACCAGGTCGAGATCTGGGACAACGAGCAGGCGGCCGACGACACCCGAGCCGGGTGCTGGCGCATCATCTCCAGCGGAGCTCGCTTCTTTCCCGACGAGTACCCGGCGGGGAACATCGACTCGAACCTCGACCAGGTCGGGCCGTGCAGCAACTATTCCAACAACGGCAACCCTGGTCGTGCCTGACCGCGCGATCCCACCCCCGAGGCCTGGCCCTCTAACCTGCAGCCAGGAGGTACCGCAATGAAAGCTCGTTTCCTAACCGTTGGCGCTCTGGCGCTGCTGCTCACAGCCGTCGCGACTGGCGGCGTCGCTTCGGCACGCCCGCAGGAGCCCATGCGCGTCACGCCCCAGGAGCCGGCCGAGGCGGACTTCGGCGCCATGGGGCCCGGCGCTCCGTCGGGGGAGGCGCTGAGTAACCGGCCTATCGACTGCGACGGCCCTGAGGCGGTCTATTGCGACCTGATTCCGATCGAGATCGTGCCTCCCACGGGCATGCAGGACGACCGCGACATCTTCTTCACCATCATCGAGCTGCACTGGGATGACGCGTCGGGCAACAACCTCGACCTGAGCTTCTGGGACAACGGGCAGAGCACCGGAACTCAGGAGCAGCTGGGGTCCGCGGCAAGCACGCGGAACCCCGAGATAGTCCGGATCACAAACGCCGATCTGGAGCAATACAACATCGTGGTCGTCAACTCGGGCGGGGCGAACACGGGCTACAAGATCAAGGCCCGCATCTCGATGGAGCCGTTCACCTCCCCCACCGAAGCCGTAGCGCCTGATCCGCCGAAGCAGGAGGAGCCCGAGGCCGAGGAGCCTGAGGAGGAGATCACGACACCGGAGGACCTTTCCGGCGACGACGGCCCGCCGGCCGTGGTGGCTGATCCGACACTGCCGCCGGTGAGCGGCGTCGGCGGCGACAGCGACTTCGGCTTTGGCTTCTCCGACCTGGACAGTCGGATCACGGTCCAACAGGACGACTTCGCGGCAGGTAGCAACGAGATCGTGATCAAGAACGCCGAGAATGTGAGCCCGGCCGTGCTGCTCGCCAGCCTGGTGGGCGCGCCGGCGCTCGTGGTCGGCTCTGGCGCGGCCTTCGCGTGGAAGCGGCGCAGAGACCTCCTCATCTGATCGAGCCCAAGCGCGTGCGGGCCACATCGTGAATCCGAAACGCGCCAGCGCGCTGGTGGCGACCGCCCTGGCGCTCACGTCGGTACTCACGGTGACGGCTCGAGCCGAGCCCCCGGACGTCACACTCGCCGGCGCGACGACGATCACCGCGGCAGCCTCTTCGTCGGCCATCATCGAAGTCCCCAAGGACGTCGCTTACACCTTCACGCCGGGTGAGCCTGGGTTGATCTCGCTGCGGGGCGAGGGCCGGGTCATCGCCGCAGCGCTGCAGCCGGTAGCCAGTCGGGACATCTCCGAGGCGATCGTGCTGGCCAACTTCAACGGCTGTGGCACTCCGGGATGCGTGCGGGACCCCGATCAGTCCGTGTGGGTGTACCGCCGGGAGCCCAGCGGAGCACGCCGCGCCCCTGATGGTCGACCCATCCTCGCGGCGGGCCGGCACCGTCTCACCGTGCTGACCGATGGACACGCCGCCGAGGTACGACTTCGAGTCGATGCCCTCAGTGGTACTTCCTCCGGGCGGACGTCACAGCCCGCGGAGAGCGGAATCACATCGGCCTCGGAGGTCCTGGCCGTCCCCGGTTCTCCCGTCGCGTGGTCGGGGTCGGCCGACCTGAGTTTTGCGTCAGAGAACTCGCTGCTACTGGCCTATCTGCAACAGGACTCGCCGGTCGGCGCCGTCGCAGGACTTGCGGGGGCCTGCCACTTCACCGGCGCCACCCGCCCTCTACTCGGCGTACCTGCGCCGGGGTGCCCCTTCGAACCCAACGGCTCCGATGGCGAAGCCCGAGTGGGCAGCGTCGGCACCGAAGCGCTGACGCTCGGCGCGCCCTCGCAGGCTCGCTTCTCCACCGCGCTGTCTCCGACGACCGGCGCGCAACAAGCCGGTCTCTGGTCGACCCGCGCTGCCGTCACGACGACGCCGATCGCCTTCTTCGCCTGGGTGCGACTGACCTAGTGGTCCCGTTCGGCGACAAAGCGGGCGAGAGCTTCCAGCTCTGTCGCGGCGTCACCGTCGAGCCGCGCCTCGCGTAGAGCGGCCACCCCGTCGGACACCAACGCTCCGATCCGCTCCTCGACGGCGGCGCGCGCACCCGTGCGATTCAGGAGCTCCCTCAGTTCCTCGATGTCCGGGGCAGCGAGGTCGGCTTTGCCGTAAAGGCGATCCAGGGAACCGACGTCGGCGGGAGTGGCGCGCGACACCGCCAAAGCGAAGAGCGGAGTCGGCTTGCCTTCCCGCAGGTCCTCGCCGACTGGTTTGCCGGTAATGGAAGGGTCGCCGAACGCTCCGAGCAGATCGTCGCGGAGTTGGAACGCCTCACCCACGGCTAGGCCGTACGCGGACAGCGCCTCGCCAAGGCCGTCCGAGCCGCTGAGCCTTCCGGCCAGCGCAGCTCCCAGATGCAACGGCCGCTCCACGGTGTACTTCCCCGACTTGTACAGCGAGATGCGCCGAGTCGTCTCGAGGTCGGAATCGCGCCTCGCCGTTCCGACCAGATCGAGGTACTGCCCGAGGTTCACCTCCAGCCGCAGCTCGTTATAAATCTCCGTGGCCTCGGAGCTGATGCCCACCAGCAGCTGGTCGGCGTAGACGAAGGCCAGGTCTCCCACGAGGATGGCCACGCCGTCGCCAAATCGTCGAGCCTCTCCGCTCCACCTCGCTGCCTCGTGCCGGGTCTGGTGGGCATAGTTCACGGTCTCCTCGCCGTGCCGGAGGCGCGACGCGTCCATCACGTCGTCGTGGAGGACGGCAAAGCTGTGCAGGAGCTCCAGCGCGGCACCCGCGTCCACGATGGAGGGGTCGCTCGGATCACCTCCCGCGGCTACGAAGCCCCAGTGGCAGAACGCGGGGCGGAGCCGCTTCCCGCCCGAGAGCACGTTGTTGCGCAACAGGATCAGTGGCTCGGCTAGATCCGGATGAGTCGCCTTCCAGCGCTCGACCTCACCGGAAAGGAGAGCCTCGATCCTCGACTCCACCGCGCCGGCCACCCGCCGCAGGCTCTCCGGCGGGGCCTGGATCATCAGGCCCGTAGCGTAGAGGTCATCTCCAGGGTTTCCCGCTCGACCGACGCGCGCCGCGCCTTGCTTCTGTTGGTGCTGTCTGCCGCGCTGGTGGCGACCGCCTGCGGCGATGGCGCGCCGCGGGTGCCCACCGGCGACCCCCTTACGGTCGTTCAGACCTCCGCGGAGCGGACGCCGCGGGCCGGCCTTCTTCGCGTGATCGTGACCGGTCCCGAAGAGACCTTGGATGGCGAAGTGAGGCTCGTCAGCGGCACCGGGCCGAGCGAAATCAGAGAGCGCGCTCTAGCCGCCCTCGACGTGGCGCGCTGGGCGACCAAGGCGGTCGCTTATGGGGGGCAACAGGTCCGCGGTGTCTCGACGATGCGATACGAGGTGACGGCGCGGGAGGGGGGCCGGGTCGACGTGTGGGTCGACGTCGAGGGATTCGCCAGGCGGATCCAGCTCCCGGACGGGCCCCTGGACGGTTCCCCCCCACCCGTCCGGGACAACGGTCTGCCCGGGTATGTAACGGTCGATTTCGTCGTCGTCGCCAGGCCACAGCTGAAGATCGCACCGGGCGGCCCGGACCTTTGAGCGGGCATACCGCAACTAACCTCGGTACCCACATGTTGCTCGAGAAGATCGGGTCGCCGGCCGACCTGCGGCGGCTCAGCGCGGACGAACTGCCCACCCTCGCGGACGAGATCCGCGCCGTCATCATCGAGTCGGTTACCCGCCTCGGCGGCCACCTCGGTTCCAACCTCGGTGCGGTGGAACTCACGCTGGCCATCCATCGCGTATTCGAGTCCCCCCAGGACATCGTGCTGTGGGACACGGGCCATCAGTCCTATGCGCACAAGCTGGTGACTGGGCGCCGTGAGGATTTTGCCGGGCTCAAACAGGAAGACGGCATGTCGGGCTATCCCAACCGCGGCGAATCGGAACACGATTGGGTGGAGAACTCGCACGCCTCGACGATCCTGTCGTACGCGCACGGACTGGCAACCGCGCTCGACCACTCGGGAGAGTCCAAGTCCCGCCGGATAGTCGCCGTCATCGGTGATGGCGCGATGACCGGCGGAATGGCTTACGAGGGCCTCAACAACCTCGGACACAGCGGCCGGAGGGTGGTGATCGTCCTGAACGACAACGGCCGGAGCTACGCGCCGACGATCTCGCGGCTGTCTACCGAAATCAGCCGGCTGCGACTGCGACCTGGCTACATGAACCTTCGCTCGAAGGTGGCGCGCCGCTTGGATCGTCTGGGTGCCGCGGGGCGCTTGGCGGACGCGGGATGGACCGCGTTGACCACTGCCATCCGGGAAGCCGCCGCTGATCCCGTGCCGTTCTTCGAAGCTCTCGGCGTTCGCTACACGGGTCCGTTCGACGGCCATGACATCCCCGCGATGGAAGAAGCGTTGCGCAACGCGGCCTCCTACAACGGTCCGATCGTCGTGCACCTGCGGACCGAGAAGGGTCGCGGTTACCAGCCCGCGGTGGAGGACGACGAGCAGCGGCTGCACGATTTCAAGGTGGTGTCGCCCTCGGCGCAGGTGAACACGCCCGCGCCGGCCACGTGGACGCAAGCCTTCACCGAAGCGATGCTCGACGCGGCTGCGGAGGATGATCGGGTGGTTGCCCTCACCGCGGCGATGCCCGGCCCCACCGGCCTGCTGCCCTTCCAGGCGCGCTTTCCCAATCGCTTCTTCGACGTCGGCATTGCCGAGCAGCACGGCGTCACTGCGGCGGCCGGAATGGCAATCGGCGGACTGCGGCCGGTCATCGCGGTCTACTCGACCTTCTTCAGCCGAGCCTTCGATCAGGCCAACCTGGACGTCGGGCTGCACGGGCTGCCCGTCGTGTTCGCCTTGGACCGCGCCGGCATCACCGGCGACGACGGTCCGTCGCACCACGGCGTGCTGGATCTCGCCCTCACGCTCGCCATCCCGGGCATGACCGTTATGGCCCCGTCGTCCGCGGAGGAGCTGCGCGTCATGGTTCGGCACGCGCTGACCCTGGACGGTCCGGTCAGTATCCGTTGGCCGAAGGGCGAAGCCCACACCTCGCCAGATGGAGAGATCGGCTCGGGCCTCGGCGGTCGCAAGCTGCGCAGCGGCGCAGACGCGTGCATCCTTGCCGTCGGTCGGCTCCTTCGGCCCGCGCTCGAGGCTGCCGACGAATTGTCGCGCCGCGGGATTCAAGCCTCGGTCTGGGATGTTCGGGTCGTCAAGCCTCTGGACGAGGCGATGCTGACCGACGCGGTGAAGCATCCCCTTGTCGTGACCGTGGAGGACGGGGTGCGGGTCGGCGGAGCTGGGTCGCACATCGACGCGGCGTTGGCGCGGCTCGACGAGACACGGCCGCCGGTCCTGACGCTGGGTACGCCCCTCGAGTTCATCCCGCAGGCGAAGCCTGCATCGATCCTGTCCCGCCTCGGTCTTGATGGGCCAGGCATCGCGGCCAGCGTCGAGAAGGCCCTGGACGCAGCCCGCTAGAGGGAGTTCAGTAACGAAGGGTCGTCGTTCTTGACGTTCCCGACCTCAGTTCCGACGCGGTGAAGCTCCAACAATTCCGGCTCGGGCGGTGTCAGCAGGGGCAGCACGTCGGCCGGCTCGGTCGTGTCCCGATCGAGCCACGTGCCCCATTCGTCGCGCTCGAGAATCACAGGGCACCGGTGGTGAATGTCGGTGAGCGGGCCCGCCGCGTCGGTGGTGATGATGGCGCAGGTGCGCAGCCACTTGCCTTCGACATCGCGCCACGCTTCCCACAGTCCGGCGAAGGCCATCAGGTCGCCGTCGGCGCGCTTCACCAGCCACGGTTGCTTCTTCTTCTGTCCTTCGACCTTTTCCCATTCGTAGAAGGCATCCGCGGGAACAAGACAGCGGCGCGACCGGAGGGCCTTCCGGAAGGTCGGCGCGGTCGCAACTGTTTCGGCTCTCGCGTTGATCCGGCGGGCCCCCTCGCTGGGGTCTTTGGCCCAGGACGGGACCAGTCCCCACCGGAATGAACCCAGCTGCCGCGTGCCGGCGGACCTCGACTCGGCAACCGCGAAGACCTCCCGCGTCGGCGCGACGTTCCACGAAGGCGGGACTTCGGCCTCACTCGCCTTCACTTCTTCCACTCCGAACCACTCGACCAGCACTTCGGTTGGAGTAGCGGCGACGTAACGACCGCACATTGCTATCGGTTCCTCCGCCTTCGGCTCGTCGCAGTGCGGCGGGGTCCCCATCCCCGCCGCCTGGCGGCGAGCGGGGGGATGTGAACACTCATTTGCGCTGCCCCAACACTTCGTCCAGGAAGTCGGCGGCTCGGGGGTAGGCGTCGAGCCGGTTGGCCAACTTGGCGAGGCCGTGGCCTTCGTCGGCGTAGACCGCGAGCTCGTGGCGGATCCCCTTCTGTTCCAGCACCTTGGCGATCTGTTCGGCTTCGGACAACGGGACTCGCGGATCGTTGGCGCCATGGATGATGAACAACGGGGCGCGCAACTGGTCGATGTGGGTGAGCGGCGAAATCTCCTCCAAGAACTCCCGGTCGTTCTCCAGCGAACCGTATTCGCGCTCGCGGAACTTACGGCGCCACGGAGAAGTGTTCTCGAGGAAGGTCACGAAGCTGGAGATTCCGACGATGTCCACGGCAGCGGCCCAGCGCTCCGGCTGGAATGTGAGTCCGGCAAGAACCATGAATCCGCCGTAGGACCCCCCGTAGAGCGCGGCCCGGTTGTGATCGAGTCCGGGGTCGGTCGATATCCAGTCGTGAAGCGCGGCGAGGTCACGCACCGAGTCGAGACGAAGGCGAACGTCGTCCAGGTGGTGATAGGTGCGTCCGTAGCCGGTGGAGCCCCGAACATTCGGAACGACTACTGCGTACCCACGGGCAACCAGGTATTGCACGATCGGGTTCCACGAGGGCAACGACTGGCCCTCGGGTCCGCCGTGGATCTGCACCACGACCGGAGCAGGGCCGCCCGACGCCCGCGGCCGAAAGACGAAGGCCGGCACAGAAAGTCCGTCGAAGGAGTCAAATCGCACCAACTCAGGCGTGACCATCGCAATTTGACCGACCGGGTTGGGGCTCGACGTGAGACGGGCGCCTTCCCCGGTTTCGACGTCGAACAGCCAGACGTCGCCGGGGACATCGGCGGACGTGAATCCGACGGCCAGCCTGGTGCCGTCGGGGGAGAACTCAGCCCCGCCGACGACGCCGCGGCCAGGGAGCCGCAACTCCTTCAGGTGCTTCAGGCTGGAAGCGTCGAAGATTCGCAAGCGGCTGAACCCGTCTTCGTTCGAGCTCACCAGTGCGCGGTTGCGCAAAGGGTCCAGCCCGACGCCAAGGTCCCATTCCTCCTCGAGGACGTAGCGCCATGTGCGGGTCTCGAGGCTGTAACGGGCAATGCCCAGGAACTCGCGATCCTGATTCGTGGCGAAATAGAAATCCGTACCGCCCGCCAACCACGCCGGCGAACTGGCGGACGCGTCCTCTGCGTGAGGATTCACGTGCACCACCTCGCCCGACTCCACGTCGACCAGATACAGGTCCGAGTCCATGTTCCGTTCGGTGTAGCGCACGATGCTCAACCAACGCCCGTCGGGCGAGAAGGAGCCCGGGGAGCACCACCCGCCCATGTCGAAGACCATGCGATCCTCGCCGGTGTGCAGGTCCCGGACGTACACGTCGAAGTCGGTGCCATTGCGGCGGTTGCACTGGTACGAGAACGCCTGGCCGTCGTCGCGAACCGACCCGAGCCAATGGATCCAGTCCGGCTCCTCGATCAAGGGTTGGGGTTCGCGGCCGGGGCCTTCCAGCAGAAGGATCTGGTGGCGCTCATTGCCACCGCGGTCCACCTGCAGGAGCACCCGGTCTCCGCCCGGAACCGGCAACGACCCGACCGGCTCCTGCAGCGTTGTCAGCTGCTCCAACTCGCGGCGGACGCCTGGTTCGGGCGGGGAGCCGGCAGCCGGCACCGACACCCGATAAAGCTGCGCTGTCCCCGGCAGGTTCGATGACACGTACGCATGCCGGCCGTCCCCGGAGAACCCAGCAGGCGAAGCCGTGCGGGCCTCCAGGAAGTCACGTAGATCGGGCGTAGGCGAATTGACCACTCCCGATCTTCGCGCCCGCGCTGGTGTGCCTCAGGCGCGGTCAGACTGCACGGGCATGAATGACGGGGCGGCGCAGGCGACCGTGGAATCGGTGCTGGTCCGTCTGGCGCTGGCCAGCACCACTCTGCATCCCGACGACATCGCGGACCTCGTCGCCGACGAGATGGCCGCCGCCGGTCTCGGCGAAGCCCGGCTCTACCTGGTCTGTCTCGAACAGCGGGAACTTCGGCTGCTGGGTCCGCACCGGGAGGGCCGAGACGGCGCGCCGATCGAAATCGGCGATTCCCCCGCCGCGCTGGCGTATCGGACGGAGCGGCCGGCCATAGAAGAGGTGACCGCCGGGTTGTTCCGCGTCTGGTTGCCGTTGATGGATAGCGCGGAGCGTCTCGGAGTCATCTCGCTCGAAACTGAGCACAAGCTCGACGAGGACACCCTGAGGCTGTGTCAGGCGATTTCGAATTTTGCCGCGGAGTTGATCGCGAACAAGAAGGAGTACGGCGACGTCATCACCCAGACGCGGCGCAATCGCAAGCTCACCCTCGCTGCCGAACTTCGGTGGTCGATGCTGCCCCCATTGACGTTCACCGGCCAGAACCTGACGATCACGGGCATCGTGGCGCCGGCCTACGAGATTGCCGGTGACACGTTCGACTATGCGGTCAACGGTGACATCGCCCACATCACGATTCTCGATGCCGTCGGACACGGACTCGAGGCAGCGCGGATTGCCAATCTCGCCATTGGCACGTATCGCAACAGCCGGCGGAGCGGGATGTCGGCGGTCGAGACATTTGAAGCGATGAACCGCACGATCGCGGAACAATTCGGGCCGGAGAAGTTCGCGACCGCGCAGGTCGCCACCGCCCAACTCTCGACCGGTCGGCTGTGCTGGGTCAACGCGGGCCATCCAGCTCCGATGGTCATTCGGAAAGGCCGCCGGGTGGATTTGCCCTCCGAGATCTGGCTCCCGGTCGGTATCGCGGATCCGCACCTGGGCCCACCTCCACTGTCGGAGGCGCAACTGGAGCCCGGCGACATCGTCGTGTTCTTCACCGACGGCGTGGTGGAGGCGCGCTCCGCCGCTGGAGTCGAGTTCGGCAGGGATCGTCTGGCCGCGGTTCTGGAGCGAGCGGCCGCCGTGAGCGAGAAGCCCGCCGAAACTCTCCGGTTGGTGGCGCACGAATTGCAGCTCCACCAGCGCGATGCCCTCCAGGACGACGCCACATTGCTCCTTCTGGCCTGGGGTGGACCTCCCGGGACGGCCTAGTCGTCCAAGGCCTCGCATTCGCCGGCCAGGCCGGCGAGCACAGTTTCCGAGACGCCGGCGAGTGTCTGGACTTCCTCCTTCGATAGAAGGTCGAGGAACCGCCGTCGTACCGAGGCGACATGGCCGGGGGCGGCATTCTCGATGGTCTTGCGGCCCAGCTTTGTGATGGCCACGTGCGCTCCCCTCCGGTCTTCGCTGCACTTCTGGCGCTCTACCAAACCGCGCTCGGACATCCGCGAGATGTGGTGCGATACCCGGCTCTTCTCCCACCCGAGTTCACGCCCCAACTCGAAGGCGCGCATCCGTCCATCGGGACGGTCGGTGAGGGCTGCCAGAACGAGATAGTCGATGTAGGAGAGTCCGGCCGAGTCCGTCAGCTCGCGGTTCAGCGCGGCCGACAGCTGGTTCTGCATCAGCTGCAGGCCGCGCCAAGCGCGCAACTCCTTCTCGTCGAGCCAGCCGGCAAAGGGCCGTTCGGGGGCATCCCGGTTGGGCCGTTCGGGGGCATTCCGCCTGGGCCGTTCGGGGCCCTTGCGGTCGGACCGTTCCCGCGTCACGACGCCAGCCTACGGATCAGACCTTGACGGCCGAGACCTCGAATTCGAGGTTCACCTTCTCGCTCACCAGGACGCCGCCGGCTTCCAGCGCAGCGTTCCAATTGACGCCCCAGTCCTTGCGGTTGATCGTCGTGCGGCCCTCGAAGCCAATGCGGTTGTTGCCGAAGGGGTCGACCGCCGAACCGGTGTATTCGAAATCGATCGACACGGGCTTGGTCACGCCCTTGATCGTGAGGTCACCGGTCACGCGGAAGTGATCAGACGACAGCTCCTCGACCGTCGTGCTGGCGAAGCGAATCTCCGGGTGGTTGTCCATGTCGAAGAAGTCGTTGCCACGCAAGTGGTTGTCGCGGTCCGCGTTCCCGGTGTCGATGCTGGCGGCCTTGATGGCGAGCTCGAGGCTGGAATTCGTGGGCTGGCCGGCGTCGAAGTATCCGGAGCCCTCGTACTCCTTGAACGTCCCCCGGACCTTGGTGATCATGGCGTGGCGGGC
>DATLBX010000020.1:0-10330 GCA_035526705.1 Acidimicrobiales bacterium | reverse complement strand
CGAGGAAGGCCTCCGGCGGGCCCGCGACGAGATGCCCGACATCGTGCTGCTCGACGTGATGATGCCGAAGATGGATGGGATCGCCGTGGCGAAGGCCCTACGCGAAGACCCGAAGACCGCCGAGATGCCGATCATCATGCTCACCGCCAAGGCCCAGGCCGCTGACATCCACGCGGGCCGGGAGGTCGGCGTCGACGTCTACGTCACCAAGCCTTTCGACCCGCTGGAGCTGATCGAGACCGTCAAGGAGCTAATCGGCTGACTGGGCGTACTTGTGCCGGCTGTACGCGCCTGAGTACGCCCGCATTGAGCTCGGCGCGTGGGTGGGCGTACTTGGACCGGCTGTACGCGCCTAGGTGCGCCCGCGGCCGGCGCTTCGGCGTACGCCGGGCGCTACATGCGTGGGGGGGATTCGATGCCGAGCAGCGACAACCCGAGTTCGAGTGTGCGGGCCGTCAGATCGCACAGTTTCAAGCGTGACGCGCGCTGTTCTTCCGAGTCGGCCCGCAATACGGGGCAGTGCTCGTAGAAGGAAGTGAACGTCGACGCCAACCCGAACAGATATGTGCAGAGCCGGTGCGGCTGCAGATGCTGCGCGGCCGACACGACCGCCTCCTCGAATGACAACAGGGCCAGGGCCAGCTCGCGCTCGGCCGGCTGGGTGATGACCACCTCTCCGGCGATA
Source organism: Acidimicrobiales bacterium (assembly GCA_035526705.1). Lineage (GTDB taxonomy): Bacteria > Actinomycetota > Acidimicrobiia > Acidimicrobiales > JAHWKP01 > JAHWKP01. The sequence goes on along the minus strand of DATLBX010000020.1, from coordinate 9,645 downwards.
GCCCCATCCGCGTTCTGCTCGGCTCGACGGAAGATCGAGCGAATCCGCGCGATCGCGTATTGGAGGTACGGCCCGGTATTGCCTTCCATGGCAAGCATCCGGTCCCAGTCGAAGATGTAGTCCTTGACCCGGTCGTTCGACAGGTCGGCGTACTTGATCGCCCCGATGCCGACCGCCCTGGCCACGGCGGACGCTTCCTCGCCCGACAGATCCGGGCTCTTCTCCGCGACGACCGCGGCGGCGCGCTCGACCGCCTCGTCCAACAGAGCCCCGAGCTTCACGCTCTCACCCACGCGGCGGCGCAGCCGCTGGCCGTCGGGACCGAGAACCAACCCGAACTTCACGTGCTCCACCTGATCCGGCCGGACCCAGCCGGCGCTGGCTGCCACGGCGAACACCATGGACAGATGCTGTGCCTGACCCGCGTCCACCACATAGATCAGCCGTTCCGCGTTCAGGTCGCCCAGGCGATAGCGAATCGCCGCCAGGTCCGTCGCCTGATATCCGTAACCCCCGTCGCGCTTTCGGATGATGAGGGGCAAAGGCTTGTCGTCCCGACCCGTGAAGCCTTCGGGGAAGACGCACAGCGCTCCCTCGTCGACGCGCGCCAACCCCTGCTTCTCGAGCGTTGCGGCGACGTCGTCCAGCCACGGGTTGTAGAAGCTCTCGCCGATCAGATCTGACCTTGTCAACCTGACCCCGAGTCGGTCGTAGACCGACTGGAAGTAGCGGGACGACTCGTCGACGAGCAACTGCCACAGGCGCAGCGTTTCGGCGTCGCCCGACTGAAGAGTGACCACCCGGAGGCGGGCGCGGTCCGCGAAGGCGGGATCGTTCTGGAACTTTGCGCTGGCGGCCTTGTAGAAGGAGTCGAGGTCACCCACCGACAACTCCTCGGCCGCCTCGGTTTCCCCGATGTCGAGGAGATGCTCGATGAGCATTCCAAAGGGGGTGCCCCAGTCGCCGATGTGGTTGTGCCGGACGACCTTGTGCCCGAGGAACTCATGAATTCGCACCAGCGCGTCGCCGATGATGGTGGAGCGCAGATGCCCGACGTGCATCTCCTTCGCCACATTGGGTTGCGAATAGTCGATGACGATCGTCTGTTGCGGCTGCGTCCGGACGCCGAGCCGCTCGTCATCCTCGAGCAACGAACCGAGGGCTTCAGCGCGCAAGCGGAAGTTCACGAAGCCGGGCCCGGCGATCTCCACCACTTCGCACAGGTCGTCGACGTGGAGCGCCGCGACGAACTTCTCGGCCACCTCCCGCGGCTTCATGGCAAGTTTCTTCGACAGCGCCAGTGCGGCGTTCGCCTGATAGTCGGCGTCACGGTCGGGCGGTGAGCGCCGCACGACAGGGTCCGCGTCGGCCTCGCTCAATCCGAATGCGGCAACCAGCGCGGCGCGCCCCCGTTCCTCCAGAACGTAAATGGGGTCGGCCACGGGTGTCATCATCCCTCGTCATGGGGGACGTGGCGATACGAGCGGAAGGCCTGGTCAAGCGATTCGGTGAGCTGACCGCGTTGGCAGGAGTCGACTTCGAGGTGCCGACCGGCACGGTGTTCGGGCTGCTCGGTCCTAACGGCGCGGGCAAGACCACGGCGGTGCGGCTCCTCACGACCGCGCTTCGCCCCGACGGAGGCCGCGCCGAGGTCGAGGGGATCGACGTGGCGACCAACCCCAAGGAAGTGCGGCGGCGGATAGGTCTGGCGGGGCAGTTCGCCGCCGTCGACGAAAGCCTCACCGGCCGCGAGAACCTCATCCTCGTTGGTCGCCTCACTCATCAACCGAAGAAGGAGCAGGCGGCTCGCGCCGGCGAACTGCTCGAACGCTTCGGGCTGGAGGACGCCGGCGACCGTCTCGTCCGCACCTATTCCGGAGGAATGCGCCGGCGCCTAGATCTCGCAGCCGCCCTCGTCCACCGACCCCGCGTCCTGTTTCTCGACGAACCGACGACGGGTCTCGACCCGCGCAGTCGGGTGGACCTCTGGAAGATGATCGAGGAGTTGGTCGCCGAAGGCACCACGCTGCTTCTCACCACGCAATACCTGGAGGAGGCGGACCAACTCGCGGACTACATCTGCCTCATCGATCACGGCCGCGTGGTCGCCGAAGGGACGGCCGCGGAGCTGAAGGCCCAGCTCTCGGGAACCACCCTGCATTTCGAGTTCGCCACCAAGACCCAGGCCCGCCGGGCCCGCGCCAAGCTGGCCGAGCTGGGCAGCGTAGGCCCGGACGGCGGCGAGCTCAGCGTGGAAGTAGGAGTGAATGACAGCGGCCCCGCCCTCTTGGAAGCGGTGCGAACTCTCGACAAGGCCCGGCTCACCCCCGTCTCCGTGGCGGCGCGTGAGCCGAGTCTCGATGACGTCTTCCTGACCTTGACGGGTCAGCCATTGGATACCGATGAGCAGTCGGAGGAGGTAGCCCGATGATGGAGGCACTGTCGGACGCACGCACCATGACGTGGCGGAATCTCAAGGGGATGTCGCGCAATCCGCAAGTGATCCTCTTCAGCACCTTCCAACCTGTGATCTTCGTGCTGACCTTCCGCTACGTCTTCGGGGGATCCATCCGTATCCCCGGCGTCGACTACGTGAACTTCCTCATGCCCGGCGTGTTCGTGCAGAGCGTGGCGTTCGGCGGCATGAACACCGCGGCCGGCCTCGCCGACGATCTGTCCAAGGGAATGATCGAAAGGTTCCGTTCCCTGCCCATGGCGCGGTCGGCGGTGCTGGCGGGCCGCGTCCTCGCCGACCTCACCCGCAACTTGGGCGTGGTTCTGCTCATGGTCGGCGTGGGCTTCCTGGTGGGCTTCCGCATCGAAGGCACTCCGGCGCAATTCGCGCTGGCCCTGGCCCTGATCGTGGCCTTCGCCTTCGGCATCTCTTTCGTGTTCGCCTTGATCGGCCTGGTGGCTTCGAATGCGGAAGCCGCGCAGGCGCTGGGTTTCCCGATCCTGGCGATCATGGTCTTCGCTTCGACCGCGTTCGTACCGATCGCCGGGATGCCCGGATGGTTGCAGGCGTACAACAAGGTCCAACCGGTTTCGGTCACCGTGGCGGCGGTTCGTGGTCTCACTCTGGGTACGGCGACGACGAGTCAGATCCTCGCGGCCTTGGTCTGGGCGATTGTCCTCGCCGCGTTCTTCGGGCCGCTCGCGGTGCGCGTCTACCGACGCGCCAAGTAGCGCTCGCTGCGCATTGCGCTGCCGCTCGGACTCGACGGTAGAGCCTTCGGCTCTGGATTTGCCGCAGGGCCGAACCGGTAGTTTCGACTGATCACCGCGCTCCCGCTCCACCTTCTCCCGGACACCGCGGAGGTCTCGGCCTCCGGACGTCTGTCCATAGGCGGACTCGACGTATGTGACCTGGCTCAGGAGCACGGCACCCCCTTGTTCATCTACGACGAGGTCCATCTGCGCTCCCGCTGCAACGAGGCAGTGACGGCTTGGCCCAACGGGGTCGCCTACGCGACCAAGGCCTTCCTATGCAAGGAGATGGCGCGGCTTGCTCTCGAGGAGGGGATGAGCCTCGATGTCTCCACTGCGGGGGAGATGCACGTCGCGGTGGCCGCCGGCGCGACAGGCCCCGACCTGGTTCTGCACGGCAACAACAAGTCGGACGCGGAGATCGACGCCGCCATAGACCACGGTGTGGGGCGCGTCGTCGTCGACTCCTTCGACGAGATCGACCGCCTGCAGCGCCTGAGTCACGGCCTTCCCGACCCGATCTCGGTACTGATCCGGGTCACCCCTGGGGTGGAGGCGCACACGCACGAGTTCGTGACGACCGGCGTGGAGGACACGAAGTTCGGGTTCAGCCTGCAGTCGGGCGCCGCTGCCGAGGCCGCGGCGCGGCTCCGGGCCGTGCCCAGTCTCGAGCTCGTCGGCGCGCACGCCCACATCGGCAGCCAGGTCTTCCGCGTCGACTCCTTCGAGCGCGCTGTGGCCATGCTGGCCCCGTTCGTGGTCGAGCATCGACTTGCGGAACTCTGCGTCGGTGGGGGGCTCGGGGTGGCTTACGTGACCGGCGAGTCGGCGCCGACCATGTCCGAATGGGCGGACGCGGTAAGCGCCGCCTGCGTCGAGAACGGAGTGCCGCAGGCCACTCGCATCACCGCGGAACCGGGGCGCTCGATCGTGGCTGCCGCCGCCATCACCGTTTACCGCGTCGGAACGGTCAAGTCGCTACCGGGGGTGCGCGACTTCGTCTCGGTCGACGGTGGGATGAGCGACAACCCCCGCCCCGTCCTCTATGGCTCGGGTTACGAAGCGTTCCTGCCGCAGCGGACGACGCACGAACGCCCGCGCGCCGCGGATGTCGTTGGCAAACACTGCGAGAGCGGCGACTTCATCGTGAAGAACGCGAGCCTGCCGGAGGAGATCAGCGTCGGCGACTTCCTCGCCACTCCCGTCACCGGCGCCTACGGCCACACCATGGCGTCGAACTACAACAAGGTCCCCCGGCCCGAGGTCCTCTTCGTTCGCGACGGCCGAGCCCGTGTTGTGGTCAAGAGGGAAACCCTCGACGACCTACTTCGCCTGGACCTCTAGATATCCAACGCGTCGCGCAGGGCTTTGACGGTCGCGTCGACGGGGCGGGGCGGGGCGGCGTGGGCCATGGCTACCTCTGGGTCCTTCAGGCCGTGGCCGGTGACGACGCAGACGATGGTTTCGGCGTCGCCTGGTCCTTCTTGCAGTAGGCCGGCGACTCCAGCGGCCGACGCGGGCTCGCAGAAGACGGAGTCTTCGGCGGCCAGTCGTCGCCATGCTTCGAGGATCTGCATATCGCTCACTGCCACGATGGCGCCGCCGGACTCCGATGACGCCGCGGTCGCGGAAGCCCAAGAAGCGGGGTCACCGATGCGGATGGCCGACGCGATGGTCTGTGGGTTGTCGACCTTCTTTCCCGTGACGATGGGCGCGGCGCCTTCGGCCTGTACTCCGAGCATTCGTGGAAGTTGCTCCGTCGCCCCCGCGTTGTGCGCCTGACAGAAACCGCGCCAGTAAGCAGTGATGTTCCCCGCGTTGCCGACCGGCAGGCAGAGGAGGTCGGGGGCGTCGCCCAGGGCCCCGATGATCTCCAACGCAGCTGTCTTCTGCCCCTCGATCCGATCCGGGTTGATCGAGTTCACGACGGTCACCGGGGCCCGCTCGCCCAGCTCTCGCACCAACTCGAGCGCCTGGTCGAAGTTGCCTTCGATCGACATGACCCGTGCGCCGTGGGCCAGCGCCTGGGACAGCTTTCCGAGCGCCACGGCACCGGCGGGGATAACGACCGCGCACTCCAGTCCAGCTCGCGCTGCGTAGGCGGCTGCAGATGCGGAGGTGTTCCCCGTGGACGCACAAACGACGGCCTTGGCCTTTCGGTGCAGCGCCATCGTCATGGCGGCGGCCATCCCCCGGTCCTTGAACGAACCGGTGGGGTTCATGCCTTCCAGCTTGAGCAGAACCCTCGCGCCGACCCGTTCGGATAACCGGGGCGCCTCAAGGAGCGGCGTATTGCCCTCCAACAGAGTCACGGCGCGCGCGGAGTCTGGGATGTCGAGCCAACTCCGGTACTCCTCGACGATGCCTCCCCAGGGCAGGGGAGGCGGCTCGGGAGCGGGCGCGGAGGACGCCCTCGCCGGCGTGCGTTTGGCCGCGGCCTTGGCCCGCGAGGCGCGCTTGGCGGGGCTCACAGGTCGGCGTCCCCGACCACGCGGAGCAGCGTGCCTACCCGGTCGACTGCCGGCAACTGTTCGAGCTTCTCGATCGTCGTCTGCATGTCGGCTTCGCGGACGTCGTGGGTGTGAAAGATGAGCTGAGCCTCGTCGCCCAGGCCGTGCTGCTCCATCGACCGGATGGAGACGCCGTGCTCGCCGAACACCCCGGCAACCTGCGCCAAGACACCCGGCCTGTCGAGAACTTCGATGCTCAGGTAATAGGCGGACATGAGCTCGCCGATCGGAATGAGCCGCGCCGGCGGAAGTGCGGCCATGGCAACCCGCCCGTCTCCCGCCGCTCTGCCGTGAGCCGCGTCCACCAGGTCGCCCAGGACCGCGCTCGCGGTGGGTCGGCCGCCGGCGCCACGTCCGTAGAGCATCAGCTCCCCGACCGCGTCGCCTTCGATGAAGACCGCGTTGAAGGCGTCGCGAACCGAGGCGAGCGGATGCGTCACCGGCACCAGGGCCGGATGGGCACGCACCGATATGCGGTCCTCCAAGTCGCGCTCCGCGACCACCAATAGCTTCACTACGAACCCCAGGCGGCGCGCCCGGGCGATGTCCGCGGCGGTGATGCTCCGAATGCCCTCGCGGTGGACATCGTCTGCCACAACCGCCTGACCGAAAGCAATGGTGGCAAGGATGGCGCCCTTCGCCGCGGCGTCGTATCCGTCGACGTCGGCTGTGGGATCGCGCTCCGCGTAACCGAGGGACTGGGCCTCTTCGAGCGCCACCCCGTAACTCGTACCGTCCTCGGTCATCTTGGTGAGGATGTAGTTGGTGGTGCCGTTGACGATCCCCATGACGCGCGTGATGCGCTCTCCGGCCAGCGACTCTCGCAACGGACGGACCAAGGGGATTCCGCCGCCGACTGACGCCTCGTACAGAATCTCGGCGCCGGACTCTCCGGCCGCGGCGTGCAGGTCGATCCCGAAGTTCGCGACCAACTCCTTGTTGGCGGTCACCACGGATTTTCCGGAACGCAGCGCATCCAGAACCAGGTCGCGGGCCGGATCCAGACCACCGATCAACTCGACGACTATCTCGATGCTCGGGTCGTCGACTACGGCCCGCGGGTCTGAGGTGAGTAGTGAGGCATCGAGGCCGGGCGGCCGCGGCTTGGATGGGTCGGCTACCGCGACGCGCACGAGCTCGAGATGAAGACCGGTTCGCGTCTCGATGGCTGAACCGTGGCCGGCGAGCAGCTCCACCAGGGCTGCCCCCACGTTGCCGCAGCCCAAGAGCCCGACTCTCACCGTTGTCATGTCCGGGCCACGGTAGTGATAACGTGATCGTCGGACGAACGCAGTCGCGTGCCGCCACGACAATTTCCTGACGGGGGGCTTGGAGCCTTTCGCCAACCCGTCGTGAGCACCGCTGCCTCGCCAGTACCCAGGGCGGGGGCCCGGAGCCCTTCGCCCAGTCCTCCCGGAATTTCCCTCGCTTCAGTACGAGCTGGGAACCCCGGTTCACTACAGCCCCCTCGGGGCTCACGGCAGCGGGGCCCACGGCCTTCGCCAAAGCGAGGTAACTACATGAGCGCAGAGCAGCCTTCCCGCTCGCTTCTGGAGCGCAAGGAGCGCGACGAGCTCAAGGCCATCGCCCAGTCACTGGGTCTGGAGCCGGCCAGCCGCACTACCAAGGCCTCCCTCATCGGCCAGATTCTGAAAGCCACCGGCGTCGACGATTCGGCCGCCCCGGCCAGCGCGGGCAACGGCGCGGCCAAGACCAATGGCGAGCGCCCGAAGCGCACGCGCAGCACGGCGAAGACCGCCGCCCCCTCTGATGTCGACGAACCCGACGGCTCGGACACGGCCGCTGTCGTGGCGGCGACCGAACCCGCGGTCACCGAGGCCGAGCCCGAGTCCGACCGCGACTCGAACGGGTCGGGTCCCTCGTCGTCCAACGGCGAGCAGGGTGACGACGACGGAGGTCAGCGCGACCGCGGCTTCCAGCGCGACCGCGCCGAGCGCGGCAATCGCCAAGGTCAGGGTCCGAGCCAAGGCCAGGGCCAGAGCCGGTGGAACAACGACGAGCCGGGCAACCGCCGCGGCCGCCGCCGTCGTGGCCGGGATCGCGAACGCGGCCCGCAGAGCAGCGACCGCTCCGAGCGGGACTTGCAGGGTCACGGCCAGGAGGTTGCCTACACGGGCGATCCCATCCCGGTGCTCGGACTGCTCGACCTGCGCGACGAGGGCTACGGCTTCATCCGCACCAAGGGCTACCTACCCGGGCCCAATGACGTCTACGTCTCCATGAGCCAGGTCCGCCGCTTCGCGTTGCGCAAGGGCGACCAGATCACGGGCTCCAGCCGCCCCGCGTCCTCGAGCGAGAAGTACCCGGCGCTGCTACAGGTCGACGAAGTCAACGGCATGGATCCCGAGGAAGCGCGCAAGCGCCCTCGCTTCGACGACCTGACGCCGCTTTTCCCGGACTCCCGTCTGCACCTCGAGACTCCGGGCGACCCGACGAACGTCACCGCTCGCATCGTCGATCTCATCTCGCCGATCGGTAAGGGCCAGCGTGGCCTCATCGTCTCGCCTCCGAAGGCCGGCAAGACCACGGTCCTCAAGCAGGTGGCCCACTCGATCGAAGCCAACAACCCCGAGGTCCACCTCATCGTGCTGCTCGTCGACGAGCGCCCGGAAGAAGTCACCGACATGCGCCGCTCCGTCAAAGGCGAAGTCGTGGCATCCACCTTCGACCGTCCGTCGGACGAGCACACCGCGATCTCCGAGCTCACCATCGAGCGCGCCAAGCGGCTCGTGGAGATGGGCCGCGACGTCGTCATCGTCCTCGATGGCATCACCCGCCTGGCGCGGGCCTACAACCTGGCGGCACCGGCGACCGGCCGGATCATGTCGGGTGGTATCGACACCGGTGCCCTCTACCCGCCCAAGAAGTTCTTCGGTGCAGCCCGGAACGTCGAAGAAGGCGGCTCACTAACCATCCTGGCTACGGCTCTCATAGAGACCGGCTCCAAGATGGACGAGGTCATCTTCGAAGAATTCAAGGGAACCGGGAACATGGAGCTACGCCTTTCGCGTTACCTCGCGGAGAAGCGGCTCTACCCGGCCATCGACGTCAATGCATCATCGACCCGGCACGAGGAGCTTCTCTTCGACCGTGGCCAGCTGGCGGCGGCGTGGAAACTGCGTCGGGTGCTCAACGCTCTCGGCGCCGAAGGCAGCGACGCGAAGGGCCTCGAGCTCTTGCGCGACAGAATCAAGACGACGAAGTCGAACGCGGAGTTCTTGGCGGAGCTGGCCAAGACGCCGGACCCCACGGCCTGATCGCCGGCACGGCCAGACAAGGAGACACCCATGAAGGCTGAAATTCACCCCGATTACATCGATGCCAAGGTGCACTGCTCCTGCGGCAACGAGTTCGTGACCCGTTCCACCGTGAACGAGCTTCGCGTCGAGCTGTGCAACGAGTGCCATCCCTTCTACACCGGTCGCCAGAAGCTGGTCGACACCGGTGGTCGGGTGGAGCGCTTCCAGCGCCGCTACGGCAAGAAGGCAAGCCGCGCCAAGAAGTGAAGGCTGAGTTCGTCGGGTGAAAGACAGGCTCGACGAGCTCGAGGCGGAGTTCGAGGACGTCGTCCGCCAGCTCTCCACGCCGGAGGTGCTGGCGGACCACGACCAACTTCGCACGGTGGGCCGCCGCCACCGCCAGCTCGAACCCATCGTCAAGGCCGTTCGTGAGTTGCGCGCCGCGGAGCAGGATCTCGACGCGGCACGGCAAATGCTCGAACACGCGGATGGCGCCGAGCGCGACGAAATGCGCGACGAAATTCAGAGCGCGCAGGAGCGCATCGACCAGACCCAGGACGCGCTCCAGGTCCTCCTACTGCCGAGCGACCCCAACGACGAGCGCGATGTCATCGTCGAGATCCGCGGCACCGAAGGCGGGGAGGAAGCGAACCTGTTCGCCAAGGACC
>DATLBX010000019.1:0-7251 GCA_035526705.1 Acidimicrobiales bacterium | reverse complement strand
GCGTCGAGGCGCGAGAGGTGGCGCGCGATCCCGGCTTCGAGCAGCGCGTGCTTGCTGGGGAAGTGGTGGTAGATGCCGCCGGCGCCTTGGGCGAGACCGGCGGCCTTCTCGATCGCGGTGATGCTCGTGCCCTTGTAGCCGCGCTGGCCGAACAGCTCCATGGCGACGTCGATGATCCGGTCCCGAGTTGACACGCTCACGGAGCTAAGTAAACACTTAGGATAGCAAAGAAGCTACTTCCGAGGCGGCTGAGTGGACGAGTCGGGCGAACAGCGACGGATCACGGCCGGGCGCGCCGCGCGCGTGGCGCCCCTGGTCGGCATGGCCGGCCGGACCGCGGGCGAGGCCGTTGTGGCGTCTCTGCGCAACCGGCGCCATGGCGAGAAGGACCTCATCGATTTCCACACCCGCCAGGCCGAGCGCTACGCCGCACGGCTGGGCCGCTCGCGCGGGGTGCTGATGAAAGCCGGTCAGATGCTGTCCGTGGTCAGCCTCGACCCAGCCGTCGATGCCCCATACCGGGGGATCTACCAGGCGGCATTCGCGCGCCTGCAGGACGACGCTCCACCCATGCCACCCCAACTGGCGATCGACACCATCACCACCGAGCTGGGCCGATCACCGCGCGAGGTGTTCACCGAGTTCGACCCACGCCCGATGGCCGCCGCATCGATCGGTCAGGTCCACACCGCGACGTTGCCGGACGGACGTCGGGTCGCGGTCAAGGTGCAGTACCCCGGCGTCGCGGAGGCGATCCGCGCCGACCTGAAGAACACCGAACTGCTCGCGACGTTCTTCCAGCTCATGCTGACGGTCGTCCCGGGGCTCAAGGCGCTCGACGTGCGCGCGATGGCCGCCGAGGTAGCGGACCGGATCGGTGAGGAGATCGACTACTACGCCGAGGCGGCGAATCAGCAGGAATACGCCAACCTCTACCGCGGCCATCCGTTCATCCGCATTCCCGAAGTAATCCCGGAGCTGTCGACCCGGCGGGTGCTGACCATGGATCTGTCCGGCGGCGTCCGCTACGCGGCCGCGTTGTCTGCGGAGCGGTCGCTGCGCGACGCTTGGGGCGAGGCGATCTTTCGTTTCGTCCAGGGCAACTTGCTCGGCACCGGGCTCTACAACGCCGACCCACACCCAGGGAACTTCTTGTTCCACCCCGACGGATCGGTCACCTGCCTGGACTTCGGCTGCGTCAAGCGCTTCGATCCCCAAGTCTACAGCCGGTTCGAGCGGCTGACCCAGGCCGCTGCCGACCAGGACGCGGAGGCGCTGAATCGGGCGGCTGTCGAGGGCGGGTTCCTCGACCTAACTGACGTGGTCGACCATCCGGATGCGTTGCTCGCCTTCTACTCCTGGGGTGTACAGGAGTTGGTCCGGCCGCAGCCGTTCACTTATACCCCCGAGTTTGCGGCCGAGATCCTCCGCCAGGGCGGCGCCGGTTGGAGCCCTCGCGGTCCGTACTGGCCAGTCCTCCGCAGGCTCCGAGTCGACGCCAACTATGTAGTCCTGACCCGCCACCTCACCAGCTTGGTCTCGGTCCTCGGCGGGTTACGCGCCACCGGCATGTGGCGGGCGATCCGCGAGGAGTACTCCCACGACGCCGCGCCGGCCACCCGGTACGGGGAACTCGAGGCGGCACACCGCAAGGCACGCCAATGACCACGTCGACCGCCCCGGTCTGCTGGGACGTCGGCGTTGGGGCGTTCGTGGTGTGCGGGTTCGCCGAGGCCGCCGCGGTGCTGCGCGGTCAGGGCTGGAGCAGCGATCTCCGACTGAGCCCCTTGATCTCCGAAGAGCTCAAGGACATCCCGCTGGGCAACATGTTGCTCACCGACCCACCCGAACACACCCGGCTGCGCCGGCTCGTGAGCCCACCGTTCACGCCGAAGGCCATCGAGGCGCTGCGGCCTCGGGTGGCCGCCATCGCCGAGGCGCTCTTGGACGGGCTGGAGGGCATCGGCCCCGAGATCGACGTCCTCGCCGACATCGGCTACCCCGTCACGCTCGCCGTCATCACCGAGCTGCTCGACGTCGGGGTCGAGGGCGCCGAGGTGTTCGCCGAACACACGCCCGCGCTGGCCCGCGGCTTCGAGTTCGACGCCGGTCTCAACGACCTAATGGCCGCTGTCGACGCGTCCACTGAGCTGAGCCTGTTCCTCACGCCGATCCTGGCCGAGCGCCGGCGCAGTCCCGGCACCGACTTCATCAGCGCGCTACTGGCGCTCACCGAAGACGGCGAACCGGCGCTGCATCTCGGTGAGGTGATGGCGACCTGCACGCTTCTCCTGGTGGCCGGCCACGAGACCACCGCCAACCTCATCGGCAACTCGACGCTGGTGCTCCTGCGCGACCCGGCCCCGCGGTCGCTACTCACGGTCTCCCCCGAACGGACCGTCGACGAGCTGCTGCGCTGCCACGGCCCGATCAAGCTGACGTCGCGGACCGCGACCGCCGATCACGTCCTCGGCGGTCAACACATCAGCGCGGGGCAGGCCGTCCTTGTAGACATCCAGGCCGCCAACCGGGACCCGCTCCGCTTCCCCGACCCGCTGCGCGTCGACCTCACCCGGGACACCGGCCACCTGGCCTTCGGGGCCGGACCCCACTTCTGCCTCGGCGCTGCACTCGCCCGCCTCGAAGCTGCGGAGGTCCTCACCCGACTCTTCATGCGGGTCCCGCAACTGAACCTCGTCGGCAACGCGATTCAATGGCGGGAGTCGAAAGCCCTGCACGCCCTGAGCGGACTTCCCGTGCGGATCGAAGAGGGCGCGCCGGTCACGACGTTGCGATAGTGCGCGCGGCGCGCGTTCGAAGCGGAGGTCAGGGTTCTGCGCGCAGGAACAGGGCCGCAACCGTAGCGGCGGCGATGGCAGCGGCGACCAGCCCTCCCCACCGCCGGTACGAGCGAACACAGGGCCGTCCGAGTCTGCGGGTAGGCCACATGAGGCCGGCGGCCGAGTGAGAGAAGTCGAGCACGCGGCGAGCCTGTGTTCACACCAGATCGGCAGGACATGCGCTCGGCCGCTCGGCCTTGATCACGGTCGGCGCGCCCGGCGGCACGTTGAACCAGTAGACCGTTAGTTCCAGCGGTTCTTTGCCTTCGTTCCGGACGAGGTGACCGTGGTGGGAATGCGGTGGCACGAAGTAGGCCGCTCCGGCTGAGATCGTGGTCGCCTTGCACGTCGGACCGTTGAGTCCGTAGTTCGACAGAACTCCCTTGTTGACGATGAACATCCCACCGTCTTGGTGGCTGTGCCATCCCGTGGAGGCGCCGGGCTCGAGCGTGATCTTCACGACCACCGTTTCCGTACCCGGCTTGAACTCGACCGGCTCACCCCCGCTCACCACGCCCCTGGCGATCTCGGTGCGGGTGAGCCCGGGTGGGCCGCTGGGCAGTGCAGTGGGCGCTGCCGCGGCCGGGGCGTCTGCGCTGGCAGCGACGGCGCCATCATCGGAGCCACACCCGGCGGGCACCAGCGCCGACACGGCAACAAGGCAGGCAAAGGCGCGCATGGATCCTCCCCGAGATGCCGCACGCACTCGCCGGACTGCGCAAGGACCGCCGACGCTTTTGCCCAGACCGATGGCGCTCATCCCACTGGCCAGCGCCGCGGTGTCCCCGCCGCTCGAACCGCCGGTGGTCCGTCCGAGGTTCCACGGGTTACGGGTCAGGCCGTACACGCTGCTGTCGGTGTGGAGGCGCAGGGCCATGTCGGGCAGGTTGGTGCGCCCGACCGGGATCGCGTCGGCCGCCCGCATCCGCTCCACGACCGGGGCATCGATCGGTACGACGGCCTCGGCCACCGCGGGAACACCCCACGGCGTGGGCAGGCCAGCCCTGTCGATGTTGTCCTTGATCGTGACGGGGACGCCCGCGTGCGGACCGACCGGCTCACCCGCCGCCAGTCGCGCGTCGAGGGCGGCTGCGGGCTGCCGCGCCTCTTCGGGCAGCACCCGGACGACTGCGTTGCCCGAAGGGTTCACCGCCTCGATTCGTGCCAGGTGGGCCTCGACGACCTCGACGGCGGAGACCTTCCGGGCCGCGACTGTCGCGGCGATGTCGAGTGCCGACAGGCGGGTGAGGTCCATGGGTTGCTCCTTAGGGGTACGGGAAGAGGTCCGGGAAGAGTCAGCTCAGCACGATCTCCTCATGACGAAGCGGAGCTCGGTGAGTGGGGCGGTCACGCAGTCACCGCTGGTTCGGAGGCGATGAAGCTCCAGGGTCGGCCGCGACCCGGGCCGAACTGGAGACGATCACCACCAGGGTCGGACGACCGGTGCGTCGCGCACCACGACCCACGGAACCCCGGACCAGGAGCGCACCCGCCCAGCGAAGCGACGAGGTAACGACCGGGCAATCACGTCAACAGGACGCCGAACTCGGCGAGAACGACCTCGGTGATTGGGGTGGTCACGCAGTCGCCTCGGGTTGGGACGAACGTGAATCCACCGGCGAGCTCCGGAGTTGGCCGGGCCCCGAGCGGTCCGACGAAGTTCAGCTTCGTATACGGCACCCGCAGCCGTTGCTGTCCCGCATCGGTGGGGATCGTCATTGTGTAAGCCCCGGTCACAGTTCCGCCCGAGCAACTCCCGTTGCCGGTGCCCTGCTCCCCGACCGTGCCTGGCCCAGTGACAGGGTGACCGCGGACGGTGCCGACGCAGATGATCATCCCGGTTTCCCCACCGGTGGTGTAGGTGAAGTCTGCGGGGGTCATGGACACGCCTGGGGCGACGGGCATCACGAATTCGAAGACGCAAGCCGCGGTGCTGGTGGCAGCGGCGTGGGCGGTCGCCGGCACCACGCTTGGAGCGGCCAGGACGCCGACGACCCCTACGACGCCAAAGCGCAGCCGGCGTTGCCGTTGATGGTGATGAGTTCTCATTGCTTGCTCCTTGGCTCGGCCTCGGATGGGCGCGGCTTGCTGAGCACTCGGGTCGACGTCGGTTGTCCGCAGCATGTCTTGGTCGCTGATGGCCGGTCCCTTCGGCGGGGTGGTCGGCGATCGGCTGGAAAAGCGTCCTGTAGTGGCGCTGGGCCACCAGCGCGGCGCCCGGGCCGTGCAGGCTCCGCTCGATCAGCGGGGGCCCGGAACGGCCGGTGGCGTGTACGAGCTGTCCGTCTCGGTCTCGGCCAGATCCGTCATGGATTCCTCGCTCAGGTCGAAGTCGGGCGCCGAGGTGCGGGCGAGCGGCGATGCGGCAAGTCTGTATGCACGCATGCAGAACTGTCAACGACCAATGGGTTGACAATTTATGCGTGCGCACATACAGGCTCCGGTCTGGACCACATCCGCGAAGCCGCCCGGATGTATGCCACCGCCGGGCCGTCCATCGTTCTGTGGACGCCGGTGACGGACCAGCACGCGAACAGCACGCAGTCGATCGGCTGCTTGAGATGGGCGGCGAGGTCCTGAACGCCTACACCCAGATCAAGTCCCTCGTCATGCTGATCGAGTATTATGCTTGCATAGCGAAAGCGATCGGCGGACGGGCAGGAAGGATCGGGTGGCAGGCAAGGACGTGCGGTCCCGGATGGTCAGCGCGGGGGAGGATCTGCTGGCCGAACGCGGCTACGGCGTGACCATGCTGGATGTCATCGAGCGAGCCGACGCCCCGCGGGGTTCGATCTACTACCACTTCCCGGACGGCAAGAACGAACTCGCCGTCGAGGTCGCCCGCAAGGTGACGCGCGAGGTCGAGATGTTCGTCGCCATGACCGCCGAGAAGATCGAGGATCCGGTCGCCTTCCTGCAACGTCTACTGGACCACCATCGCAAGCGTCTGACGACCTCGGACTACGACCTCGGCTGTCCCATGATGGGCATCGTCGTGACCGGCGACGGCTCCGCGGAGCTGGACGAGGCGGTGTCCACGGCTTTTCGCGTCTGGACCTCGGTGATCGCCAAAGCGTTGCGCGGTAAGGGTTTCACCAAGGCCCAGGCCGAGCAACTGGCTTCCCTTCTCGTCACCGGCATCGAAGGCTGCATCGTGGTTTCTCGCGGACGGCGCTCGACGCAGCCGTTCGCCGAGTTCAGCCGCACCCTGCCGCTGCTGGTACAGGCCGTCTCGAGCGCCTAGGTGACCCTGCGCTCATTGGCGCCGACGGGCGGAGCTTGCGTCCCTGCAGATCGCGACCTTGGCGCCCTGACCGTGCGCCAAGTAATGATCAATGCGCCCAAGACCTTGCCGGCAACCGCCTCGATGGCAGAAGTTCGGGCCGCGTTTGAGGATGATCACCTCCATCTGCTGCTGATCGTGGACGAACACGGCCGGCTGCGGGGGACGGTCGACCGAGCGGATCCCGGCGTCGTCGAGCCAGACGCAGTGGCACCCCACGAGCCCGCGGTCCGGGTGGCCACCCTTGAGGGCCGCACGATCGCACCGGACACCAACGCCGATGGCGCTCGTCGCCTGCTGTTTGCCCGCGGTGAGAGGCGGCGTGCGGTGGTCGACGAGCGGGGCCGGCTGCTCGGGCTGTTATGCCTGAAGCGCTCCGGCTCCGGATTCTGCAGCGACGCCGGTGTCGCAGCGCGCGGTCGCGGAGCTGCGGTTGGTCAGCTCCGCATGCCCGAACGGCCTGTCGAAGGACACGATCTCCAGCAATGAGCGCTCGGGCTGGCTGAGCGCGCCGAGCTGAGTTTCCCGGCCGGCGCGGCTAGCACGCCGCGAGCAGAATCGGGTGGCCGTGCATTTGGTTCTGCCCGTCGCCGCGAACGCGGTCGCGACAACCCTGACCTGAGCCTCCCCAACCGACGGTTGATCAATCTCGTCCCGGCCATGGCGAGGGTTGCAGTTCATCGAAATTTGCTGGCGTCCGCAGCGATCCGCGAGCCCGTCATTGAGCGTGCTACCGCCGCCAGCGGACGTGTGCGGACCCATCGGTGGCAGCTTGAACCTCGCTTCCCGAAAGGGAGTACGGGGTCGAATCCCGTCCCGGGCACCGCACTAAACTGCGACAAGAGCTCCGTAAGGGTGCTGTCCTGTTACGTCCGGGGGTAGCCCTGATGACTCGTCAGGTTTATTGATGCGTCGGGCGCGCCTCTGATCGGACGGAGCCGTCCCTGTCCGCGCGCGACCCGTCGGGAAGGGCCGCCCACGCTCGCAGCACGTGGGCGTGAGGCTCCTCACGAATGGTTGACCTCCCCGGAGGGCACCCTCACCATCTGGGCTACGGCGCGCGGGGGAGCGCGCAGGCCGATGAGAGGGGGCACCAGTGCGATTTGCCGGGCAGCGTGTGGTCATAAC
>DATLBX010000018.1:0-2232 GCA_035526705.1 Acidimicrobiales bacterium | reverse complement strand
GCTGAGTTGGGTATCTCGCGTTGCTGCCGAAGCAACAGCCTGGAGACTTCCCGTCAGCTCTGGTCGCCGACCGACATGGTTCATGGCAACGTCGACCGGCACCGCGCCCGCCCGCACGTGCTTGCGGATCCCGTCCTCGATCGAAACGAAGTCGGCCCCAAGCGCCTCTCTAATGGATTGAACATCCGCGCCTTGCTCCAGAGCGGCCGCCAGTGGAGGGCTCATCGTCACGAGCTCCGTCACGATCATGCGCCCCTTGGAGCCGCGGCCGTCACAGCTTTCACATCCTTCACTCGCCACTACTTCGACGCCTGACGCGGGGAGGTCGAGCCGCTCGATCTCCTCCTCCGTGGCGGGGCGCCACCTCTGGCAATCGGGGCAACTCTTGCCCAAGAGGCGCTGGCCCATCACCAGGTTCAGAAGGGAGCAGACGAGCGATGGGTCCACCCCGCCGTTGATGAGGCGATGTAGCGCGCCCGGGGCATCGGGCGCGTCCAGAACCGAGAACACCATGGTTCCGTTGCGGGCCAGATCGAAGGCCGCGGTCATCTCCTCAGACGTCTGGAGCTGGCCGGCCAGTGCGATATCGCAGTCGGCACCGGTCATCGCTCGCAGCGCCTGTGCGATCCCGAAGCCTTCGCTTGTCGTGGATTGCAACACGTCCGGAATTTCGAATGACAACTGGTCTTCGACGGTCATCACCCGCTGGCCCGGTCGTCGCGCTTCTGCCATGAACATGTGAATGGTCGTGGACTTGCCGGACCCGGCGCCGCCCGTCGTCAACACCACCCCGTGCGGACGGAACGTCAGCGCGGATCGGGCGCGAGTCACCAGGTCTGGATCCAAATCGAGGTCGTCGAGCGAAGGCAGCGCCGCGGTACGTCCCAGTCGAATGCTTACGGACTCGCCCCGATGGGTCGGGAATGTCGAGACATTCAGGACGACGGACATGCCCCCGAACGGACGCATCGCCACGCCGTTCGAGACCGGACCCGCGTCTGCGCTGATGCCGGCGAGGCCCTTCAGCGCGGCGACGACGGTTCCGGCGGCATCGATCGGGATGAGCAGTTCGGTCGTCTCGACCTCGCCCTTTATCCGAAGCTGCACAGAGAGACCGCCGGCCACCGGGACGAAGTGGATGTCCGATGCGCCACGGTCGATGGCGTCCGCAACGATCGAGTCGACGTGTGCGGTCGCGTCTTCCATGGCGCCTAGCGCAGGGAGTCCGCTACGAAGTCGATGCAGGCGCTCAGGGCGCGGATGTCCTCGGGAGGCGTGGCGGGGAACGTGGCGATGCGGATCTGATTGCGGCCCAGCTTGCGGTAGCCCTCCAGGTCCACGATGCCGTTGGCGCGAAGCGCGGCACAGAGGTCGTCCGCCGGGACGGATTCCTCGAGGTCGATCGTGACGGTGACAGGGCTCCGGTCGATCGGGTTCTGCACGAAGGGTTGGGCGAACTCCGATTTCTCAGCCCACTCGTATAGATGAGCGCTCGACTCCAAGCACCGAGCTCCGGACCAGGCGAGACCACCTTGCTCGAGGATCCACTCCAGCTGATGGCACATCAGGAACAGCGTGGCGAGGGCCGGCGTGTTGACCGTCTGGCCTTTTTCAGAGTTTTCCGCCGCTTGCACGAGGTCGAGTGACGCGGGCACCCAGCGGTCTCCCGCGCCGACGAGGCGGCGAGCCCGGTCGAGCGCGGCGGGCGAGAGCAGCGCGATCCAGAGCCCACCATCGGCCGCGAAGACCTTCTGTGGCGCGAAGTAGTACGCATCTACTTGCGCGTCGACCAAGTCGACTTCCATCCCACCCGCGGCCGACGTCGCGTCGACCAGGACCAGCGACCCGGCGTCTGCTTTCCTGGGCTTGATCAACGGGGCCGACACGCCGGTGGAGGTCTCGTTGTGAGTCAGGCAGTAGGTGTCGATGTCGCGGATGGACAGGACTTCCGGGCGCGTTCCGGGCGGCGACTCCATCACCGAGGGCTCTTGTAGATGCGGCGCTGCCTTAACTACTGCGGCGAACCGGGCGGAAAACTCGCCAAAAGCCAGGTGCAGCGACTGTCGCTCGATGAGGCAGGCCGCGGCCGTGTCCCAGAAGGTCGTGGTCCCGCCGTTACCGAGCACGACCTGCCAGTCGTCGGGAAGGGAGAACAAGGTGCGTAGCCCGGTCTGGATCCTCCCTACAACTGACTTGACCCCGTCTCGTCGGTGGCTCGTGCCGAGATAACCG
>DATLBX010000017.1:0-117200 GCA_035526705.1 Acidimicrobiales bacterium | reverse complement strand
CGTCCCGCCTCGGGGAGGACCCGAAGCTCATGGGGTTCTTCGTGGGGAAGGTGATGGACGCCACCAACCGCCAAGCCAATGGCAAGGACGTCACCGCGCTGCTGCGCAAACACGCCGCGGCGTAACTGTTCCCATCCCCCGGCTGGTTTCCGCGCCGCGGGGATGGGGACCCCGCCGCACAGCAATGAGAGCTTGCCCGAAGAGCCGGCTACGCGACGTCGGCGCGCTTCAGGAACCAGGTCGTCAGGGCTATCCCCGCCGCACACGCACCGACCAGCACCAGGACCGACGTCAGAGCGCCGGGGGTCACCGACAAGTCGAGCTTCTCGCCCGAGGCGTGTACGAAGAGCGCGACCCCGTAGTTTCGGATGGAGAATCGACCCACTGCGGCGAGGCCTCCGAGAATGCTCTCCACCAAGATCACATAGGTGATGGCGATCATGGACGCCCGCTTGAACCGGGCACCAAGGGCCACGACCGGCCCGCTGTAGCCGACGGCCGTCATGACGGAGGCCATCGCCACACTGCCCACGTACTTGACGGACGACCCGAACAGGAAGATCGAAAGCGACAGGGCGATGATCATCGGGAGCAGGGAGGCCACCGTCGCCGCGACGTGGGCCACGGCCAACTTCCAGCGCGCGATCGGACGGAGCCAGATGTAGACAAGCGTGTTGTCCTGCACTGCGTTCCCGAATGCGATGCTCGCGTTCGAGACGCACATGAGGGGCAGCAGCAACAGGAAGAACGAAGCGACTGCGATCTCGCGGGCCTCCGCCTTCGCCAGATCCGCCGAGGTTTGCAAGATCAGGGCCAGCGCGACGAAGAACAGCACGCCTCCCACCGAGGCGATCAGGCGGCCGCGCGTGCCGACGGTCGCGAAGGCGAGCTTGGCGGCGGCCAGGACGCCGCCCTTGGTGCGCGGCTTCGCCGCAGGTGCGGTGACGGTCATCGGTGTTGCACCAGGTAGCGGAAGACACTCTCGAGGTCATCGTCGAGCGGGGTGATGGCGGTCAACCGCGCTCCGACCGTCCGCGCCTCGCTGACCACGGAGGTGCGGAACACCGTCACGGCTTCGGTCTCACACACGAGCGTCCCCTCGTTCGGGAAACTGACCTGGGACACCGCTCCGGCGGCCACTAGAGCGTTGGCCAATTCGCGCGGCTTGTCCGTCGTGACCCGGATCCTGTGGGGGCGGTCGTCCATCAGGTCGCGGATGTCGTGGTAGTCGCCTTCCGCGGCCAGACGTCCCTGGGCCAGCATGACCACGCGAGATCCGAAGCGCTCGACCTCTTCGAGGACGTGGCTCGACACGAGGACGGTGCGGCCTTCGACTCCGAGGTCCTGGAACAGGCCGATGAGCAGCAACCGCTGCCGGGGGTCCAGACCCTCGAGGGGCTCGTCCAGCACCAGGACTTCCGGGTCGGTCAGGAGCGCTTGGGCAACTTTGACCCGCTGGCGCATGCCCTTGGAGTAGGTCTTCAGCTTGCGGTCCAGTCCGGGGTCCAGTTCGACCCTCTCCAAGCAGGCCGTCGCCGCATCCTTGGGCGATGCGACGCCGGAGAGGTCCGCGAGATGCGTCAGAAAGGTGATGGCGTTGAAGCTCTCGGGCAGGGCCTCCTGCTGGGCGACGAGGGCCAGTCGGCCGTCGAGCGACGGCTCATCCCTCGGGTTTCTCCCTAACACCCGCACCGTTCCCTGTGACGGTGGCGTAAGCCCGCAGAGCAGGCGGAGCATGGTCGACTTTCCCGCTCCGTTCGGGCCGAGCAGCGCGGTCACTCCCGAACCGATGTCGACGGTGACGTCGTTCAAAGCCACCACGTCGCCGAACCACTTGGTGACCCCGGTCAGCGAGATCGTGGGCTGGGAGCTCACCGGCTGATGTCCAGCCGGTGGTAGCGGTACCAGACGAGGGCCAGCGCACCCAGAGCCCACCCTGCCGTCCCGACGACCACAAGCGCTGTGGCGAGGTGGAATTCGATGGGCGCCTGGAGCGCTCCGGCCACAGGGCCGAAGATGCGTCGGACCAACTCGTCTGGAAGCGTGCCGGGGGCCAGCAGGAGCAGCGCGTCGGGCGCATCGGAGTTCAGCAGGGCCGCGCCGACCAGCGCATCGGGAATGCTCAACGCCAGGAAGAGGAGCACCCCGGCTTGCGCGGCGCGATTACTGACGCTCGCGACCGCCATGGTCAACGCGGTGTAATAAGCCGCGATGGCGCCACCGGCCAGCACGATCTTTCCGGCGGTTGCGGCAGCTGCCCCCACCCCGGCTGGCCCGATCCCCTGGAACATGCTCCCGAGTAGATACAGGAGCGGGGGTCCGACCGTCACCAGCGCAAGAGTCCCCATGAGGGCCGCGAAGTGCGCCAGTAGGTATGTGTTCCGATCGAGCGGTGAAGCCAAATAGAGACTGAGCGATTTCGAGTTGCGGTCCGCGATCAACCCGCCTGGGCCGGTGGTGACGATGAAAAGCCCCACCAGGCCGGAAATGATCCCGAACAGCTGTGAGTAGGAGACCAACGCGGTGCCGTTGTTGACCGGAATCAGCGCGGCGATGCCGATGAAGGCAATGGTCGGCAGGTAACAAAGGATGCCGATCGTGAACGGAACGATCTTGTACTTGCCCGGGCGACGGAGGCCCAAGAATCTCTGGAACGCGTGGAGGGTGAGGCGCCGTATGGCGTGCGCCTGTCCCTTTCGCGGGCCGGTGTAGCGCTGGTACCGACGGTCGAGGATTCGGGCCCCGGTGCCCCCGCCTGTCCCGGCGACGGGCGACGTCATTTCGCGGATCCGTTCGGACGGGACGACGCCGTCGACGGGTCTCCGGCTCGCTCCTCGAAGAACACGTCTTCCAGACGCAGCCGGCGCCGACCCATGCGTCGTACTCCGGCGCCCGCGCTCGCCAACGCGTCCCTTACGGAGTCGTAGGTCGCCTCGTTCTTCAGTACGACGACGAGCTCGCCGTTTTCCTGTCGGGCTTCGACCTTGCGCCGCTTCAGCCGCGTAATGACCTTGCTCCCGACGTCCGGACCGTCGAGGTTGATCACCAGCTCGCTCTCGGAGCCGGCGAGGTCGCTCATCTGTCCCTGCTTCGCGACTCTCCCCGCATCCAGGATCACGACCGCGTCGGCGACGCGCTCGACTTCCTCGAGCAGATGCGAGCACAGGACGACGTCCATACCCAGCTTCGAGCCAATGCGCGCGATCAGATCGAGCATGTCGTCGCGTTGTACCGGGTCCAGCCCGTTCGTCGGCTCGTCGAGCAGAACGATGTCGGGGCCGTGCACCATCGCCTGGGCGAGCTTCACCCGCTGCTTCTGCCCTGTCGACATCGTGCCGACGGGTCGCAGGCGCTCCTCACCAAGACCGACTTCCTGCAGCACATCGCTCGCCCGGGCCGTCGCTTCCTTGCGGGGGAGACCATGGATCTCCGCCAGCTGGCGGACTATGTCCTGCGCTTTGGTGTCCGGAGGCAACGCCTCGTGCTCGGGCGAGTAGCCCAGCAAGCCGCGGACGTCGGGCCCGGCCGTAGCGGGATCGCGTCCCAGCACCGTCAGAGTGCCGCTGTCTGCCTTGTGCAAACCGAGTATCAGGCCGATGAGGGTCGTCTTCCCCGCGCCATTCGGACCCAGGAGGCCGGTAACGCCCTTACCGATTTCGAAACTGGCCCCATCGAGCGCGACCGTTGGGCCCCAGCTCTTCCGGACGGCCTCCCCCCGGATGACAGTCATGTGCGGCGAACGCTAGCCGGGCCGGGTATGCGCCCTACGCTGAAAAGTCATGGCCGTTCGCTTCGTGATCATCGGTGGTGGGCCTGCGGGCGCGCACGCGGCCACGGTCGCGGCGCGCCTGGGAGCGGAAGTGACGGTCGTCGAACGAGACGTAATCGGCGGCGCGGCGAATCTCTGGGACTGCATCCCTTCCAAGGCGATGATCGCCACCGGAGGGCTGATGTCCGCCACGGGCCGCGCCGAAAACATGGGTCTGCAGCCCCTCGGCGCGGCGCTCGACCTCGAGACTCTCGGCAGCCGCATAAGAGGAATCGAGACGGGGCTGAGCGAGTCGATCTCCGAACTGATGGAGAGCCAGGGGATCCGGGTGCTGCAGGGCACCGCCACCCTGAAAGGCCCACATGAAATCGTCGTGGAGCCCACCGGTGGCCCATCGGAGGAGTTGACCGCCGAAGCGATTCTCGTTTCCACCGGGAGCCGGCCCCGCATTCCGGACTGGGCGGAGCCCATCATCGACGGGCGTCGGGTTCTCACGACGCGCCAGGCCTATCCGCCGCCGGAGATGCCCGGTCACCTCGTGGTCATCGGCTCCGGTGTCACCGGCGTGGAGTTCGTGCACATGTTCAGCTCCCTCGGTTCGCAGGTCACCCTGATCGTCAGCCGGCAACACGTGTTGCCCCAGAAGGACGCCGAGGTGGCGGCCGCGCTGGAGGAGGACTTCGTTCGCCGCGGCGTGAACTTGCTCAAGGGGGCGCGCGCCGCGGGGATCGACACGCCTGGCGAGGGCGTCGTGGTCCGTTGTGAGGACGGGCGCTCGGTGCTCGGCACGCACGCGCTGCTAGCGGTCGGGTCGATTCCCAACTCGGAAGGTCTCGGGCTCGACGCCGCCGGAGTCGAAGTGGACGGCGGGGGATACGTACCCGTGAACCAGCACTGCCAGACCAACGTGGCTCACATCTACGCGGCCGGCGACCTTTCCGGGCGGCTCCCGCTGGCTTCGGTCGCCGCGATGCAGGGTCGCAAGGTCGCGGAGCACGTGATGGGGTTGCACACGCGCAAGCACCGGCACCTCGACTACGACAAGGCAGCCTCCGCAATTTTCACCGAACCCGAGATCGCCGACGTGGGGCTCGCCGAAGCGGAAGCGTTCGCCATCGGCCGGAAGATCCGGGTGACGAAGGTGCCGTTCGCAGCCAACGCCCGGGCGCTCATCGACGGGGACGCGCGCGGGTTCGTGAAAGTGGTGTCCGACCCCTATACGGGCGTTGTGCTCGGTGGATCCATCGTGGGCCGCGGCGCGGCCGAGCTGATCTCGGTCTTGGCCGTCGCGGTCACAAACAACCTCAAAGTCACGGACATCGTGGAGTCGCTTCTCGTGCACCCCGCGCTGGCTGAGGCCCTGGCCGACGCGGCCGAGTAGTCCTGCAAATGAAGATCGACTTCGGTACGGCGCTACGGCGCGCGCGTGGCTGCAACCCCTCAGAGATCGGCCGCATCCTGGCGGCGGCCGGGGCGGAGCTGGGGGCGCGAGATGTCGTCGTCTATCTCGTCGACTTCGGCCAGACGGTGTTGGAGCCGCTGCCTGACGACTCGACCCACGCCGAGCTGCCGAAGACCGAGCCCGTTGGGGCCTCGATGGTGGGACGAGCTTTCGTCGACCAGAGGGTCGTCACCGTGGAGCGGCCCGACGGCGTGCGCGTATGGGCACCGATCCTCGAAGGTTCCGACCGAACCGGGGTCGTCGCCGTCACGCTTCCGGATGGCGACGAGGATCGCCTTCGGGGCTGCGAGGAGCTCGGGTTGTTGGCGGGTTACCTCATCGCGGCCCAGGCGCGCGGCACGGACGTGTACAACCTCTACCGGCGACGTCGCTCGATGAGCTTGGCGGCGAGCATGCAGTGGGACATCCTTCCCCCGCTGGTGCTGCGATCGGGCGCTGTTTCGGTCGCCGGCCTGGTGGAGCCCGCGTACGAGGTGGGCGGCGACTGTTTCGACTACGCCGCGAACGGCGCCATCTTTGACTTCGCCGTCATGGACGCGATGGGTCACGGAGTGCGTTCCGCGGTGATCGCCTCGCTCGCGATCGGCTGCTACCGGCACGGGCGCAGGGAGAGCATGTCGCTGGAAGCCATGCACGCAGAGCTGCACTCGACGTTGGAGGACCACATCGAGAAGCCCGCCTTCGCCACTGGGGTCCTCGGGCGGCTCGACACCGATGCGGGGCGACTCACCTGGTCGAACGCCGGCCATCCGCTGCCCCTGCTCGTTCGCAATGGTCAGGTATTGGAGGAGATGTATTGCCCCCCGAGCCCGCCGTGGGGCCTGCTACCGGGTGATGTCAGCGTGGCCACGACGGAACTGCAACCGGGTGACAGCGTGCTGCTCTACACCGATGGAGTGACCGGAGTTCGGGACGGCGAAGGCGGCGAAATGGGCGTAGAACGCCTCATCGACCTAACCGGACGATCTGCGTCTGATCAGATCCCGCCCGAGGAGGTCGTCCGCCACCTGGTGAACAGCGTTCTCGAGCACCGGGGGAGCACCGATCTCAACGACGACGCCACCGTTGTCATGGTGCGCTGGGACGGACCTCCCAACACCTAGCCGCGTGGGGCGGCGGCCCGCAACCGCTTGCTCAGAGCCTCATCCGCGGCAGCGTCGATGACTGTCCAAGCCATACCCACCGCGCCGTCGATGGCGGCTTGATCCGCGACCGCGGTCGCGCAGAAGGCGGTGAACTCCGGCTGGTGGTTGACCGCCGGGAACGAGCCCAATCCGAGGAGCGGGTGGATGGCCGGCATGGCGAGTGAGATGTTGGCCATGTCAGTCGACGCCGGCGGGAAGCTGCTCGCGTCCTCGAGGGGCTTGCGGCCCAGTTCGATGGCGTTGCGTCGATAGAGCGCCATTAGATCAATGTCGTCGGCGAACTCGGAGTAGGCAGGGCACTTCTCCGTGATCTCGAGCTTGGCCCCGGTGGCGAGCGCCCCGGCCTCGAAGCACGCGCGCACTCTGGGCTCCAACTCGGACAGACGGTCGAGCGTCGGGGCCCGCACGATCCACTCGCCCGTTGTGTCGCCCGGCACGATGTTCGGCGCGTCGCCCCCTTTCGTGACGATGCCGTGGATCCGGCTGTCGCTGCGCATGTGCTGGCGCAGGAGTCCAATGCCGACCTGGGCGACGGTCAGCGCGTCGGCCGCGTTGATGCCGAGCTCCGGGAAGGCCGACGCGTGGGCGGTCTTGCCCGTGTACGCGATGTTCAGCATCGACGCCGCGGCACAGGGCATGTGGTCGAGTTCGAACGGAGCGGGGTGCACCATCATCGATGCGTGGATGCCGTCGAAGGCGCCGCGCTCGAGCATGAAGATCTTGCCGCCGCCCCCTTCCTCGGCCGGTGTGCCGAGCACCGAGACGGTGATGCCGATGTCGTCCGCGATCCGCGCCAGCGCGATTCCCGCGCCTACCGCCGCGGCCGCGATGACGTTGTGCCCGCACGCGTGGCCCACGCCGGGTAGCGCGTCGTACTCCGCGCAGATGCCGATGTGTAGAGGTCCGGTACCGGCCGTCGCGACGAAGGCCGTCGGCAGGTCGGCCACGCCCATGTCGATCTTGAAGCCCGCGTTGGCGTCGTCGAGCGCCGCGGCAGTCCACTCGCAGCCCTTCTCCTCCTCGAAGCACGTCTCCGGCTTCGCGTGGATGCGGTGGCTCAGATCGACGAGCGCGCCCCGCGCCTCGTCGACCGAAGCCCGGGCATTCTCCTTCGCCGTCATCACAGTCGTCACAACCCGAAGCTACCCCGGAGTCTCATCTCAGCCCGTTGGTGCGCTGAGGGGCTCGCTTCCCCTCTCGACCAAGGAACGAGGAGGATCGATGTAACTACTCGATGACGGCGACCACGTCTCCGGCGCTGACGGTGTCACCGGGGGCAACCCGCACCTCGGCAATCTTCCCGGCCTTCTCGGCGAGGATGTTGTTCTCCATTTTCATGGCTTCGAGCACGCAAATCGGCTGACCGACCGCGACCTCGTCGCCGACCGCGACCATCACCTTGGTGACCGTTCCCTGCATCGGAACGGTGACGCTTCCACTCCCGACCGCCGCGGAACCGCCCCCCTTCGCCGGCCGGCCGCGAGCTGCACGAGGTGCCGCAGCGCGCGCCGGCACCCCCACAGGCGCCATCTGGGACTCGGGCACGTACAGCGCGACCTTGAGACGGCGGCCGTCGACCTCGACCTCGACTTCGCGCCGCACCTTCTCGTCCGCCTCGTCGCTGTCGTCGCCGCGAGGCGCCGAGATTTCGGCCGCGCCGAGCGCTGACAGGTCCAGCTTCTCCTCGACCCAACGAGTCGAGTGTTCCCCCGCGGCGAAGTCGGGGTGCTCGAGGATGGCCTTGTGGGCCGGAGCGGTGGTAGCGATGCCGCCTACTTCCAGCTCGTCGAGAGCCCGCAGGGCGCGCCGTCGTGCGCCTTCGCGATCGGGCGCCCACACGATGAGCTTCGCCACGAGGTTGTCGTAGAACTGGCTGACGGTGTCGCCTTGGTCGTACCCCGCGTCGACGCGCACGCCGGGGCCGTCGGGTCGCCGGAAGCGCGTGATCCGTCCCGGTGATGGAACGAATCGGCCACCGGAGGGGTCCTCGGCGTTGATGCGCAACTCGATGGCGTGGCCGCGGCGACGCGCCAGAACGGCCTTCTGGGAAAAGGGCAGCTTCTCGCCGGCCGCGACCCGCAGCTGCAGCTCCACCAGATCGAGACCGGTAACCATTTCGGTGACCGGGTGCTCGACCTGCAGGCGGGTGTTCATTTCGAGGAAGAAGAAGTCCCCGTCCTGGTACAGGAACTCGACCGTGCCGGCGTTGGTGTAGCCGCAGGCCTTGGCTACCGCGCAGGCGGCCTCTCCCATCGCGTTGCGGACCTTGTCGTCGAGCAGCGTCGCCGGCGTTTCCTCCACCAGCTTCTGGTGCCGGCGTTGCGCGGAGCAGTCCCGCTCGCCCAGCCATACGACGTTGCCCTTCTTGTCGGCCATCACCTGAACCTCGATGTGGCGGGGCCAGGTGAGGTACCGCTCGATGTAGCACTCGGACCGGCCGAAGCCCTTCAGGGCCTCGCTCTGCGCGGACTCGAGCGCGCTCGCAGCGTCGGCCGCGGATTGGACGACGCGCATGCCGCGCCCGCCGCCGCCATACGCGGCCTTGATCGCGACAGGCCAGCCGAACTCCTCGCCGAAGGCGACGACCTCGTCGCCCGATTGCAGAACGTCGTTGCGCCCCGGCACTCCGGAGACGCCGGCCTTCTCCGCAGCCAAACGAGAGCTGATCTTGTCGCCCATGACCTCGATCGCCTCGGGCGGCGGACCGACGAAGGTCACCCCCAGGTCGGTGATGGCCCGCGCGAAATCGGTGTTCTCACTGAAGAAGCCGTATCCCGGGTGAACCGCCTGGGCGCCGCTGCGGCGAACGACGTCGAGGATCCGCTCGGTGTTGAGATAACTCTCGGCCGCGGTCTCGCCCCCAAGGGCATAGGCGTCGTCCGCAAGACGGACGTGGAGGCTGTCGCGGTCGAGCTCGGAGTAGACCGCCACCGTGGAGATACCCATCTCCTTGCAGGTGCGGATGACGCGGACCGCAATTTCTCCGCGATTGGCGATGAGGACTTTTTCAAACATGACCCGCCAACCGTAATTCGGGATCAGCGGGTGAGCGCTCTAGCGTGTCGGCCGTGCTCGAAGACCACCACCTGGTGCGTCTCCGGGCCACGAGATTCGCCGAGGTGCGTTGGTTCGAGGACATCGGCTCGACGAACGACTGGGTGATGGACCAAGCCCGGGACGGAGCCAGGGAGGGGCTGGTCGCCGTCGCGGATCACCAGACGGAGGGAAGGGGCCGGCGGGACCGCCGCTGGGTGGCGCCTCCCGGCTCCTCGCTTCTCTTCTCCGTCTTGCTCCGCCCGGAACTGTCCCCGTCTCAACTCCACCTGACGTCCGCCGCGGTCGCGTTGTCGGCATCAGCGGCCTGCCGCGCGGTGAGCGGGGTGGAGCCAGCCCTGAAGTGGCCGAACGACCTGCTGGTCGACGATCGAAAGGTCGCCGGCATCCTGTCGGAATCTCTGATGGCGACCGACGCGGGGAGCGCCGCGGTCGTCGTGGGCACCGGCATCAACGTGAACTGGCCGCCGGTCCTTCCGGCGGATCTGGCCCACTTGGCGACCGCGCTCAATCGGGAGTCGGGCGCGCAAGTCGATCGCGCGGAACTGCTCGTCGCCATCCTCGAGAACCTGGACGACTATCTCGACGACTGGGCCGCAGTCGCGCAGGACTACCGCGGCCGGTGCGCCACCGTCGGGCGCGACGTGCGGGTGGATCTCGGTGAGCGTGGGACGCTCGAAGGGACGGCGAGCGGATTGACCGACGAGGGGTTGCTCGAAGTAACGGACCGGACGGGCCGCGTCCACACGATCTCGGTTGGCGACGTCGTACACCTGCGCCAGACCGAGGCTTAGCCGGCGATCTCCGCCTCGACCAGGGCGCGCACCGCGGCGGCCGCTCGGAGCGTCTCCGGCCCCGGACACTCCGGAAGTTCCCGACCGTCGACCGAGCGGATGGGGTGCACCTCGCGGGTGGTCGAGCTGAGAAAGGCCTCGGTGGCCTCCGCCAAAGCTTCGGGCGGGAAGTCGCTTTCTTCGACCTTCAACTCCTCGACGATCAGAGCGCGGGTTACGCCCGCCAGACATCCCGCGGACAGCGGGGGAGTGGCGAGGCGGCCCTCTAACACGACGAAGAGGTTCGTGCCCGTGCCCTCACATACGTTCCCGGCGAGGTTGGTGAAGATCGCTTCGCCGGCACCGCGCTCCCGCGCCCACGCCAGGGCGACGACGTTCTCCGCGTAGGAGGTGGTCTTCAAGCCGGCCACTGCGCTGTGCTCGCTCTTGGGCCATGGCGCGATCGCGACCGACACGTCCGGTTCGTAGTCGGCGTGTGCGGCGGCAGCGACTATCACCAAGGGCCCGTCCGCGCCCCGCACCGACCCGAGCGGCGAGCGACCTCCGGTGACTGTGATGCGTACGCGCGCTTCGCCCAACTCATTGGCTGCGAGCACCTCGCGAACGGCGGACCGCAAGAGGTCGAAATCGGGTACCTCCAGCCCGAGTCCGTCGGCCGAGGCCTTCAGGCGTGCCAGGTGCCGGTCAAGGGCAAAGGGCCGGCCGGCGTAGGCCCGAACGGTTTCGAACACACCGTCGCCGGTAAGCAGCCCATGGTCGAACGGCGAAACGCGCGCGTCGTTCTCGTCGCAAACCGCCCCATTGACCCAAACCTGCCGAGCAGTCACGCGGCGTGATCCGACGCGAGCGACAGCAGCCGGTGAGCCTTCAGCTCGGTCTCGGCCCATTCGCCTTCGGGCGTCGAGCCCCAGGTGATTCCGCCGCCCGTGCCGAAATGCAGACAGCCGTCCGCGGCCCAAAACGTCCGGATGGCCACGTTGAGGTCTCCCTCCCGTCGATCAGCGTCCACCCACCCCACCGCTCCGCAGTATGGCCCTCGGGGGACCGGCTCCAGCCGCCCGATTGCCTCGAGCGCCGCGCCTTTCGGCGCGCCGGTCACCGATCCGGGGGGGAACGTCGCGGCGATGAGCTCCGGCCAGCCGGCACCGGATTGCAGCCGCCCGGAGACCGTCGACACGAGATGGTGCAGTCCCGGGTGGGCCTCGACTTCGCACAGCGAGTCGACGTTCACGGATCCGGTCTCGCAGACCCGTCCCAGGTCGTTCCTCACGAGGTCGACGATCATCACGTTCTCGGCGCGGTCTTTCTCGAGGAACTGCTCGGGCCGCGACGCGGTGCCCTTTATCGGGCGGGACTCGACGCGATCACCGTTACGCGCCAGAAAGCGCTCCGGAGACGCAGACGCAACCTCGATGCCGTGCTCCGGGAGCCTCACCACCGCGGAGTACGGAGCGGGGTTGCCGCGGGCCAGGCGGGCGCCGAGGGCAGCAATATTCGAACCGGCCGGCAGCGGCGCGGAGAGCACTCGGCACAGGTTCACCTGGTACACCTCGCCGCGCGAGATGGCGTCGCGGATCTCCGACACGCCATCCATGAAGGCCTGCCGGTCGAGACTCGAAGTCCACCCGTCAGGGTCCGGACCGACCCAGGCGCGGCCCGGCCATGGACGGGCCCGCTGGACTCGTTCGAAGCGCGCGCAGACCGGGGCGCCCTCGAAAGTCATGACCACGGTCCAGGTCCCGCGTGAATCGAGTGCGGTGAGGTCGGACGTGACGTCGCGGAGGCCCGTGAAAAGCCGGCCACCCACAACTGCGACAGGAGTCGCCGAAGAGATGCCGGCACGGCTGCGCCGCACGAGGGTCGCGGGACGCGCCACCTCCGGAGGATAAGGACTGCAGCCGTGCGCCGTCTCACCCCCTAACTTTCCGGAATGGACTTCGACCTGAGCGACGAACAGGAAGCCTTTCGCAAGGTCGTCCGGGAGTTTGCCGAGGCCGAGATCGCCCCTCATGCCGAGGAATGGGATCGGGACCACACCTTCCCGGTCGACACGGTGTTGGCCATGGGTGACCTGGGGCTGTTCGGCCTGCCCTTCCCCGAGGAGTACGGCGGCTCCGATGCCGACTTCACCACGGTGTGCATTGCCATCGAGGAGCTGGGCCGCGTCGACTCGTCGATGGCGATCACTCTGTCCGCGGGGGTCGGCCTGGGCGCCAGTCCGATCTACAAATTCGGCACCGAAGAGCAGAAGGCGCGCTGGCTGCCCGATCTGTGCGCGGGTAGGGCGCTCGCCGCGTTCGGTCTGACCGAGCCCGACGCAGGCAGCGACGCAGGCGCGACGCGGACGCGGGCGCAAAAGGACGGCGATGAATGGGTCATCGACGGAGCGAAAGCCTTCATCACCAACTCGGGGACGACGATCACTTCGGTCATCACGGTCACGGCCCGTACCGGCCAGAACGAGATCAGCGCGCTCATGGTTCCGGCAGGTACGCCGGGGCTGACAGTCGAGGCGCCTTACCGGAAGATGGGCTGGCACGCCTCGGACACGCACGGGCTGATCCTCGAGGGCGTGCGCGTCCCCGCGGAGAACCTGCTGGGCGAACAAGGGGCCGGTTTCCGCCAGTTCCTCGAAATCCTCGACGGGGGCCGCGTTGCCATTGCCGCCCTGGCCGTGGGGCTGGCGCAGGGCTGCCTGGAGCAGAGCGTCGCCTACGCCAAGGAGCGCCAGGCCTTCGGTGGCCCCATCGGCAAGAACCAGGCGATCGCGTTCAAGTGCGCGGACATGGCCGTCGCCGTCGAGCAGGCGCGACTCATGACCTACAAGGCGGCCTGGCTGCGGGACCAGGGGCGCCCGTTCCGTCAGGAGGCGGCCATGGCGAAGTTGTTCGCCACCGAGGCGGCAGTCACTGCGACCCGGGAAGCCACCCAGATCTTCGGCGGCTACGGCTTCATCGACGAGACCCCGGTCAGCCGCTTCTACCGCGACGCCAAGATTCTGGAACTGGGCGAAGGAACGAGCGAGATCCAGCGCCTGGTCCTGTCCCGGGGGCTCGGCCTGCCCGTTTAGCCGCCCCGCGGCCCCGGCGCCGCCCCGCTCCAGCCGGGATCAAATGGGAGAAATTGGACTGACCCGGGGTTGGGGGCGGGCGCTAGTAGTTTGGGGGGCCTCATGGCCCGCTCGCAGGGGGGCGCGCAGGTCGGTGACGGGACGGTCAAGACCCGTAACTGGCCGCGCCGCCTCCTAATCGGACTCAATCTGTTCCTCGCGCTCTGCATCCTCGCGTCGGCCTCCGCTTTCGCGTACGTCCGCTGGCGCTATGGCCAGCTGGACAAGATCGATCTGGCCGACGTCCTCGGCCTGGGGGGCGAGGAACCTCCCGGCGACCCCATGAACGTGCTCCTGGTCGGCAGCGACACGAGATCCAACCTGAGCCGGGACGAGCAGGCGCGCTTCGGCACCAGCAGTGAGGTAGGCGGCAGCCGGAGCGACACGATGATGATCCTTCACGTCGACCCCGAAAAGGAGAAAGCCGGGATCCTGTCGATCCCCCGGGACCTTTGGGTACAGATCCCCGGCTTCAAGAACAAGCAACGGATCAACATCGCATTCGACGGCAAGCAGGGGCCACATCGGCTCATCACCACGATCCGCCAGAACCTTGGCATCGACATCGACCACTTCGTACAGGTCGACTTCGACGGATTCCGCGGCATCGTCCAGGCTCTGGGAGGGGTGAAGGTCTTCTTCCCGGCCCCGGCGCGTGACCACCTCTCCGAGCTCGCGGTGCCCGAGGCCGGATGCATCAAGCTGACTCCCGAGCAGGCTCTGGCCTATGTCCGAGCGCGGCACTTCCAGACCTATGAGTCAGGGCGCTGGCGCACCGATCCGACATCGGACTTCGGCCGAATCGCCCGCCAGCAGGACTTCATGCGCCGGGTCATGACCGCGGCCGTAAAGGCTGGTATCCGTGATCCGATCAAGGGGAACAAGATCGTCGGAAGGATCGTCGACGACATCACGATCGACCGCGCCCTCGGCACCGGCGACATGCTCAAGCTCGCCCAGCGGTTCCGCAACATCAGTCCGGAGAGCGTCGACATGGTCACGCTCCCGACGGTGCCGACCATGGTGGGCGAGGCGGATGTGCTCATGCTCAAGGAGCCGGAGGCACAACAGGTGATCGACCGGTTCAACGGCGTCGATCCGGAGGGCGCGCCCAGCCTCCCGGACGTCCTCCCGCAAGAGGTGAGTGTCCGCGTTCTCAACGGATCGGGCATCGGCGGGCAGGCGGGCAAGGTCGCGTCGGATCTGCAGGCCGCGGGCTTCCGCCTGGCGACGCCGCCGACCGGCGACGCGGACTCCTTCCGCTACGAGAAGCCCGTGGTGCGGTACCACCCCAGTCGGCGCGACGACGCGGAGCTTCTGGCCGCCTATCTGCAGAGCGGAGCCACGCTTCAAGAGGACCGCTCCTTGGTGACCGCCGACATCGTGCTGGTGACAGGCACGGGCTATGAAGGGGTGCGAATCCCCGGCGGCGCAGCGACCACGACCACGTCTGCCCCGGTGACCGAAGCCGAGCCGGAAGGCGCGCCGAGACAGCCTCAGTGCTGAGCGGCGTCGCGACCAGTCCCCCCGCCACCGAAGACGGCGAAGGGCTCCGGGCCCCCGCCACCGAAGACGGCGAAGGGCTCCCGGCCCCGCCGAGAAGGAGACAACAAATGGACAGGATTCTCGTAACCGGAGGGGCCGGATTCATCGGCTCGAACTTTGTCCGGCACGTCTACCGGGAGCGGCCGGACTGGCAGGTCACCGTTCTCGACGCCATCACGTACGCGGGCAACGAGGCCAATCTCGCCGGTCTCGATGCGGGACGGGTCAACCTGGTCAAGGGCAACGTGTGCGACGCCGACCTGGTGGACAAGCTCGTCAGTGAGACCGACGCAGTTGTGCATTTCGCCGCCGAGTCGCACAACGACAACTCGCTGTCCGACCCCTGGCCCTTCGTCGAGACCAACCTCATCGGTACCTACCGCCTGCTCGAGGGGGCCCGGCGTTACGGCGTTCGGCTGCACCACATCTCGACCGACGAGGTCTACGGCGATCTGGAGCTCGACGACCCGGAACGCTTCACGGAGCGCACCCCGTACAACCCGTCGAGCCCGTACTCGAGCACCAAGGCGGGCTCCGATTTGATGGTGCAGGCGTGGACCCGCTCGTTCGGCGTCAATGCGACGATTTCGAACTGCTCGAACAACTACGGGCCATACCAGCACGTGGAGAAGTTCATCCCCCGCCAGATCACCGAAATCCTGGAAGGCCGCCGGCCGAAGCTCTACGGCACGGGCGAGAACGTACGCGACTGGATACACACTGACGACCACTCCTCCGCGGTGCTTGCGGTGCTGGAGCGGGGAGCAAGAGGCGAGACCTACCTCATCGGCGCCGATGGAGAGAAGTCGAACAAGGAAGTTGTCGAGCAGATCCTCACCGCCCTGGGGAAGGACGCATCCGACTACGACCTGGTGAGCGACCGACCGGGGCACGACCTGCGCTACGCCATCGACTCCGCCAAGATCCGCGAGGAGCTCGGCTGGCAGCCCCGGTTCACCGACTTCGGCGAGGGTCTGGCCGCGACGGTCGGCTGGTACCGCGAGAACGAGGAGTGGTGGAAGCCCCTCAAGGCCGAAACCGAAGCCAAGTACAAGACGCTCGGTCGATGAAGGGGATAGTTCTTGCCGGGGGATCCGGCACGCGGCTCTACCCGATCACCAAAGCTGTCAGCAAGCAGCTCATTCCGATCTACGACAAGCCGATGATCTACTACCCGTTGTCGACGCTGATGAGCGCGGGCATTCGGGAAATTCTCATCATCGCCACCCCGAAGGACCTCCCCAGCTTCGAGCAGTTGCTCGGCAGTGGCGAGCAGATCGGCTGTGACTTCACCTACAAAGTGCAGGAGGAACCGCGAGGTCTGGCCGACGCTTACCTCATCGGCGACAACTTCATCGGCGCGGACAAGGTCGCGATGATCCTCGGCGACAACCTCTTCTATGGCTCGCAGATGGATCGCCAGCTGAAGGACTACGTCGATGTCGACGGTGCCGTGGGCTTCGCGGCGCAGGTCAAGGACCCAGAGGGATACGGCGTCTACGAGCTGGCTGAGGACATGAGCGTGCTGTCCATCGAAGAGAAGCCGGCCAAGCCGAAGTCGAACTTCGCCAACGCGGGTCTTTATTTCACCGACAACGACGTGGTCGAGATCGCGCGCGCGGTGAAGCCGAGCGAGCGCGGGGAGCTGGAGATCACCTCCGTGCTGGAGGCGTACCGGGTCGCGGGCAAGTTGAAGGCAGTGGTCCTCGACCGGGGCACGGCGTGGTTGGACACCGGGACCGTCGCTGACATGAACAGCGCATCGCAATTCGTTCAGGTCATCGAAGAGCGACAGGGAATCCGTATCGGCTGTATTGAGGAGGTGGCGTACCGAGAGGGGTTCATCGACGCCGCGCAACTTCAAGTGCTTGCCGAGGGATTGGCCAAGTCGGGCTATGGCCGCTACTTGACCAGCGTGCTGGAGGAAGCTCCGCGACCATGAAAGTAGAAGCTCCGCGACCATGAACGCAAGAGCGCCGCGACTGTGAGAGTCGTAGTCACGGGAGCCGGCGGACAACTCGGCACCGACCTGACTCGGGCGATGGCGGGCTGGGAGGTCATCCCGCTGAACCGGGACCAGTTGGCCGACCGGGAACAAATCCTTCAGGTGGTCACGACGACCGAGCCGGACGCGATCGTGCACGCGGGGGCGTGGACCGCGGTCGACGACTGCGAGTCCGATCCGGAGAAGGCCTTCAGATCGAACGCGCTCGCCTCACGGCACGTGGCCGAAGCGGCCCGGTTGGTCGGCGCCCACGTGCTGTACGTGTCGACCGACTACGTCTTCGACGGCACGGCGACCACGCCGTACAACGAGTGGGACGCTCCGAACCCCCAGTCTGTCTACGGGCGCTCCAAACTGGCGGGCGAGCGTGAGGTGTTGGCGCAGCTTCCATCAGCCGCGGTAGTGCGGACGGGATGGGTATGTGGAGCGCACGGCAACAACATGGTGAAGACCATCCTCCGCCTCGCCTCCGAGCACGAACGGCTGACCTTCGTCGACGACCAGCACGGTTGCCCCACCTTCACAGCGGACCTCGCTCACATGATCCGGCGTCTCGTCGTTTCCCGCCTTCCCGGCCTCTTTCACGTGACCAACCAGGGGCCTACGACCTGGTTCGAATTCGCTCGGGCTGTTCTCGCCGCTTCCGGCCAGGACCCTGAACGGGTTTCGCCCGTCAGCACCGCCGACTTTGCCCGCCCCGCGCCGCGGCCGGCCTTCTCCGTGCTCGACAACGCGGCCCTCCGCTTGCAGGGAATCCCCCTCCTGGACGACTGGCGCATCCCCATGGAGCGCACGGTGAAAGAGTTGTCGGCATGAGCAAGTGCGGCGTGGTCGGCGCGGGGTACGTAGGTCTGGCGACTGCCGTGACACTGACGCACCTCGGCCATGAAGTGACGGTGGCGGAGATCAATCCGGAACGGTTGGAGACGCTGCGCAGCGGACGTTCCCCGATCCTCGAGGCGGGGCTCGAAGAGCGAATCGCCGAGGGCGTTGCCGACGAGGTCCTGAGCTTCGTCTCCGATTCCCGAGCGGCGGCCACCGAAGCCGACTTCGTGTTCCTCTGTGTGCAGACGCCGATGAGCGCCAGCGGTCGGGCCGACCTCTCTTATCTCGAGCAGGCCGCGGCCGAGATCGGTCCGGTCCTCGCCCAGGACGCCATCGTGATCACCAAGTCGACCGTTCCCGTTGGGTCCAGTCGGGTAGTCGAGCGCGTCATCCGCCGCGAGGACGTGAAGGTCGTGTCGAGCCCCGAGTTCCTGCAGGAGGGGAGCGCGGTGCACGACAGTCTGCACCCGACGCGCATCGTTCTCGGCTGCGACGACCAAGCCGCGGTGGCCAAAGTCGCGTCCCTTCTCGAGCCGCTCGGCGCGCCGACAATCGTCACCAACCCCGCGTCGGCCGAGACGATCAAGTACGCGGCCAACTCCTTTCTCGCCATGAAGATCTCGTTCGCCAACTCTGTCGCCGCAGTCTGCGAGGGCATCGGTGCCAACGTCGACGACGTGATGCTCGGTATCGGCTACGACCCGCGCATCGGCGTCGAGTTCCTCCGCCCCGGCCCCGGGTTCGGGGGCTCATGCCTGCCGAAAGACCTGGGCGCGATCAAGGCGTCGTCGGAGGACGCGGGTTACAAGTTCGAGTTGCTGGACGCCGTACAACGCGTCAACGAGCAGCAGCTCGACCGGATCGTCAACAAGATCGCCCGGCATGCTCGGCCCCTCAACGGATCGACAGTTGCGATCTGGGGTCTGACGTTCAAGGCGCGGACTGCGGACCTGCGGGACTCGCCCGCGATCGACATCGCTCGGAAGCTCCGGGAGCGCAACGCGCACGTGGTCGCTTATGACCCGACCGTGAAAGGGCCGACGCCGGAACTCGAGGGCATTCAGATCGTCTCCGATCCGTATGCGGCCGTCGAAGGCGCCTCCGCTCTGGCAGTGCTCACTGAATGGGACGAATTCCGCTGGCTCGACTTCGAGAAGGTGGCCGGCTCGATGAAACACGCCGCCATCGTCGACGCCCGCAACCTCCTCGACGCGGCGCCCTTGCGCAATCTGGGATTCGAGTACGAGGGCCTGGGTCGCTGAGTAGCACGCCCCCCGGGGAGCTCGCCGCCCGGGTCGGGGCGGTCATCGTCAACTACAACGCGAAGGACCACCTGCTCGAATGCGTCGCCAGCCTCGAGGCGGCCGGGGTGACTTCGATAGTCGTCGCCGACAACGCGTCTACCGACGGCTCCGAAGTGCCTCTCGCGGAGAAGCACCCCGACACTGTCTTTCTCCAGACCGGGGCCAACCTCGGCTACGGCGGAGCCGCGAACCGTGGCGCCCGGTCCACGGACCGTGAGTTCCTTCTCGTCTGCAATCCGGACACGCTGTTCGACGCGAAGGCGCCGGCCCATCTGGTCCAGGCGCTCCTCGACGACGAGGCCGCTGGAGCCGCGGGGCCCAGAGTCGACACGCCGTCCGGCGACGTCTATCCCTCGGCTCGCACCTTTCCCAGCGTCACCGACTCGATCGGGCACGGGTTCCTGGGCCTCATCTGGCGGAACAATCCCTGGAGCCGCCGGTACCTCATGTCGGACCGCGCCCTCGACCGCGCCCAGACCGTGGACTGGATTTCAGGGTCGTGCATGATGCTGCGCCGGTCGGCGTTCGACGAGATTCGCGGTTTCGACGAGTCGTTCTTCATGTACGCGGAGGACGTCGATCTGTGCCGCCGCCTGCGCGATGCCGGATGGTCGACCCTCTACATGCCGGGCGCTCGGGTCGTCCATGTGCAGGGGGTTTCGTCGGCCAGGCACCCCTACCGCATGATCGTGGCGCACCACCGGTCGCTGTTCCGGTTCGCCACGCTGACCGCTGGGGGTGGGCGCGATCGCCTCCTCCTGCCTGTCGTGGCGCTGGGACTGGGGACCCGTGCCGCGCTGCTGGCCGCGGGGCGAGCCATTTCAGGGCGGCGCGGCAAGTAGGGTCGCCCCTTCGTATGGGAAAGGCATCGACCAACAAGAAGGTGGCGCGAGCCGCCGCGACCGGTGGCGGCGCTCGGACGGCGCGCGGAGCGGGCGGGGGCCCGTGGAAGTGGTACGTGGCCATCGCGCTGGCGATGGTCGTCGGTGTGGCGCTTCTAGTGGTCAGCCGCAGCGAGCGCCTCGACAAGATCAAGCAGGTCGACCCGCCCCGCACGACAGATCACTGGCACGTGGCCTACGGGATTCACGTTTGTGGCGCATTCCAGCCGGGGCTGACGGTCGAGACCGACCCCTCCGGCATCCACACCCACGCGCCGGAGGGACAGGGTGACGGGATCATCCACATTCACCCGTTCACCTCCAACGCGGCCGGCAAGAACGCAACCCTGGGCAAGTTCCTCGATGCGGCGAAGCTCGGCCTGGAGGACGGGAAGCTGACCATGCCCGACGGCGACGTCTACGAGGACGGCGACAAGTGCGGCGGGAAGGAGTCGGTCCTGCGGGTCAAGCGCGACGACAAGATCTTCACGGAGGACCTGCGCGACATTCGATTCACCAAGGACCGCGGCACGCTGACGATCTTCTTCGGGCCGAAGGATGCCGAGATCCCGGAGCCGCCGTCCAAGGAGAACCTCGACAACCTGAGCGACGTTGCCCCCGGCCAGCAGCCGCCGACCCAGGAGATCCCGCCGGGCGATCCGACGGCGAGCACCGCGCCGGCGGTACCGCTGACCGACGACCAGGCGCCGACACAGAGCACCGCGCCGCCCGAGGAAACCACGCCGACGTCCGGGGCCGGAACCACCCAAGCTCCGTGACCTCGGGCGACCGGGCCGCGCCCGCTCCGCCCGCCGTCGTTCTCGTAGGAGGAGAAGGCACCCGCCTCCGCCCCCTGACCTACCGCACTCCCAAACAGCTGCTGCCGGTCGCCGGCGTTCCGCTGCTGCGGCGCGTCGTGCAGCCCCTCGAGGCCGCGGGCGTCGAACGGGTGGTGCTCTCCACCGGGTACCGTGCCGGCGCGTTCGACGGCATCGACCTCGGCCCCTTCGACGTCACCGCGGTTGTCGAGGAGTCGCCGCTCGGCAGTGGCGGCGGGCTGGCTCACGCCATCCGCACCGCGGGTATAGACGGCACCTTCGTTGCGCTGAACGGCGACGTGTTGGGCGACGTCGACATTCCCGCGATCCTGGACCTGCACCGCACGTCGGGTGCCGCCGCGACGATCCTGCTGACGCAGGTGGACGACCCGTCCGAGTTCGGGGTGGCCGTTGTCCATGAGTCCGGGCGGGTCGAGCGGTTCGTGGAAAAACCGGCTCCGCCCGCGCCGTCAGATCTCATCAATGCAGGCGTGTGGGTCCTGGAGAGCACGATTTTCGATCCGGTCGCCGCAGGGGCCACCTGCAGCATCGAACGGGAGATATTTCCGGGCCTCGCCGAGGGCGGGTCTATGACGGCGGTGGAACACCGCGGCTGGTGGCACGACGTCGGCCGGCTCGACCGCTACCTCGCTGCCACTCGCGACTGTGTCCGCAGCGGCTCGGTCCCGCGGGGCTGGCGGCGCGAAGGCGACTCGGTGTCGGCTCCCGATGCCTCGGTGGATCACTCCGCCACGATCGAGGCCAGCGTGCTCGGGGCGGGGACTCGGGTCCTCACCGGGGCGGTCGTCCGCGACTCCGTGCTGCTGGACGGCGCCACGGTAGGGCGCGACGCGCGGGTGGAGCGATCGATCGTCGGGCCGGGCTGGTCGGTGGGCGAAGCTGAAGAGGTGATCGACGCAATCCAAGCCGACCCGTCCCCGAGCCAACGATGAAATGCCTCGTCACCGGCGGCGCGGGATTCATCGGATCGACGCTGGTGGACCGCCTCCTCGCAGAGGATCACGAGGTCGATGTCATCGACGATCTCTCCACGGGGTCGATCGGCAACCTGGCGTCGGCCCGCGCCGAGGGGGGCAAAGGCTTCCGCTTCCACCAGGCCGACATTCGCGCCGGCGAGGTCGTCGAAGTGATTGCTCGCATCGCACCCGATGTCGTGTTCCACCTGGCCGCTCAGGCCGACGTGCGCGTGTCAGTGGCGCGGCCGGTGTTCGACGCGGAGGTGAACATCATCGGCAGCCTCAACGTGTTGGAGGGGGCCCGCACCGGAGGCGCGTCGAAGATCGTCTTCGCGTCGAGCGGCGGCACTATCTACGGAGATCCTCCACCGGAGGCCCTGCCGATCAAAGAGAGCCAGCCCCAGACGCCGGTCTCCCCGTACGGCGTCGCCAAGAAAACTGTCGGCGACTACCTGAAGGCTTACCGCGAGCTGCACGATTTGGAATTCACCGCGCTGGCCCTGGCCAACGTCTACGGGCCGAGGCAGGACCCACACGGCGAAGCCGGGGTTGTGGCGATCTTCGCGGAGAAGGTCCTAGCGGGGGAGACCTGCAAGATCTTCGGGACAGGCGAGCAGACCAGAGACTTCGTCTTCGTCGACGATGTCGTCGACGCCTTCGCGCGGGCGTCAGAGCGCGCCGGCGGACTGCTGCTCAACATCGGCACCGGCGTCGAGACGTCGGTGAATCAGCTGTACCAGTCGATGGCCTCTGCCGCTGGGCACGCCGGAGCCGCCGAACACGAAGAGGCTCGCCCCGGCGAACTGGCGCGGTCATCCCTGGACCCGGCGAAGGCTTCAATACATCTCGGGTGGAAGCCATGGACACCATTGGACGACGGCCTCGCCGCGGTGTTGCGGTGGTGCCAGGCGAAGTAGCCGGCTCCTCCGCCTTCGGCTCGTCGCGTGCGGCGGGGGACCCCCAACCCTCGCGGCGCGGGTGCGGGCGGGGGGATAGGGACAGTTGCGCGCGTCATGTGCCGGCGAGGCGGCTGACGACGGCAGCAAAGTCCTGCATGAAGGGCTCCTGCACCACGACGTAGGACAGGCCGTACTCGTCGCGGCGCTGGCGCAGCACCTCACACATCTCGTCTGCCGTCCCGGCCAGCGCCAAGGGGATGCGCCGGGCTTCGTCGGGGGTCATCCCGAACATGGGGGCCAGGTCTTCGTAGGCCTTGGCGCTGTTGTCCGTGAACTGCACAAAGAACATCAGGACCTGAAGCTCGAGCTCGTCGAACCGGTCGCCGGCGGCCTCCCGCACCCACTCCAGGCGCTGTAGGTAACGATCGCCCTTCGATGACTCGGCAACTTCCGGGCCGACGTAACCCGCCTTGAGGTTGGGGTTGATACCGATGATGTCGGCGTGTTGCGCCGCGATCGACAGCACGCGCTTGCCGCCACCGCCGATGACGAGTGGGGGCCCACCGGGCGTGTGCGGGCGCGGGTGTCCTTGAGCAGCGGTGATCTTGTAGTGCTGGCCGTCGAGGTCGGCCCGGCCGTCGCGCCATAAATCGCGGACGATCTTCAGGCCCTCTTCGAAGCGGTCGACGCGCACTCGCGGCTCGTCGTAGGGGATCCCGGACTCGTCGTAGTCGGTCTTCATCCACCCCGCACCCAGGCCGAATTCGACGCGTCCTTCGGTAGCGAGATCGAGCGTCGCCATCTCCCGAGCGATGACGACCGGGTGGCGGTAGTCGTTGTCGAATACCAGCGCGCCGACCTTCAGCCTTTCGGTTGCCTCTGCCGCGATGGTCAAGCCGACGATCGGTCCCCATTGCTCGCCGAAGTGGTCCGGCATGTAGAGAGTCGAGTAGCCCAGATCCTCGACGATGCGGGCCTTCTCCCGCCACGCGGCTCCGGAGGGCGCTGTAGAAACCTGGACACCAAAACGAAACGGTCGCGTCATTGGCGCAGCCTAAAGGGGCTTACCGAAACAGGTCGTCGCTCTTTGGTCTGACGATCTCCGATTTCACGGACGCGTCCCGCAACCAGTCACTGGGGACGCCGCGCACGATGGCGGCAGCGACACCGGATGCCTTGCCCATGACGAGGTCTGCGGCGCCGGCCAGTTCGTCGGCCACACACACTTGCGTGGCTTGGAGCTCGCGCCCTTGCGTATCGAAGCTGCCTCGGAGGTCGACCACCGCGGCGATGCCGGCGACGCCGATGGCCACGTCGGTCAGGCCGTTCCGCCACGGCCTGCCGAAGGTGTCCGAGACGATCACCCCGACTTCGATTCCGGCCCGCGCCCGTAGGCCGTCGCGGATCCAGCGGGCCGAACGGTCGGGGTCGACCGGGAGAAGCGCGGCGAACCCCTCGGCGATGTTCGACAGGTCTATGCCCGCGTTGGCGCAGATGAAGCCGTGTTTGGTCTCCGAAATGATGAGGTCGCCGCGGCGGCGGACGATGCGCACCGACTCGGACTCCACGAGTCGGGCCTTGGCGTCGGCGTCGTCGTGGTCGAGTTCCACCATCCGGCCTTCGGCCTTGGAGATCACCTTTTGTGTGACCACCACCACGTCACCGGCGCGGAGTTCAGCGTGAGCGACGATGAGTTCGGCAAGGTTGTCGCCCTCCGATATCTCCGGGAGCCCCTCGATCGCGAGGATCTGCAGGCCGGTCATCGGACCGCGTCGATCGTGGCGCGAGCGAGGTCCGCCGCGGCAGCGGGGCTACTCATGATCGTGGGGGCGACCACGCACCGGATCCCTTCGGCCTCGACCACCGCGGCGCGGGACGCGTCGGCTTCGTCGACCACGAGAACCGAGGCGAATTTGGCATACAGCCGGGCCACGCCCATGACACTCGGCTCATGCCCGAGGTCTGACATCAGCGAGTCGGCCGGCCCTTTCAACGCTCTGCCGGCGATGATCGGGGATATGGCGACGCAGCTGTCCCGCCGGGCGATCAGCGCGTCGGCCACGCCCGGGACTTCCAGGAGAGGACCGATCGAGACGATGGGATTGGAGGGACAGATCACGGTGACGTCGGCCGACTCGATCGCTTCCAGCACGCCGGGAGCGGGCGTGGAGTCCACCGCGCCTTCGAATGAGATCGACGAGACCGCTGTGGCGTGTTGCTGGCCGACGAACCATTGCTGGAAGCCGATCTCAGTCCCCGCCTTCAGGGTGATGCGCGTTTCGACCCGGTCGTTGGACATCGGGATCACTCGCAAGTCGAGGCCCCAGGATTTAGTGATCTCGGCGGTCACCTCATGGAGCGGTGCGCCCTCCGCAAGCCGCTGGGTCCGGTACATGTGGGTAGCGAGATCACGGTCTCCGAGACGGAACCAGCTCTGTCCGCCGTAGCGATCCAGGGACTGCATGGCCGACCAGGTCTCGCCGGCCAACCCCCAGCCCGTCTCCGGGTTGATGGCGCCGGCCAGGGTGTAGGTGACCGTGTCGAGGTCCGGGCTTATGTGTAGACCGTGCAGCACGATGTCGTCGCCGGTGTTGACTACTGCAGTGATCTCTTCGGGAGGTACGACCTGGACGAGTCCGGACAGGAACCTGGCCGCGCCGACGCCCCCCGCCAGACACGTGATCACTGCTCGGGAGCGTAGTGATGCCTGAGTCGCCTGAGTCCGTAGCTGTGGTGACCG
The DNA here is from genome assembly GCA_035526705.1 of Acidimicrobiales bacterium. Classification (GTDB taxonomy): domain Bacteria; phylum Actinomycetota; class Acidimicrobiia; order Acidimicrobiales; family JAHWKP01; genus JAHWKP01. The sequence continues at coordinate 91,873 of DATLBX010000017.1, read as the reverse complement.
TTACCTATCGCTCCGAGCCGACGATCGGGTTGTGCATTCGTGCGCTGCCGGCGGCGTGTGAGGGGGTCGAGGCTCGGGCGTATGTCATCGACAACGCGTCGGACGACTTCAGCGTCGACGCGGCGCGCGACGCGGCCGCGGCGATCGCCGGCACGGTTCCGACCGAAGTTATTCCCCGTCACTCCAACAGCGGGTTCGCGGTCGGGGCGAACATCGGGATGGACCGGGCGCTGCCCACCGACCCGGATTGGCTGCTCTTCTGCAACCCCGATGCGGTTCTGCCCCCGGGATCGGTAAGCGCATTGGTAGAGGTGGCGAAGTCGTGGCCGAGACCCGCGGTGGTCTCACCCGCGTTGATCAACCTCGACGGCTCGCCGCAGCCGATGATCGAGCGGACCTATCGGATCGGACGGGTTCTCGCCGGCATGGCGCGCATCGGTGGTGCCAATCGAGCGGTGCCCGCGCCCGAGGAGGGGGCGCCGCTCAGCGCGGACTGGGTCCATGCCGCGGTCCTCCTCGTCCCGGCGCGGATCTTGCGGGCCATGGGCGGGTTCGACGAGAGCTTCTTCATGTACGCGGAGGACATGGACTTCTGCCTGCGGGCGCGGCAAGCGGGCGCGGACATCGTCGTCGCGCCGTCCGTACGCGTGCCGCATGTGAGCGGGGCATCGGCGGCGCTGTCCGGGGGAGAGCCGTTCCGAGCGGCGGACCGGGTGTCAGGCCTCGGACTGTTCCTCCGCAAGGAACACGGTCGTTGGGCTTCGACTCTCTTCGGACTGGCCACCGCGGCGACGTCGTTGCCTGCCGCAGTCGTCCGTCGGTCCGGCGGCAACGTGGAGGAGGCGGAGCTGCAGCGGGCGAAGGCGGTGGCCGGACTGCGCGTCGTAGCCGGCCGTAGGCCACGCAAGAAATGAGGGTGGTCGCGGCCGTGGCGTGTCACCGCGACGAACCTGGGGTGGCTCGCACGGTGGCGGATCTGTCGGACGGGCTGGGGCAGTTCGAGGCGGCTCGGATCGTGGTGTGTGTGAACGGCCTGGCCGCCAGGACATCGCCGGCCGCGACTGCGCTCGCGGAGGTGCCAGGGGTGGAGCTGCGTTTCCTCGAGCAGCCCTCGAAGGCGGAGGCGTGGAACGTTCTGCGCAGGGAGGTCGCGGACGTAACGGTCTTCAGTGACGCGGACGTGCGCATCACGCCCGGGTCAGTTGCCGCGTTGGTCGAGGCCCTCGAGGAACACCCCGACGCGGTGCTGGCCAGCGCGGCTCAACGACCATCGGAGCCGGAGTCTCCGGCAGCGCGCGCCGCGAGCAGTCCGTTCAAGCTGACTTGGCAAGGGGTCGCGGGCACGCTCTATGCGGCGCGAACGGAGTGGCTCCCTGAGATGCCGGCCGATGTGATCCTCGACGACGCATGGCTGTGGGCTGCCGCGAGCGCGATGGGGGAGGGGTGCATTGTCTCCGTGCCGGATGCGGTGGCGACATTCCGCCCCGCGTCGAGTTGGCGGGACCTGTGGCGCCAGCGTCTGCGCGCCGAAGCGGGCAAGCGTCAGCTGCGGTCCTGGGGCGTGCGCCTCGCACCCGCACCCGACGCGGCGCGTCCGTCGTGGACGACGCTGCGCACCTACTCACCGCGAGAGCTCCCCGCCGTCGCCGCACTCGCCGCGGTCAAACTTGCCGCGTCCGGCTGGTCCCGCCTGCGCCAACCCGACTGGGGCACCGCACCAACCACCAAGTCGTAGCTTCGCTCGAGCAAAGTCATCGATGCTCGTGCTGCGGGTCGAGCCCATAAGAGGAGGAATCTGTAAGTGAAGGAGAGGGCTGTGCTGCTTAGAGGCGTGACTATCGACTGCTCGAACCCTGCGGCGCTCGCCGAGTTCTACGGTCACCTAACGGGACTTGAAGTGATTCATTCGTCCGATGACGCCGCCGGCCTCGAGTCGGATGCGGGGGTGTCGGTGTGGTTCCAGCGCGTGACCGAATACAAGCGGCCCTCGTGGCCGAGCCAGGATGTACCCCAGCAATTCCACCTCGACTTCGGCTCGGAGGACTTGCAGGAGGACGAACGGCGTGCCTTGTCGCTCGGGGCAACGAAGGCGTCCGAGCAACCCGGACAAGATCGGTGGCGCGTACTGCTGGACCCGGAGGGGCACCCGTTCTGCCTGACCTCCAACTGAGCTAACCGCGTCGCGGGGCTCCGCACTTGTGGCCGTGCGCAGAGTGTGGTCGCCCACCTACGGCGGTCGCCGGGCAGGCGTGCAAGGGTCCACATCGGAGCGACAGTGCCGCGGCCGTGCGCTCATGCCGACCGGCTGCAGACCTTGTCGCTCGAAGGCGGACCCGAAACCCCTGTCGGATGGGTGTTGCCCCCGGGGCCCCTGGGCGGATCTAACCGGCCGCTGCGTCTTGTGGCCGCCCCTCGGACCCGGCGGCGGTGACGTTGGAGAGCAAACGAAGCTGGGAGTCGATTACCTCCAGGACCTCCCACGTTCCTTGCGCTTCCATCGCGTCGAACACATCCGATCGGTCGCGTGGCGACGTGTAGGCAACATGGTCGTCGATGATGATCGAGGTGTCGGGTGACCTTTCGTCGCCCAGCCAGATGCCGTCGCGGCCCGGTGCATCGCCCTTGCGCACTCGAATAACCGCGAGTCGCCTAAGCGAAATGCCCGCGGTTCGCGCCACCAACGGCGATCCATCCGAAGAAATCGTCAACAGCCATATCCGTTTCGAAGACATGGACCCTCCCCGGTGCTCGATGCTGAACGAGAGCAAGGTAGCGCTATGACGGCCGGCAAAGCGGCGCGATTGAGGGCCAAATTTCCCGACGGTCAGGCCGGGCCATGAGGCCCCGCCCATCCGGGTCAGGCCATCTGGATCAGCCCGACCCAGCGCGAGCAGCCGGAGGCGGTTCGCCTAACGCTACAAAGTGGACGGGTCGAGATTCGCGCCGCAGATGATCACCGCGAGGCGCTCATCGGCTTCCGGTTGGTACACGCCGCTGAGAACGGCGGCCAACGCGGTCGCGCCGCCAGGCTCGGCTGCGACGCGCGCGTGATCCCACAACCGCCGCTGCGCATCGATGATGGCGTCGTCGGCCACCAACACCGCGTCGTCGACCCACCTCCTCGCCGCCTCGAAGCCGATCGAGCCGATGCGTCGCGCCCCGAGAGAGTCCGCTGCGATCCCGGACAGGTCGACATCGACGGGATTGCCGGCGTCGAGGGCGGAGCGCAAAGTGGGGGTGCCCGTCGACTCGACGGCGATCACTCGCTTCTCGTCCTGCAGCCATCCGGCGATGCCGCCGATCAGCCCGCCGCCGCCAACGGCCACGACGACGGTCGTGAAATCCGGCGCCTGCTCCTCGAGCTCGACCGCACACGTGCCCGCGCCCGCCACGACCTCGGCCTGGTCGTACGCGTGGGCCAGCAATGCGCCCGTGGAAGTCGCCCGCTCGACGCTGGCTTCGTACGCCTCCGCGTAGAACGCGCCCCCGATGACCACCTCCGCACCGAAACTGCGCAGCCGGGCGACCTTCGCCGCGCTGGACACCTCGGGTAGAAAGATCGCTGCGTGGTGATTTAGCCGCCCCGCGGCATGCGCGATGGCCAGCCCAAAGTTCCCACCCGACGCCGCCACAACGCCGGCGGACGGCACGTCGACGGTGAGCAACAGATTGTGCGCCCCACGTGCCTTGAACGAGCCCGCGTGCTGCAGTTGCTCCAGTTTGAGAGTGAGGGGCGGATGTGGAATGCCCAGCTCGTCTGCTTCCAGCCTGAGGATCGGAGTCCGGCGCACCCACGGGCGGACGTTCTCCGCGGCAGCGGCTATCTCGGCCCGGGTGACCATGAGCACAAACGTAGGCATCCGTCGAACCTCGAACAGCCGGCGCGCTGGAGCGGCGCCGAAATTGGGCCCGCCGGGTATCTTGCGGGTCATGACCCAGCTCCGAGCCGAGTTCACCGCGATGACCGACGGAACCAAGGAGGACTGGGACCGAATCGCGGTCGCCGCCATCCACATGCACTCGGGCCTCGCCGACCGGGTGCTCGACCACCTCCGTCTCCTCGACGGTGACTTCGGAGGGTTCAAGGTCGACCGTCTCACCCACTCGCTTCAAACTGCGACCCGAGCCGCGAATGCGGGCCGTGATGACGACTACGTGGCCTGCGCGCTCTTGCACGACATCGGCGACACGCTCGCTTCACTGAATCACCCCGATGTCGCGGCGGCCATCGTGAAGCCATACGTGAGTGAGGGTTACCACTGGATGGTCGAGAAGCACGGCGTGTTCCAGGGCTATTACTTCTTCCACCACCTCGGCCTCGATCGCAACCTGCGAGATCAGTACGCCGGGCACGAGTATTACGACCTGACCGCCGAGTTCTGCGAGGAATACGACCAGCCGGCTTTCGATCCGTCGTACCCGACCAAGCCCCTGGGCGAGTTCGAGCCTCTCCTACGCAGCTTCTTCGCCGCTCCGAAGCGCTCGCTGTACCTGCGCGACGACGTCACCGCCTGACGCGGCGCGGCCTTCGCCACTGAACTTGAATGGACGCGATGGACTCAGCCGCGCTTCACCGCGATGCGACGGTCGTCGACACCCACAACGACCTCATCATCTTGGTCGACCACTTCGACCGCCGCGATCAGCCAGACCACTTCGCCGACTTCTGGCTCCCCGAGCTGCGAGCGGGCCAGGTCGACGTGCAGGTACTGCCCATCTGCCTGGAGGAGCAGTTCCAATCCGAGGGCGGCCTTCGCCGAACTCTGCTGCTGATCGAACGCATCTACCGCCTGGCTGAGGAGCACTCGCAGGACGTCGCGGTGTGTCTCACGGCCACGGAGATTCACGCCGCGACCGCCGAAGGGAAGATCGCGCTCGTCATCGCTCTCGAGGGGGCGCACGCCATCGGCCAAGACCCGGAAATCCTGCTGTCGCTCGCCCGGCTCGGCGTCCGGGTGCTCTCGCTCGCCCATCTGAACCGCACCTTCCTTGCCGACGGCAGCGGACTCGACTCGACGTCCAACGGCCGGTTGACTCCTCAAGGCATCGAGGTGTTCAGGGAGATGGAGCGGTTGGGCGTGGTCTTTGACATCAGTCACCTCGGTCTCGCGGGGGTCGAGGACGTACTGGGCCTGGCCACTCGGCCCTTCATCGCGAGTCATTCCGCCTGTCTGGGCCTCGTCGACATCCACCGCAACCTCGGCGACGAGCAGGTCAAGGGCATTGCGTCGCTGGGCGGCGTCATCGGCGTAGCCGCAGCTATTCCGTTCTTCATCGACCCGGTGAACCCCACCGCGGATCGCGTGGTCGACCACATCGAGCACGTCGCCGAGCTCGTGGGCATCGACCACGTGGGTATCGGCCCCGACATCATCGACGACTACATGAAACAGATCTACGGCGGCTGGGTGCTTCCCCCGGACCTGGCGGGTGAGTTCAACGAGGCGGAGATTGCCCGACCGTCCGACCTCCCGAAGCTCACGGAATGCATGGTGCGGCGGGGGTTCAGCGAGAGCGACATCTTGAAGGTGCTCGGTGGGAACTTCATGCGGGTCTTCGACGAAGTCCTGGGAGTCCCCGCTTAACCAGCGCCATTCAGCGCGGCCGCCAGGAGATCGTGGGGCAGGCGGTGAACGGTGAACCCGTCGCAGCCCACCATGGTCTCAGCGGCAACCATCGCGTTGAGGATGGCTTCCTCCGTTGCCTCGACTACGGCATCGAACAAGAGCGTGATCTGACTGTTCGCCAGCATCTGGAGGTCGACGACGGATGCGCCGCCAACCCCCTTGTTTTCCGGCGGCAGATGCGTGGCCGTGGAGAAGGCGATGAAGATGTCGCCGCTACTGTGCTCACCGACGCCCCCTAAGCGTCCCACCGCCAAACCCGCGCGCTGAGCGAGGCGGTCGCACTGGTGAGGAAGCAGCGGCGCGTCTGTTGCGACCACGATGATGATCGACCCTGCGCCCGGTGGGGCCGCCGGCGCCGGCCCGGGCAAGGGCACCCGGTCCCCGATCAGTCGACCAACCGGGACACCATTGACCGCGAAGCGCTCCCGCCTGCCGTAGTTGGCCTGGACGAGGACACCAACGGTAAACGGGCCGACGTCGGGCAGCACCACGCGGGAGGAAGTCCCCGTACCCCCCTTGAACTGGTGAGCGGTCATCCCGGTACCGCCACCCACGTTGCCCTCGGGGACGCGTCCGCCGGTGGCGGTGGTCAGCGCGTGGCGCACGTGATCCGCGGTGACGTGCATCCCGTTGATGTCATTCAGCCGGCCGTCGTACGTCTCCGCCACGACCGGAAGCGAGAACCACACGGCCGAATCGTGGGTCTCGGCTTCGAAACCGATCAGAGCGTCGCGCACGACCCCCACGCTGTGCGTGTTGGTGATCCCTATCGGCGAGGTGAGGAGCCCTGATTCTTTGACCCAGGCGAGCCCGGTGGCTTCGCCGTTCCCGTTGAGGACGTGGGACCCCGCGAAGACCGGAGTTTTCCAGACCGGCCACGGCGCGGGCAGCACGAGTGTGACTCCGGTTCGGACAGGGCCTTGCCCGACGACGCGCGGTCCGCCGCCGGCAACGAGAGTCGTCATCCCGACCTGCACTCCCACGACGTCGGTGATGGCGTTCTGCGGCCCCGGGGGGAGACCCCCCACCGTGATGCCGAGATCACGTAGGCGTGGCCCGCGGGGAGCGGGAGTCGAGTCGACGATCACGCGGATACCTTGCCATTTGCCTTGTGCAGCGGCGCGACGCAGGCTGCAGCTATGAGAGAAGACGAACCGAAGTCGACGTCAGCTGTCGAGGACGACCAGCGGTACGTCTTCCATTCATGGTCGATGCAAGGCCAAAGGCACCCCGAGATAGCGGGCGGGTCCGGTGCGTGGTTCTGGGACGGTGCCGGGACGCGATGGCTCGACTTCTCATCGCAGCTGGTCAACACCAACCTCGGTCACCAACACCCCCGGCTTGTGGCAGCCATTCAGGAGCAAGCGGCCCGGCTCTGCACCGTCGGGCCATCTTTTGCCAACGACGTCCGCGGCGAGGCGGCTCGGCTGATCATCGAGCGGGCGCCCGGACAGATGGCGCGGGTCTTCTTTACGAACGCCGGCGCCGAAGCGAATGAGCACGCGGTGCGCATGGCCCGCCTGCACACAGGCCGCCACAAGGTGCTGGCGCAGTACCGGTCGTACCACGGCGCCACGGCGGGCGCTATGGCCCTGACCGGCGACCCTCGGCGGTGGGGGAGCGAACCGGCGATGCCGGGGGTGGTGCATTTCTTGGGTCCGTACCTATACCGCTCGAGCTTTCACGCAACGACCGAGGCGGAGGAATGCGAACGTGCGCTGAAGCATCTTGATGAAGTCCTCATGTACGAAGGACCGACCACGGTCGCGGCGATCATTCTCGAACCCGTCGTGGGAACCAATGGGATCCTCGTTCCCCCGGACGGCTATCTCGAAGGCGTCCGCGATCTCTGCAATCAGTACGGGATCCTTCTCATCTCCGACGAAGTGATGGCCGGCTTCGGCCGCTGCGGCGAGTGGTTCGCGGTCGATCGTTGGGACGTGAAGCCCGACCTGATCACCTTCGCCAAGGGTGTGAACTCCGGGTACGTGCCGCTGGGCGGCGTAATCGTGTCGGAAGCAGTGAGCGACACCTTCACCAAGCGTCCTTATCCGGGCGGGCTGACGTATTCAGGGCATCCGCTGGCCTGCGCAGCAGCAGTCGCGGCGATCACGGCGATGCACGAGGACGGGGTCATCGACCATGCCCGTCGCTTGGGCGAGGAGGTGCTCGGACCCGAGCTTGCAGCCATCGCAGGCCGGCACCCGAGCGTCGGTGAGGCCCGCGGCCTCGGCGTGTTCTGGGCCCTGGAACTGGTCCGGAACCCGGAGACCCGCGAGATGTTGGTTCCTTTCAACGCGTCGGGCGAGGCCGCCGCCCCGATGAACGCAGTCGCCACGGCATGCAAGGAGCGCGGCTTGTGGCCCTTCGTCCACTTCAACCGAATCCACGTCGTGCCCCCGCTGGTCATCACCGAGGACGAAGCCCGAGAAGGGCTCGCCATCCTCGACGAAGCACTCGAAGTCGCCGACTCCTACTTGGCCACCTGAAATCGAACCGGCCGCCAAATTCCGTGAATACGGCGGAAAAATGCGGCCAGTTGGGGGACCGGTTTGGTGCGGCCGGTTGGTCCGGGGTTAGGGGAAGACGAGGGTGCCCGTCGGGAGCACGAGCTTCAGCAGGCCGGGCACGTTGGGGCCGGGAGCGGTGACTATCGCGGGCTGGGGCCGCGGCCTTTCTTCATCGGGCGCCGCGTCGGGATTGGCGCGAGGTGTGAACACACCGCCGGCCACGCGCACGCCGCCCTTGTCAGTCGGCCGGCCCGCGAAGAAGTTGCCCTTTTCCGCGCCCGTGACGTCGAAGACTCGCACGTGGGGACCGCCGCTCTCGCCGGCGCCCGTCACGATCCACTCCGACGGAGTCGAGGAGGCCTGGTCACTCGCGATCCCGGCGACGTTCACCCCGCCGGTGAAGTCCTGGGGATAGGCGAAGAAACTGCCCAGAGCCCGGCCGGTCATGTCCAGGATTCGCACGTGCGGCCCGCCGCCGGGGCCCGCACCCGTGACGATCTCGTCGCGGCCATCGCCGTTGACGTCCGCCGTAGCCACTCGGACGCCACCTGTAAATGCCGATCCGTAGGCCATGAAGCCGGTGAGCGGAGTGCCGTCGCCCTTGAAGACGCGCACGTGGGGCCCGCCCCCGGCTCCGGCGCCGGTGATGATTTCGTCGCCCGGCAGGCCGTCGACGTTGCCGCTCGCGACGTACACCCCGCCGGTGAAACCTGGCGTGTAGGCCATGAACGACGTCACGCCCTCGGTTTCGTTCTTCAGCACGCGGACATGGGGCCCGCCGCCGGGGCCTGCTGCGGTGATGAGCTCATCGGCGCCCAGTCCGTCGGTGTTGCCAACCGCCACCCGCACGCCACCGCGGAATCCCTGCGGATAGACGATGAAGGACTTGCGGGCTTCGCCACCCGGCTCGAAGGTGCGCACGTGCGGCCCGCCGCCCGAGTCGGCGCCGGTCACGATCTCGTCCACGTTGTCGTCGTCGAGGTCACCGGTGGCCACGAACACCCCGCCGCGCCACGCCTCCGAATAGGGCACTGCTACTGCGGCGCCGGCGGCGGCATCCGCCCGGATCTGCCCGACCCGCTCGTATAGCCGATTGCCCGGGCAGGACGTCTGGCTGACGTCGCGGTGCCCCGACACGTTGGGCAGGGTGACGACCTGGCCTTCCGCGTAACGCGTGCTGCCCTTGGACTGGATGGCGCTCTGGCTGGCCGGGTCCGAGCCGTGGAACGGCAGCTTCCAGCTCAGCAAGCGCGACACCGCCGCGGTGGCCGCGACCGGCGCGGCAACGTCGGTGAAGGTGCCAAGCACGGCGACACCGGTCGAGTTCGTGTTGAAGCCGCCGGCGTGCGCGCCGATGACCGAATGTTCGATGCCTCCGCCACGTCCTTCCCACACGCGACCGAAGCGGTCGACGAGGAAGTTGTATCCGATGTCATCCCAGCCGTTCGCGTCCATGTGGTACGCCTGAATCGATCGGATGATCCCGGGCACCTCGGCGGCCGTGTACTCGTTCGCCCCGACGGTGTGATGGACGAATCCGACCTTTACCGCGCCGTACGTCGGCGCGACCTTCGGCTCCCGTGCCACCCACTCGCCGCGCGTGTGGATTTCCGGACGGGCGACCAACGCGCCGGCGGGCGAAGCTCCGAGGCCTGCCACCGCGAGTGGCAACGCCTTCGACTTTCGGTCCCGGACGACATGCGCTTGAGCCGCCGTCTCGGTCACCAACTGATACGCGTCGGCACCTCCGACCCAGACGGGGGAGCTGAAGGCGCGGGCGCGCCCTGACTCCCGCGACGCGAGGTCAGGGCCCTCGTCGCGGTTTCCTTCGACGTCCATCCACTCCGACCAGGCGCCGTCGACCCGGACTCGTAGCCGTCCGTGCGCATGCTTGGCCGTGGCCGGCCAACTCAGGCCGATGAGATCGAAGGGCTCGACCTGGTGCGTCGCCGCGTCGCCTGCCGTCACCGACAGGTTCTGCACGGCGGCGACAGCTCGGCTTCCGATGCCCGAGGGGACCGGCAGGACGAGTAGCGCGAGGGTGACCGCCAGAGCCCCGGAGAAGCGCTTAACCAATGGCTTGCTCGACTCCGGTTCTCACGTTCTCCGACAGCGCCACGCTGCCGCCGTAGAGCACACCTGCGGTGATCGGGTCACGCCGCGCCTGCAGATACGACACAACCGGACCGGGTAGGCCATCAGGCGGGCTGAGCAACAGCGGAGATCCACGCCGTGCCGCGTGAGCGCCGCCGGCGAGCGCGTCCGGGAAGTTCACTCCGCTGGCGATGCCGACGAAGGTGGGCGACGGGAAGAAGCGCTCGGCGACCCGGGCGGAAGTCTCGTACCGGTTCGCACCGACTAGGGCCTGAGCCCCGGCCGGCGCGGCAGCCGCGGCCTGGCCTCCGACCGCCCACACCTGGGCCTGGGGGTTACCGGAGATGTACGCCGATGTCGAGGGAGGCAGCGCCTCCCCGTTGGAGAGCACGACGACAGCCGGCGTGGTGAGTGCCCCTGCCGCCGCCCCTGCCGACAGGGCGTCGGGGAAGTTCGTACCCGTCGTCAGCAGAATGTCGTGCGGGTTGCCGACCTCCTCGGCGATCGCGACCGAGGTCTCGTAGCGATCGTTTCCGAAAAGGCGCACGACGTTGTACCCGCGCGCTGCGACGGCCTGCTCCACCGCCGGGCCCAACGCGCCGGGGCCGCCGAGCAGGTAGACGGTGCGGCCGTCCGGCACCATCCGGTCCAGCGCCTCGCCGACCCGGCTGTCGAGCCCGCCGGGCTGCGTGAGCAGCAGCGGTCCGCCCTTCTCCGCGGCCAATGGTGTGCCCGCCAGCGCGTCGGGGAAGTTGTCGTGCCGCGCCAACACTGCGACCTGGGCGGATCCGGGCGCGAACGAGTTGTCGCCGATGGAGATAGCCGTTGCGATGCGGTCCGCGCCGGCGATGCGTCCGACCGTGCGGACCGACACCGGCCCGCTGGCGTATGCACCGGCCGTGGCCGAGCCGTCGTTCAGGACGACGTAGGGGAAGTACAGACCGCCCCCGACCTGCGGCACCCACCGGAAGGTGTTGATTCCGTTGACCACGTTCATCTCGCCGACCCTCGTGCCGTTGAAGCCGCCGGCGTCGGTGTCCACGAAGATCTCGGCGGTCGTGCCCTCCTCCCAGGCGTTGTCGCGGAAGGTGATGTCGAAGCCTTCAGGCCCCGCGGCGTCGTCCTCGGCCAGGCGAATGTCCGCCACGCTCCAGGTGCGCGCCCCGGGGTCTTCGTTGGGGTCGAACCGCAGGCTCGTGATCTGCTGACCCATCCAACCGATGCGGGCCCCTTGCTGCTCCTCGTCGATCAGGGTTCCCAGGGGAAGGCCCGCGAGGTCGACGACCACGTTGTTGGGGCCCTGGTAGGTCACCAGGTCGTTCAGGTCCTGGTAGTTGTTCGGCCCGCCGCCGAGGACCTCCCAGATGATCCGCGACATAGTCCCCCCACCCGGCGCGTCTTCGAGGCCGAACGCGCCGCCGTAGCTGTAGCTGAACGACAGACGATGGAAGCGGGAGGCGTCGACCGGAGCGGGCCCGAGCGGCAGGAGAACCTGCGGGTCGTTCTGGTTCGGCGGCCCGTTGGTTCCGTTGATCGCCGAGTTGGCGAACGTGACGTTCTGCGCGTTCGCCGTCCCCGCGTCTGATGCCTGGTCGAAGTCCCACGCATCACCGCGGACCGCGGACGCGTAATCGGTTCCGCCGGCTGCGTCCGGGTTGGTTACGACCGGCTGCGGACGCGCGTCGATGGTCAGCGGCTCGCTGTAGGCCGAGGGCGTGCCCGCGTCATCGGCAAAGAATCGGTACACGCCGGGCGGGAAGGCCGAGGCCTGGAACGTGGTGCTGTTCGACGGGCCGGACTGCTTGGTCTCCACCACACCCCAGTCGGGGCTGTCGGCGCTGTTGTTCGACAGGTTGTTGTCGCGGTCCCAGTTCAGGCTGACCTGGTTGCCGGGGGAATCGTCGGTCCAGTTGATGGTCACCGGCGCGTCGCGGTGGTGCAGCCGGATCCAGTCGAATTCGAGAGCGGTTCCGGCAGGCACGTTGGGGGTGATGCGGAGACTCGTCATCGGTCCGGACCACGCCAGCTGGGCGATCGTGTTCTGCAACGGAATGTCGTACACCCTCCACCCGGGCTGCACGGAGAAGGCGGTCGCTCCTTGGCAGCTCGGGGTGCGCGTGTCGCAGTTGAACCAGAACACGCCGCCGGCCGCGGCCACCGGGCTCTTCATGGCGAATGAGATGCGGTCGTAACGGCCGGTGTCGATGGGGTGGAGCGCGCCGTCGCGGCCCCAAGCGATGTCGCCCGGCCAGGTGAGGACAGGGTCGAATGTCGCGCTCTGCTGCGCAGTGAACTTCAGCCGGCCCCCTTCGAGGCGCTGGTTGGTGACGTTCAGCATCCCGGCTTTGGAGTCGAGTCGCTGGTCCTCCGCGTTCTCGTAGTCCCACCCATCGGCGAAGCGCTCAGTGGCGTAATCCGGCGCGGCGGCAATCGTCGCGGGATTCGGAGCCGCGACCGCTACCGCGGCAGACGCGGGCGCCGCCATCAAGGGCACGAGCACCGTGGTGAGCACCGTCGCGGTCAGCACAATGGGCGCGAGACGAGATCGTCTGATGATCATCTTGTTCCTCCCCGGGGAAATCGCCGTCAGTTCGCCCGTCAGGTTACGGCCTTCATCGGGCAGGATGGCCGCATGGCTAAGGACGACAGGGTGCTCGCCCAGTACCGACGCAAGGTCACCGAGGACTCGTATACGGAGATTCGGGAGCTGTACAAGGCCCACTCCGTCGCGGAGGACAACCGCGACATCGCGGGGCTCCTGTCGACGTTGGCCCCGGATTGCGTCTACGAGCTCTGCCAGATAGGTGTGCGGTGGGAGGGTCACGACGGGGCAGCGCGCTTCTATACGGAACTGCTCACGGCGTTTCCCGACATCGTGTTCGACCTGCGCAACATCGTGATCGGCCCCCAAGGCGTTTTCGAGGAGGCCGACGTCACCGGCACCTGGAAAGGGCCATGGCTCGGGCGGGAACCGTCCGGCGAACCGGTCGAGTTCCGCGTGCTGATCCTGTTCCCGTACGACGAGGAGGCGAGGCTCTTCTCCGGCGAGCGCGTCTACATCTTCCCGGAGGATCTGCTCGAGGGGTGAGCTCGACCGTCGCGGTAATCGTCAATTTCAACTCGGGCCCCCTGCTCGGGCCCGCGCTGGATCGGCTCGCCTCGCAGAGGGTGGAGGCGACGGTCGTCATCGACAACGCGTCGCATGACCTCTCCTGGCAGGACGCGCTCGGCCGCGATCGCGTGCGATTGCACCGCCTCGAGGCCAATCGGGGCTTCGCCGCGGCGGTCAACTACGCGCTGGCCGCCACCCGAGAGCCCTATGTGTTCCTTCTGAACGCCGACGTAGAAATGGCCGACGGTTATGTCGCCTATCTCGCCGACGCACTCGACGCGGCGCCGCGTGTCGCCGGCGCCACAGGTACCTTGACGCTGCCGAGCGGACTGATCGACTCCACGGGCATCACCTTTACAAGAGCCCGATGCGCCTTCGACCGCGGCCGAGGCGCGACCGCGGCCCCCGCGGAACCGGAGGAGCCCTTCGCCGTTTCCGGCGCGGCATGTCTTTTGCGGCGCGACGCGGTCGCGCAGGTGGGCGGAATGTGGGAGGAGCTGTTCGTCTACTGGGAGGACACGGAGGTGGCGTGGCGCATGCGCCGAGCGGGGTGGCGCTTCGCCCACGTTCCTGCGGCGCGCGCCGTGCACGCCCGCGGCTCGGACAGCGCGGACGCGACATTCATCGAGGCCGCGGAGTTCGGCGGCCGGCTCGCCGCAATTGCCAGGAATGAGGGCTGGCGCGGTCTCGTGAACCCCGAAGCCCTCCTCGCCACCCTCGTCTCCGGTGCCCGGCTGGCGGTCAGGCATCGCGCCGCGCTTCGGACTTCTCGACCCTGGGATCGAGTTCGAACCGGCCTCGCCGCCCGCCAGAGCGACGAATTGCCGCAAGACCGGCCGAAATTCGCCCCCCATCCTTGGCGGGCGTGGCTGACCGCCCAGTTCACCGGCCGCCGCCGTGGGCTGGGGGCACTACCTGCCTCCCCCTAGAATCTCCCGTCTGCACCGGGGGCCAGCCGGTGCGACGCGCCCCTTATGACGACACTTTCCGAGCTCGCCTCCTCCCGCGAACTTCTTTCCAACCTCATGGCCCGGGAGCTCAAGGGCAAGTACAAGCGCTCGACCCTCGGCTGGATGTGGTCGCTGCTCAACCCGCTGGCCACCATGGCGATCTTCACGGTTGTCTTCCGCCTCTTCTTACGCATCAACCCGCCGGTGGGCGATCCCTCGGGACTGACCAACTTCGCCTTGTTCCTGTTGTGCGGGCTGCTCCCTTGGAACCTTTTGTCAGCGGGGATGGTGGAGGGTGCCGGCGCTCTGGTCAACAACGCGGCGGTCATCAAGAAAGTGTGGTTCCCCCGCGAGACGATCGTGCTGGCCAACGTCGCCGCACTCAACGTCACATTCCTGATCGAACTGGCCGTTTTGTCCGTCGCGCTGCTGACCGTCGGGAACATGGTCCTGCCGTGGCTTCCCGTGGTCCTCGTACTCGTCCTGCTGCTCTCGCTGTTCGTGCTCGGCCTCGCGCTGGCGCTCTCTGTGCTGAACGTCTACTTCCGCGACGTGCAGTACCTCCTCGGCATCGTCATGCAGCTGTGGTTCTACGCCACGCCGATCATCTACCCGGTCTCGTTGGTTCAGTCGGCGGACTTCGGACGGTGGGAACGCCTGGTGCTCACCGTCTACAACCTCAACCCGATGGTGCACTTCGTCGGCGCCTTCCGCGACTGCTTCTACAACCTGCGTTTCCCACCGGCATCGGCCTGGGCGGTCATGGTCGGAGTAACCGCGGTCAGCCTCGCCATCGGCGCCTTCACGTTCCGCAAGTTCACCCCCCGCCTGGCCGAGGAACTCTGATGGCCGCGGCCGTCGTCCTCGACCACGTTTCCAAGCGTTACCGGCTCTACCACGAGCGCAACGACAGTTTGAAGTCGTCGTTTCTCAACTTCCGCCGGGGCCGTTACGAGGAGCACTGGGCGGTGCGCGATCTCTCTCTCGAGATCGAGACCGGATCGACGTTCGGCATCATCGGCGAGAACGGATCCGGCAAGTCCACCCTCCTGAAGTGCATGGCGCGCATCCTCACCCCCGATGCCGGCACCATCCAGATCACCGGCAAGGTCTCGGCGCTGCTGGAGCTCGGAGCAGGGTTCTCCCCGGAGCTCACCGGCCGCGACAACGTCTACCTGAACGGCGCCATCCTCGGCCTGCCTCGCTCGGTGCTCGACAAGAAGCTCGACGAGATCGTCGCCTTCTCCGGCCTCGAGAGCTTCATCGACATCCCGGTAAAGAACTACTCATCGGGCATGTTCGTGCGGCTGGGGTTCGCAGTGGCGATCAACGTCGACCCCGATGTTCTTCTGGTCGACGAGGTCCTTGCGGTGGGCGACGAGGAGTTCCAACGTCGATGCGAGCAGAAGTTCGCCGACCTCCGCGCCTCGGGTCGCACGATCGTCATCGTGTCGCATGCCATGGGAACGATGCGAAACATCTGCGACCAACTCGCCTGGTTGAACCAGGGACGGCTCCGGGATGTCGGCGAACCCGGCAACGTTGTCGACGAGTACGTCGAAGAGGTCCACGCGGCGGCCGGGCCACCGCCGGACCCCGAAGGCGGAGCGCGCTGGGGAAGTGGTGAGATCAGCATCGACGCGGTCGAACTCGTCGATAACGCAGGCGGTGTCCGCGAGACGACCCGGACCGGCGATTCCGTGCGGCTTCGACTCCACTACACGGCACACAAGCGGGTGGAGCGGCCGGTTTTCGGTGTCGGTGTGCATCGCCTGGACGGGATCCACATCACCGGACCAAACACGAAGCAGGCCGACCTCCGGCTGGATGCCATCGACGGCTCCGGCCACGTCGACCTCGTGCTGGACCGCCTGCTGTTGCTTCCCGGGACCTACGACCTGTCGGCCGCGGCATACGACTGGACCCTCCAACACGCCTACGACCACCGCCATCGCTTCCAGCGCTTCGACGTGGAGCGGGGGGAGCCAACCGAGGAACACGGCCTCGTGAGCCTCGGGGGCCGGTGGGATACGTCGAGAATCGGCACGAGCCAGAAGGAGAAGGGCTCCGGGCCCCCGCCTGAGGTTCAGAATGAGAGCGCGATATGAGCAATGACGTCCTGGAAATGCCTTTCGACCAATACCAGCGGTATCGGGTCGCCACCGACATGCTGACCGCTCTCGGCATCAAGCCGGGCAGTCGCCTCCTGGAAGTGGGAGGGGCCCCGGGGCCCATCGAGGCGTTCCTGCCGGGGCACGATCTGATCGTCACCGATCTCAATGGCAAGCGGGAGGGGCGCTACGCCATCGCCGACGGCTCGCGCCTTCCGTTCCCGGATCAGTCCTTCGACGCCGTGGTAACTCTGGACACGCTCGAGCACGTTCCCGCCGACCGGCGGCCCGACTTCTGCTCAGAGCTCCTGCGAGTGTGCCGCGACACCGTGGTGCTGTCGGCGCCGTTCGACGACCCCCACGTCGAGCTGGCCGAGGATGCTCTCAACTCCTTCGTCCGCGCCCGGTTCGGCGGCGAGTTCCCGACCCTCGACGAGCACCGCGAGCACGGCCTGCCGAAGCTGGAGTTCGCCACGGCTGCGCTCGGGCAAGACGGCTTCGCCGTCACGACGCTGCCCAGCGGATACCTCCCGCGCTGGTTGCTCGGAATGTTGTTCCACCACGAGCTGTTGGCTGGCGGCCTCCCCGAGCTGCCCCAGCTTCACGCTTATTACAACGCAACGGTGTCTCACCTGGACGCCCGGTCGCCGTCCTATCGCCACGTTCTACTGGCGTCGCGCCGGCGCCCGGCGAAGGAGTTGCAGCGCGTCGTCGACTCGATGCGGGCCGAGGGCGATGAGCCCGCCGGAGTCGTAGCGCTTGGGTCGATCGCATCCGCGGTTCTCGCCCGAAGGCTCCCGGCGGCCACCAGTCCCTCCACCGCGCACCTCGAGGAGGTGGCGGCGCGGCAAGAGCGCTCGTTGGCCGACCTCGAACGCCAGCTGGCGGACCGCGACGCGCACATTGCCGAGCTCCGCGCCACCGTCGACCGCCTGACTGGCGAGCGCGACCAGGCGCAAGCCCTGCTCTTGGAGCACTTGACCGAAGAAGGCCTGCCGGGGCTCATCTCCCGGGTGTCCGCGTCCCTCCGCCGCCAGAAAGGCAACTCATGAGCCGCGAGCGAAACCGCCAGCATGGTCTGGTCTCGGTAATCGTCCTCAACTACCAGGGCGCCACCGACACCATCACTTGTCTCGAAGGGCTCGAGGCTCTCGCCTGGCCCCGCGAACGGCTGGAAGTCATCGTTGTCGACAACAACTCCGGCGGCGACGACGTCGAGCGCATCTCTCGAGCCTTTCCCGACATCCGGTTGATCGCTTCGGAGGAGAACACCGGCTTCGCCGGGGGCTGCAACCTGGGCGCGAAAGAGGCCCGTGGTGAGTACGTCGCCTTCCTGAACAACGACGCAAAGCCCGATCCGCAATGGCTCGCGACAGCGGTGGCCGCCTTGGAGCGCGACGGGACCATCGGCTGTGTCGCTTCCAAGGTCCTCGATTGGGAGGGCAAGGTCATCGACTTCGTCGATGCCGCGCTGAGCTACTACGGGCACGCTTTCAAACTGCACGTCGGCGAGCCGGATGCCGGCGCGTACAACAGCGAGTCCGATGTGCTCTTTGCCACCGGCGCGGCGATGGTCTGCCGGGCGGAGGTGTTCGCCAACGCCGGGGGATTCGACGACCGCTACTTCATGTTCTTCGAGGATGTCGACCTGGGCTGGCGTCTCTGGCTCCTGGGATGGCGGGTGCGGTTCGTTCCCGAGTCGCTGGTGTATCACCGGCACCACGCGTCGGCATCCCGGCTGCGCCAGTGGCGCGAGCACTACCTGCTCGAGCGAAACGCGCTCTTCACGATCTACAAGAACTACGACGACGACACCCTTGCCAAGGTCCTGCCCGCTGCGCTCGCTCTCGCCATCCGCCGCGGTGTCGTGCTGGGAGGAGACGACCCGCACGCCCTCGATCTCGGAGTGACTCAGCAGAGCAGTGCCGCTCTGAAGCCAGGCGAAGCCGACGCGCCGACCGATACCGCCGAGGTGTCAAAGCAGACACTGGCGCCCGCCTACGCGGTGAACGCCTTTGTCGAGGCGCTCCCTCAACTCGAAGCCTCCCGTAAGGCGGTCCAGTCCGCGCGTCAGCGCACCGACGCGGAGATTCTCCGGTTGTTTCGCCGCCCGCTCACTCCGAACGTCGGTGAAGCCGCGTTCGTCTCGAGTTTCAACGCGGTTACGGAAACCTTTGGTGTGAAGGAGGCTTTCTCGGAGCGGCACCGGATCGTGATTGCGACCGGCGACAGCCTCACTCCGAAGATGGCCGGCCCGGCTATCCGATCGTGGGAGATGGCGCGCGCCTTGTCGCGGGAGCACGACGTCGAGTTGGTAACCGTCGGGCGCTGCCAAGTAACCCACCCGCGCTTCCGCGTGCGGTCGGTGGACGATGGGGAGCTGCGCCGGCTGGAGAAGTGGTGTGACGTCTTCATCTTCCAGGGATTCCTGATGCACGAGCACCCGTTCCTGCGTTCGTCCGGGAAGGTGATCGTCGTCGACATCTACGACCCTTTCCACCTCGAACAGCTGGAGCAGGGACGCGACAAGGGTGAAACGGTGCGCCGGCAGGTGGTGCACTCCTCGACCGCTGTGCTCAATGACCAGCTGATGCGAGGCGACTTCTTCATGTGCGCCTCGGAAAAGCAGCGCGACTTCTGGCTGGGCCAGATGGCCGCTCTCGGGCGCGTCAATGCCATCGTCTACGACGAAGACGAAACGCTCGAGTCGCTGATCACCGTGGCTCCGTTCGGAGTCCCCGACACGCCGCCCACGCAGACCCGTTCCGCGATCAAGGGGGCGGTCCCCGGGATCGGACCTGACGACAAGGTGATCCTCTGGGGCGGGGGGATCTACAACTGGTTCGATCCGCTGACCCTGATCCGCGCCATCGATCAGCTGCGCAAACGGCGCGACGACGTCCGCTTGTTCTTCCTCGGCACAAAGCACCCGAACCCGCACGTACCGGAGATGCGCATGGCAGTGGCGGCGCGGGAGCTGGCGGCGGAGCTCGGTCTGGTGGGGACTCACGTCTTCTTCAACGAGGACTGGGTCGCCTACGAGGACCGGCACAACTACCTGTGCGACGCGGACATCGGGGTGAGCACCCACCTCGACCACGTCGAAACCGCGTTCAGCTTCCGGACCCGGATCCTGGACTACCTGTGGGCCTCACTGCCCATCGTCGCCACGCGCGGCGACGCGCTCGCCGACATCATCGAGTCCGAGCATCTCGGCCTCACCGTTCCCGCAGGCGATGTGGACGCCCTGGCCGACGCCTTGTTCCGCCTGGTCGACGACGACGAGCTGAACTCGCTGTGCCGGAAGAACGTCGGGCGAGTGGCGCCGGACATGTCGTGGTCGAAGGCGTTGGAGCCCCTCCTCGCGTTCTGCCGGAATCCGCGCCGCGCTCCGGACCTCATGGACCCCGAGGCTTCTTCACTGCTGCGGCGTGAGCTGGCCGCCATCCGGCGGAAGGGTGGCTGGCGGCATGAGTTCAACGTGGCGCTCTGGTACCTCCGCAACGCCGGAGCCCGCACGCTCGTGGACGTGGCGCGCGATCGCCTCCGTCGTCAACTCGGCTGAGTAGCGGCTCCAGGGGCGGGGGTGGCCACTGACGTAGCGCGCCGGGGGTGGACCCCTGGCGTCGACGCTGCCCCTAAGACAAAGGTCGCGGTGGCCGCGGAGCCCGCGTGGATCGATCTCGGCGTGGCTTTGGTGCTCGTCGGCGGCCTGGTGCTGCGTTTCGTTGCCACTTCTCCGTTGTGGCTGGACGAGACCTTGTCGGTGAACATCGCGAAGGTTCCTTTCGGCGACATGGCCGGCGCGCTCCGCCAGGACGGCGCCCCGCCCCTTTATTACGTGGTGCTCAAGGGTTGGATGGAGATATTCGGGTCATCCGACTTCGCGGTGCGCGCCATGTCGGGTGTGTTCGCTGTCGCGGCACTCCCGTTCCTCTGGCTCACCGGCCGGCGCCTCGCGGGACGGGAAGGTGCATGGCTCGCGGTAGTGCTGATGGCCTCGTCGCCGTTCGCCCTGAGGTACGCGACCGAGGCGCGCATGTACTCGTTGGTTGTGCTGCTGAGCGCGATCGGCGTCGTGCTGTTGAACGGGTTCTTGGACAAGCCGACCACACCACGAATGTTCGGTTTGATGGTGGTCACCGGCGCGCTGGTGCTCACTCATTACTGGGCGCTGTACCTGGTTGCCGCGTTGCTCGTCGTTCTAGCGCTGCGCGCCGAACGGGCCAAGCCCTACGAATCCGGATCGGTGAAGTTCCCGTCGAGCTGGGCGATGGTCGGGATCGGCACCGGGCTCTTGGCGATCGTCCCCTGGCTGCCGAGCTTCCTCTACCAGGTCCAACACACGGGAACGCCGTGGGCCGGGGTGTTGGGCGCGTCGACCCCCGTGATCGCCGTTCTCTCCTTCGGAGGTACGGGAACCGACGCGTCGTCTCTGCTCGGACTGGCCCTCGTGCTGCTCGCCCTCATCGGCGCCTTCGGGCGTCGACTCGACCCGCGGGTCGACGAGAAGCTTCTCCTGCTGGACCTAAGGGGCTCGACGCCAGGGCGCAACATCGGGCTCCTGGTGCTCGCCACGTTGCTGCTCGCCACGATCGTAGGGATCATCACGCGGGGCGCGTTCCAACCCCGGTACGCCGCTGTAGTCCTCGTGCCCTTTCTCCTACTTGTCGCGCTCGGCGCGTCCAACATCGGCGCGGTGAAGCTGCGACGCGGAGTCGTGGCGGTGGTGGCCGGTCTCGGCTTGCTCGTCGGGACGGCGGGAGCGGACCAGGAGCGCACGCAAGCCGGCGAGATCGCCGCGGTCCTGGCGACGCGCGCCCGGGCCAACGACCTCGTCGTGTACTGCCCGGACCAGTTGGGTCCCGCGGTGGCGAGGCGGCTCGAGGGCCTCGGTCACGGAGACCGACTCCGCCAGGTGACCTACCCCGACCTCCAGCGCCCCACGCTCATCGACTGGGTGGACTACGCGGAACGCATGAAGGAGAGCGATCCGGAACGGCTCGCGCAGCGCGTCCACCAGCGCGCCGCCGGTTTCACGGTGTGGCTGGTCTGGTCGTCGAGCTACCGGGCGGTCAGTGGCAAATGCGGTCTTCTGAATGCACACCTCAACAACGTCCGCCCCCGGTGGCGCAATGTGCTCACCGCCAGCGCCACGGGCAGCGCCGAATCCGCCAACCTCACGGTCTACCCACCCGGGTAGTCGTGCTCCGTCGTGTGGCGACCGCGCCGGGTTCCGCCGTAGGCGATCGAAGATCCGGCGACCAACGCAACGCCCGCGCTAGCTACTGCCGCCCAGAAGGCCCAGCCGATGGGGGGGCTCCACTCACCTCGGCCTATGAACCAGAGCGGACCATCGATACCCACTCCGTGGCGGCGCCCGTTGGCGTACCAGCCGATGAGGTGCACCGCGGCAGCTGTCGCCGCAAACGCAAGTGGCAGGCGCTCTGGCAGCAGCCCTGACACGCGATGGCGGCGCCGTGCCACGATCTCGCCTGCCAGCAGCGGCACCGCCACGCCGATCGGCAACGTGTAGCGGGCCTGGGTGTCGAACCCGGTGGGGTAGACCGCGGCCAGCGTCAGCCCGATCGTCGCGGCAAGCACCGCTGCGGTGGCGGCGAGCAACACCAGACGCTCCCGGAGGTTCCCGACGAGCAACGCGAGGCCAATCACGGCAATGAGCATCATCCGCCACGCGGTGTACGCCAGGGCAGGCATGGCCGTGTCGAGCCAGCCGAACACGCCGATCGATTGACGGAGCAACTCCGGCAGGTGCGCGACCGCCTCGAACAGCCGGCCCGGCTGCGGCGACCGTGGGGGAGCCGGCATGAACGACAGGTCCCACGCAAAGGTTGCCGCAGACCCGAGAGCCATGGCTACCAGCGCCCCGAGGGCAAGCCCGCCGCCCGCCCGCAATCGGATCACCGCGCCCCGCACGCCACTCAGGGCCACCACCAAGAGCAGCATCGCCGCTGCCCAAACCGGCCCTGTCGAGCGCGACAGCGCCATGACGGTGCCGCCCGCGCCCAAAGCCACCCAGGCGATCCGTCTTCGCTCGGTGCTTCGCGATATTGCGATCGCTCCCGCGCTCGCCGCGACGCCGCCGGCGATCTCCATCCCGCTCGGCGATAGGGAAGCGCTCAAAAAGATCACCATCGGGCTGAGCGCCACGGTCAATCCGAGCGCCGACCATCGTCGCCACGCGGCGGACCACAGACTGGCCGCCGCGAGCGCAATCAATGACAAGGACACGGCTGCGACCACCAGCCGACCCGCGATCACCGCGCCAGGCGCGGCGCCGCCCAGCCGCGCCGCCAATCCGATGGGCAGGTAGGGCGCGGGTTGGTACGAGCCGGTATGGGTCCTCTCCATCGAGTCGCGGCCCGAAGCCCTCTGCCTCAAGCGGGAGGTGATGCACGTCGAAGGCTGCTCGGGCCGGAACGCGTTGCAGGTGGCGATGGTGCCGAACGTCGCTGCCCGAGGCACCTCGAACGAACGCGTCACGGAATTGATCCACAGGAGCTGGGCCGGCCCGAACTCCGGAGTCACGGGATAGTCGGCGTCTCGACCGACGAATTGCCCGCTCGCGACCCCTAGTGCCTTGGTGAGATGCGCGGGTTCGTCGGGCGACGATCCGGGCGAATTGGACACAGCCCAGGACAACAACAGAAGCCCATAGCCCAGCGCGATGAGGGCTGTCGGCCCAGGCCGGCGCGGGAAGTTCACCCCATTAGCCTTGCCTCTCGTGTCATCCACCGGTTCGACCCCCTCTGATACGGCCCACCAGGTCGTCGTAATCGGGGCCGGGCCCGCGGGTTTGACGGCGGCCTACCAGCTCGCGAAAGCGGGTCATGCCGCCGGCACGACCGTCCTGGAGTCCGACAATGTCGTCGGCGGTATCAGCCGTACCGCAGAGCGCGACGGCTGGCGTTTCGACATTGGGGGCCACCGTTTCTTCACGAAGGTGGATTCCGTGGAGCGGCTCTGGTTCGAGATCCTCGGCCGAGAGGAATTCCTGCTCCGCCCCCGCCTGTCGCGGATCTACTACCGCGGCAAGTTGTTCGACTACCCGTTGCGGGCCATGAACGCGCTCAAGGGCCTCGGCATCATCGAAGCCATCCGTTGCGTCGCCTCATATGTCTGGGCGCGCATCCGCCCGCCGAAGGACCAGACCAAGTTCGAGGGCTGGGTGTCGGCTCGGTTCGGTCGGCGGCTCTACGGCATCTTCTTCAAGACCTACACGGAGAAGGTGTGGGGCGTCCCCGCTGACGAGATCGAAGCCGACTGGGCGGCGCAGCGCATCAAGAACCTGTCGTTGGTGCGCGCCGTCGTCGACTCGTTGCTGCCCAAGGGCCGCAACAAGAAGGACGTGACCAGCCTGATCGAGGAGTTCAATTACCCGAAGTACGGCCCGGGGATGATGTGGGAGCGGGCACGCGAGCTCGTGGAAGCCAAGGGCACGAAGGTCGTAATGGAGTCGCGTGTGAGCGCAATCCATCACGAGAGCGGGCGAGCCGTCGGTGTCAGTTCCATCGGCAAGGACGGCACCCCGACGCGCTACGAGGCGACAGAGGTCGTGTCGTCCATGCCGCTTTCGCAGCTCGTCGAGTGCATGGATCCCCGCCCGCCTGAAGACGTACTGACCGCAGCGAAGGGCCTTTCGTACCGGGACTTCCTGACCGTCGCTCTCGTGGTGCCGGAAGAAGCCGGATTTCCGGACAACTGGATCTACATCCACGACCCGGGAGTCGAGGTGGGGCGTATTCAGAACTTTGGCTCCTGGTCGCCGTACCTCGTCAAGGAGGGTCGGACGTGTCTAGGGCTCGAGTACTTCTGCTTCGAGGGAGACGCGCTCTGGACCAGGTCCGACGACGACCTCATCGCCCAGGGCACTCGTGAGTTGGAGCGACTGAAGCTGGTGAAGCCCGGATCGGTTCAAACCGGCTACGTGGTGCGGATGCCCAAGGCGTATCCCATGTACGACTCGACCTACAAGGCCCACGTGGCCACCATGCGGGACTGGTTGCGGGAGGTTGCTCCAAACGTGCACCCGGTCGGGCGCAACGGGATGCACAAATACAACAACCAGGACCATTCGATGCTCACCGCGATGCTGTCGGTGGAGAACATCCTGAACAACGCCGGCCACGACACGTGGTCGGTCAACGTTGATCAGGATTATCACGAGGAGGGTGCCCGGACCTGAGCCGGGACGCGAAAGAGCCCCCGACTTTCGCCGGGGGCTCTCTGCTTGAAGCGGTGGAACTAGGCCGCGGCCTTGGAGGAAACAGCCTTCGTGCTCGTCTTGGCGGCGGGCTTGGCGTCCTCCTTGCGGAACGCCTTGCGGCCGGCCTCGGCGAGGGTGTCGATGCGCTCGCTGATCTCGGTGCGAACCTCGGCGGGGCGCACGTTGATGAGCTTGGCGAAGCCGTCTTCGAGCAGTTCCTGGACGTCCTTGCGGGCAACCTGTACCCGCTGGGCCGTCAGGACGGCGGCGCCAACGCCTACGTAGGCAACGTCGGTGAGTGTGGTGCGGGCCTTGTCGAGCGAGGGGACCTGGATGGTCGGAACGCTGGGGATGGTGGGCATTGATGTGCTCCTTTGCGAGGATGAGGGGTTGCTGCGCTTGTGCTAGCTACAGTAACACATTCGCTAACTATTGCAAGCACATAGTCCCGGACTTCCATGGCTGACACCGACCCGATCCCCGCAGCCGACGCCACGGTCCCTGCGGTGGTGGCCGTGGTGGTGACCCATGATCCCGGCCCCTGGCTCGAGGAGTGCCTCACCGCGCTGGGGGAGCAGGACTATCCGAACCTCTCGGTCCTGATCCTGGACGCCGGCAGCAAGGAGGACCCGACCCGGCGGATTGCGGACGTCCTGCCCAGCGCCTACGTCCGCCGGCTGGGCCGCAATCCCGGTTACGGCGCCGCGACCAACGACGTGCTGGAGGTCGTCGAAGGGGCCTCTCACCTGTTGTTGTGCCACGACGACATCGCGCCCGACCCCGACGTCGTGCGGCTGCTCGTGGAGGAGGCCTTCCGTTCGAACGCGGGAATGGTCGCGCCGAAGCTCGTCGACTGGCGCGACCCGGGAGTGCTGCTGAAGGTGGGCATGAGCGCCGACAAGATGGGCATGCCGGTTCCGCTCGTCGAGCGGGGGGAACTGGACCAGGAGCAGCACGACGCGGTGCGCGACGTGTTCTGCGCGCCGAGTGGATGCGTCCTCGTGCGGGCCGACCTCTTCAAGAGTCTCGGCGGCTTCGACCCGGCGATGCTCTTCTGTGGGGAGGACGTCGACCTGTCGTGGCGCGCTCAAATCGCCGGAGCGCGCGTGCTGGTCGCCCCCGCGGCGCGAGTTCGCCATCGCGAAGCCGCTCAGGAGGGGCTGCGTCTCCCGCCGGGCGTGAAGTCCACACGTGATCTCGACGTGCTCCTCCTGCGTCACGCCATGCGGGCCGCGCTCAAGTCATACGGACCCCTGCATCGCCTACGCGTGATGCCGCAGGCCATCGTGGTGAGCGTCTTCCGCATGATCGCCGCACTGGTCACCGGCCGGCCTCGTGCCGCGTCGGGGGTACTGGCGGCGTGGCGTTGGAACGCGACGAAGCAGAACCGGAGCAGTCTCAAGACGGCGCGCCGGGCCGTTCGCGCCACGCGGTCGATACCCGACAGCGAGGCGCGGCGGCTGCAGTCACGCGGTACCGCGGGGCTCACCAACTTCGCCCGAGAGCACCACCTGACCGGCGATGACCAGGGTCGATTCGTCGAAGCAGCCAATCGGGGGATGTCGGCGGCTATCCGGCCTTCTGCAACTGCTGTGGTCACCACCCTCATCGCGTTGGTCGTCGCGTTCGGGTCGCGAAGCCTGTGGAACGGCCAGCTCGCCGCCATCGGTGAACAACTGCCGATGCCGGAAAGCCCCTTCGCCATGTTGCGCCTCTACGGCACCGCCTGGCGGGTGGTGGGACTCGGGGGGGAGGGGGCGTCGCCTCCCGCGTTCGCGCTGCTGGGCGTCGCGGGGAGCCTGCTTCTCGGCGCGATGGGCCTGCTGCAGAAGTTGCTCGTGCTCGGAATGCTTCCCCTCGGGTTGGTGGGAGCCTTCCGCCTGGCGAGCCGGTTGGAATCGACCAAAGCGCGGGCCACAGTTCTCATCACTTACGCGGCAATTCCTGTGCCTTGGAACGCGCTCTCAGCGGGCCGCTGGAGCGGACTGGTGACCTGGGCGGTGGTGCCCTGGGTGTTCGCCGGGCTGGTGCGAGTTGCGGAAGGTGAGTTGCCGGCCCGCCGAATGCTGCTCGGCGCCGGAATCGGCTTGGCCGTCGCCGGCGCCTTTGCCCCCGCCGTCCTTCCGGTCGCCGTCGTCGGAACCATCGGCCTGTGGGCCGGCTCGGCGTTGGTCGGGTCGGACGAGCTTCTGCCTTTCCGGACGGTTCGCGCCGGCCTGGGAGCCGCGCTGCTCGGCGCCGCGCTTCTCCTGCCGTGGTCGCTGTCGACTTTCCTTGCGCCCCCGCCGCCGGTTGGCGGCTTCGCATTCGATGAGCTGCTGCGATTCCAGACCGGACCATGGGGCGGCCCCCCTGCCGGCTGGGCATGGCTGGCTGCCGCCGCGCTGCCGCTCGTCATCGGTCGTTCGTGGCGGCTGAAGTGGGCCGCCGCCTCATGGGGCGCGGCGATCGCGGGATGGCTCCTCGCGTGGGCTGTGTCGCGCGGCTGGGTGCCGATACCGATGCGCTCCCCTGAGCCGGCACTGGCTCTGTCGGCGATCGCCCTGGCCTTCGCCGCCGGCCTGGGGGTTCTGGCATTCGAACTCGACCTACCCGCCTACCGCTTCGGATGGCGACAGATCGCGCCGCCTGCCGCGGCCCTGGCGATCGTCCTCGGCGCGTTGCCCATCTTCGGCGGGGCCTTCGGTGGCCGCTGGGACCAGCCCGAGCGCGACCTGGGTGGCTCCCTCGCCTTCGTCACCGAAGGGGCGCGGCTCGAACAGGGCGACTTCCGCATCCTGTGGCTGGGCGACGCCGCCGCCGTGCCGGGACACCCGTGGAAGATGTCCGGCTTCCCGGGCACTTCGTACTCGCTGTCGCGCGACGGCGGGCTCGAAGCGACCGAGATGTGGCCGGGTCCGCCGCCGGGCGCCACAGAGCGCGTTCCGGAAGCTTTTTCGCTGGCTTCGGGCCAGGCGACGACGCAGCTCGGCCGGATGTTGGCACCGATGGGTATCCGCTATGTGGCGGTGGCGCGGCGCCCCGCGCCGGAGGCGAAGCGTGCGCCGGTGTCGGCAGAACTCGTCACCATCCTCGACCGCCAGGTCGATCTGGGCCGCATAGAGACCGAGGATGCGGTGATCCTGTTCGAGAACGCGGCGTGGATCCCGTCGCGGGCCGAACTACCGGGTGGCACTCTGGTGGAGGGCGGTCTGATCGGTGCTGCATCCGCCGATTTGAGCGGCTCCGCGTCCGTCCTTCCCGAAGGTAACGAGCAGGTGCCGACCAAGTTCTCCGGCGCTGTGGAGGTCGGTACGCGGATCCTGCTGGCCGAAAGTCCGTCGGCCGGCTGGCGTTTGCGAGGTGAGGGCGGCGGCGCGCCGCGCGAGGCGGCTTTCGGAGTGGCGAACGCCTGGGACATCGAGGCGGGCGGCGCCGCGACCTTGTCCTATCGGTCCCCGATTTGGCAGTGGGGTATCTGCGCCGCGCAGATCGCCGCCTGGTTCCTGGCAGCCCGGTGGGTCTGGCAGACGACACGCGCCCGCCGAGCCGAGCGTCGCGCCACAGCGAAGGCGGCCGCGTGATGTCGCGACGAACGCCCGTCATCGCGGTCATCGTCGCGGTTCTGCTGGGAGTGGTGCTGGTGGACCGCTTCGTTCTCGGGGAATCGCGCCCGCCAGCTCCCACTGGTCAGGAGGCGGTCGTTGTTGCCGCGCCCGGCTCGGCCGCGGGATCGACCACCTGGTACTGCCCCGGAGGCTCCACATCAGCCGACGGTGATGCAGAACTCACCGTCGTCGTCGCCAACATGGGCGACCAGCCCGTGGAAGGCATTGCGACGGTGGTCGCGTTCTCGCCCGGAGCGCCGGCGCCGCCGCCGGCGGTGCAGGAACGATTCGCAGTCGGCGCTTACAGCCGATTCGTCTTGAACCCAAAGGAGTTCGTGCAGTCGCCGCACGTCGCAGTGACAGTGGAGGTCGATGGGGGAGACGTGGTCGTAGAGCAGGGAGTGGCGGGCTCGCTGGGGTTCGATCTCAGCGCCTGCGCGATTTCCGGCTCGGACTCCTGGTACTTCGCCGATGGCGCAACCACGCGCGCCTCGACGCTTCTACTGCACCTCTACAACCCTTTCTCCGTCCCGGCGATCGTCGATCTCGGGTTCGCGGCCACGGAAGGTAGGGCTGAGCCGGCCGATCTGCAGGGAGTTGTGGTGCCGGCCCGATCGCTCGTCGCGGTGAACGTTGGCGACCACGTGCGGCGCGAGGCCGCCGTCTCGACTTCGATCGTGGCGCGCAGTGGCCGACTCGTCGTCGGCAAGATCGGCCGCCGCGCCGAGCCCGGGCAGCGGGGAATTGTTGCCGGCATAGGCGCCCCCGCGGCCGCGGAGACCTGGCGCTTTCCCGAGGGGGTGGTGGGCGGCGGCGTGGTCGAGCGATTCCATCTCTACAACCCCAGCGAGGAGGAAGCCTCCGTGGACTTGGAGATGGTGCTCGACGACGGGGTATTCGAGCCCTTGGCCGTTCCGGTGCCGGCGCAGGGCCGTGTGACGCTGACCGTAAACGGTGAGGCCGAGGCTGGTGTTCAGGTGCCTGAAGGCATGGGCCACTCCGCGTTGTTCCGGTCACTCAACGGGGTGGGGGTCGTGATCGAGCGCGGCATCGAGGCCACCGGCAAGCGGTCCGGGATCGGCACCACCCTTGGCGGCACGGAGCCCGCCGTGAAGTGGGGGCTCGCCGCAGGAGTCGCCACCAGTGCCGTGGAGGAATGGATCGTCGTGCACAACGCGTCGGATCACCCGACCAAGGTCAAAGTCACCGCTATCGCCGACGGGCGGGCGGAAGTACTGGACAAGCTGGGTGGTCTCACGGTGCCTCCCCTTGGGCGGCGCGGCTTCAAGCTCAACGACGTCCTCGCCGCCGCCTCACCTGGGTTGCAGGAGGAAGTGTTGGAGGCCGCGCTGATCGTGGAGGCGGATCGACCGGTCGTGGTCGAGCGCGCCATGTACCGAGTCGGCCGCACGGGCATCAGCACCTCACTCGCCATCCCGTTCTTGCCCTGACCCCCACAACTTCGGTTCCGGAAAGGCGCGCAGCGCGTTCGGCGGACCGAAGTTGCGAGAAAGTGGGGTCGTGGAGCGGGTGCTGATAGCGGCGGCGTTGGTGTTCGTCGCGGTCGCGGTCGCGTGGGTGATCGAGCGGCGGCGGGCCTCGCTGCACGGTGACGCTCCGACGCAGCCGCGCAACTTCACCCTCCCAGTCCAACTCGACCGTCGGGACTTCGCCTCCCCGGAGAAGCCGAAGCTCGTCGTCGTGTTCACGTCCTCTACTTGCGATACGTGTGCGGAGACGGTGGCCAAGGCTCGACCCCTGGAGAGTCCGAACGTGGCCTACGACGAGGTGCCTTGGCAGACACGGCGCGACCTGCACGACCGTTATGCCATCGACGTCGTGCCCGCCACCCTCGTCGCGGATACGGACGGAGTCGTGACGGCCAACTTCATCGGTCGCCCTCCGGCCGCCGAATTATGGGCAGCGGCCGCGGGAGAACCTTCACCGTGAGCCTCGCGGCTGGCGGGCGGGTCGTCGAATGCGATGTCGTGGTCGTGGGCGCCGGCTCTTCGGGTGCCGTCATCGCCAGTCGTCTCTCGGCGGGAGGTGACCGCACGGTGGTACTTCTCGAAGCCGGGCGGGATTACTCCTCGCGAGAGACCCCAGACGGGTTGGCGTCGATCGGGCCCCTCGAACTCATGGCACCCGAGTACGCCGAGACCCACATGTATCCCGGGCTTCTCGCGTCGCGCTCACACGTCCAGCCCCCCGCTCTGTATAGACGGGGGCGCGGCGTGGGCGGGAGCTCGGCCATCAACGGGCTCTTCGCCGTGCGTCCCACCGTGGCCGACCTGAATGAATGGGCCGACGCCGGTTGCCCCGGGTGGTCGTTCACCGATGTGCTCCACCACCTCAAGGCACTGGAAACCGACCTGGACTTCGGCGCCCTCGAATTTCACGGCGCCGACGGGCCCATACCCATCTGTCGCCCCAGGACGGCGGACAACAGCGCGCTCGACGAGGCGTTTCACGGCGCGTGCATTGCCGCGGGGCACGTGTACGCCCCCGACCACAACGCGCCGGGCGCCACAGGGCTGTCGCCCTATGCGTACAACGCCCGGCATGGTCGCAGGGTGTCGACGAATGACGCATACCTCGAGCCGGCGCGGAACAGGCCCAACCTGCAGATCTGGGGCAACGCGCTCGTCGATCGGGTGACTTGGGAGGCTGGGCGAGCGGTCGGAGTGAGCGCGTTCACAGACGGATTGGAGCTCGAGGTCCGCGCTTCGGAGATAGTGCTGAGCGCGGGAGCGATTCACTCACCCGCCGTCCTGCTGCGGTCGGGAATCGGGCCCCCTGCCGAATTGCGGGAGCTTGGGATCGACGTGCGCGCCGACCTGCCGGTGGGGCTCGGGTTGCAGGACCACCCCGCCCTCGCCGTGCTGATCCAGTTGAATTCCTCGGCGCCGCCTGCGGGGCGGCGGCACGCCGCGTTCTGCCTCCGTTTCGACACCGGCGGCGGCAGCGAGCCTGACGGCGGCATGATCTCCGCAACCGCCACGGAGGACCCCGAGGTGGGCGCCGTCATCGGATGGGTCAACCGGGTGGATTCGACGGGCCGGATCCGTCTGCACACTGTGGATCCCCGAGTGGATCCACGCGTCGACTTCGACATGTTGGCCAGTGCGGAGGACGTCCGGCGCATCCGGCGGGTAGCGGAGGAGTTGGCTTCGCTGACGCGAACCGCCAGCTTCGAGGAGGTGGGGAACAATCTCGGGCTGCTGGCGAACTCGCTGGAGACCACTCTCGTCCCCGTCGGCGAAGCGGTGTCGGATCCCGACTTCGAAGCCCTCCTGTTACGCGCGGTCTTCGACGTGTCGCACGCGACCAGTTCCTGCCGGATGGGCGATCCGGATGACCAGACCACGGTGGTCGATCCGAGCGGACGCGTTCACGGCTTCGAGAACCTGCGCGTCGCCGACGCGAGCATCTTGCCGTGGGTGCCGCGGGCCAACACCCATCTGTCTGCGGTGTTGGTCGGAGAGAAGATCGCCGCCGATCTCCTCAGCGAATTGGACGGTTAAGGAAGCGCCGTCGCTCCGAATCGCCCTGGGGTGTCGTCGTCGTAATCGGCGAAGAACCTACCGAGGTCATCGACCATCTGGTCGAAGCTCGGCGCGGCGAAGAGCAGCGGCTGGAATTGGGTGATGTCGTACAGCTGAACCCCCATCGCCGCGAGGTCCCAGTCGCGGACTTCGGCCTTGCGAAACTCCTCGATCTCGCCGTAGGACGAGAGGATCCCCGAGCCGTAGGTGCGCAGCTCGCCGTCTTCCCACAGCACGCCGAACTCGAGGGTGAACCAGAACACCCGGCTGAAGAAGTCCATCGCCAGGTCGGATTCGGCTCGAACGGAGGCCTTGCCGGCCTCGTGGTAGAGGTCGGCCATTCGGGGCGAGGCCAGCGTGTTGGCGTGCCCGATCACCTCGTGGATGATGTCGGGCTCCGGCGTGTAGTACGGCGCAGAGTGATGCCGGATGTACTGGGTCGAGAGGAAGCACCGGTCGGCCAGCGAACCGTAAAAGCGCCGCGTCGGCACGAGGCCCGGCACGGGCTCGATGCGGAAGTCGGCGAGCTTCTGCAGCCGGCTCGACACGTCTTCGAGCTGGGGCACGTGGTCCTTCGGCAGATCCAGTCGTTCCGATGAGTCGAGGTACTCCGCGCAGGCGTACTTGCGATGCTTCTCCCGCAATTCCGCTGACACGACCCGCCACACACCCTGCTCGTCCTCTGTGTAGGTGACGTCCGGGATCGTCTCGCCGGAGCGGTACGCCTCGCCAACCGCGGCGATAGCGGCGCGCCGCTGGCGATAGGCCTGATCCGAGAAGCCAGGGTGGTCTGCCGACAGCTCGACGGCGGGGAGCTCGACTTCGTTCATGGCCGTGATTGTTGCATCAGTGGGCGAGGAGCCATGCGGCGATGTCGTTGACCACCCGAGCGTCGACGTTGGCCTCGATCGCGTAGTCGGAGGCCTGGCCCGTGCCTGGCATGAAGGCGTGGGACAGCCCGTCGTAGAGCTTGATGTCGGCGTCGGGATGGCCTTTCAATCCCTTGCGCCAATCGTCGAGTTGCTCGACCGGCACCTGGTAGTCGACCTCGCCGGCGCAGACCAGCACGGGCTTGGCGAGCTTCGCCGTCTCCGCGACGCAGTCGAAGTCCCGCAGGTCGAGCCAGTAGCTCGCGTTGATACCGAGAGGTAGATCCTCGATCGGGGTGTCAGGCGTCAGGTCGGGAGACTTGACGAGGGCCACCTGGTCGGCGATGCGCTTCAACTGCGCCTTGACGTCCTTCGTCGGTTTCGGCCCGGCGAGGTGGGTCATCTGCGCGATGACGGCGTCCTCCAAAGGACGTGTTGTACCGGCGAGCAGCACCATCCCGGCGAACTCCGGCGCGGCTTGGACGATGCGGGGCGCCGCCAGAGCCCCGAGGCTGTGGCCCAGCACGAAGATGCGCTTTGCGTCGACCGCACCCTTGCGTCCGAGCTTGCCTCCGGTCTTTGACTTGAGCACCTTGAGGGCGCTGACCGCGTCCTTGACCACCTCGTCGTGCAGGGTGCCCCTCTTCGCGTCGAACATGCCCGGCGCGGCCTTCGTCCGCTTGTCGTAGCGGATCGAAGCGATGCCCTTGGTGGCCAGGCCCTGGGCAATGTCGCGGAAAGGCTTCAGTTTGCCGATGGTCTCGTCGCGGTCATTCGGACCCGAGCCCGCGACCATCACAACTGCCGGCGCGCCCGACGCCTTTTTCGGCACGGTGAGCAGCGCGGGCAGCGGGAAGCCTTCGCAGTCAACGCGGACCTCCGACTCGGTGAAGGCCGAAGAGTCGGCGTATTCGGGCGGACCTACAGGCGTCGGGGGCTCACCGGGCTGCATCGCCAGCGCGGCGAGCTTGCCGTCGGCCTCCCGGCTGAGGACTTTGAGGCTGCCCTTTTCGAAACGCAGGATGTGGACGGTGAACTTCATCCCCTGCGCCTTCTCTTCCCCGCGCGACTCGACCTTCTGGAACTGGCCGCTCATGGCTTGCAGTTGGGTCCAGCCATCTTCCAGCTGACCGGGGGTGACCAGCCCGGCCATCTGCGGACCGAGAAGCTTGTGCAGTTCCTTGAACTTGCCAGTGGTCAGAAGTTCGACGGCCTTATCTGAGAGATCCATGAGGAGCCCCTTCGTGTGGGTGCACGCCGCCCTGTTGGCGGGCGCGCTGAAGGCTTAGAAGCCGGCGGTAGCCGTTCCGCCCTTGCGTCGGAGCCAGAACACGCCGCCGCCAACCAGCGAGGCGGGGAGCAGGCCACCGAGAAGGGCGACGGTCGCACCCGACACCGGGTCGGGCGGAGGCGCCTCCTCCTCCTGCAGAGTGAAGTCGGGCGCGGTCAGCGAGCTTTCGAAGTCACCCCGGTCGCGAGCCAGAGCAGAAAGGGACTCGTCGCGCTCAACATCAGCGAGCGGCGGGGGTGGGCCGAAGCCGTTGTCGACGATCGCGGGCGGCGGGGCCGGAGTGTCGTCGGAGTCGTCGAAGAACGGTTCGTCGTCGTTGTCGTTGGACGGGCGAGTGGTCGTGGGCCGGCTGGGGTTCTCGTTCACCCCGCCGAAGTCCGGGGCACCGCCGAAGGGCTCGACGGTGATCGCCGCGGTCAGTTTGTAACCCGCGTTGACTCCGGTGGTGTTGTGCACCACGAGGATGTACTTCTTCTTCTCGGGGCGGTAGAGGTTGATCTTCTCGGGCATCTCCGCCGTCGCTCCGCTGGCGATGTAGAACTCGCCGGCGTACGGGTCGTCGTAGAGATAGGCGTTGACATTGTCGCCGCCGGCGTTGTCCCACTCGATGGTGAGGCGGAGGAAGTAGTCCTCGGTGTCGGAGTTCTTGAGCTCGTCGGAGACCACGAGCTCCAGCGGGATCGTGTCGCAGTGGGGAGCGGTCGAGCAGGTGGTCGGATCCTGGGTGTACCCGCTCTGGTTGGCCGGGTCGGTGGCGACCAGCGGGTCGTACTCCCGAACCACCGTCTGGGGCGCGGTGAGCTTCACCGGCTCCTGTGGATCGGCTGACGCGGCGCCGCCGCCGGGCCAGACAGCAATTCCCCCGAAGGCCAGGACCAGCACCGCCAAGGTCGACAAGAAGCGCGACAGACCTTTCACCAGCCCATTCGTATCACCGGCCCGCCCGAAGCGCTTGTCGCCCCAGGACAGAGCGGAGCCTCGCGGCTGTAGGAGGCGACAGGACAGGAGCGGGCGCGGCCGCCTGAGCGATTGCACGCGGACGAAGCCCTGACGATCGGGTGGCGCGGTGGCGTTACCACCTGCCGTCCACAGGCTCGGCGCGCAGCCGTTTGGCAGTTGTGCGAACCGAGCCGTCGTTTGTTTGTCCGATGGCGACAGACGGGTTCGGCCCGGTTGAGACAGGATGAGGCCCTCTGACGACCACAATGCGGCCCCCGGGGACAACAGAAGACGCTTCCGACGAGCGCGACACCAGCACGGTCTCGCCGCAGGAGGTGGTCGGCGCCACTGAAGCGGAGGGCGAAAGCAGCCCCCTCGAGGACGGCGACGAAGAGGAGTACGTAGAGCTACCGCCGCCCCCGGCGCGGTACGCACTGGCCGCCGGGTTCCCGGTTCTCGCCGCGGCCGTGATGGTCGGAGGCATTTTCCAGGGTTTCTCGCCTCGCCTGTACGCCGGCGTGGCCGGCTTGTTCGGGGTGGGCCTCGCCTACGCCGCGGTGCGTGTCCGGCGCCCCCTGGCCGCCAACGCCGCGGTGGTCGGCGGCCTGTTCGGCATCGGCCTGCTCATGATCGCCACCCGCGGTCCGGGCAACATCTTCGAAGTCCGCGAGCTGGTCGCCGAAGCCGTCGCGTCGGGCAACGTGCTTCGCCCGCCGGTGCCGTTCGTAATCGGTTGGTACGCCCTGGTGGGCTGGCTGATGGGTGTCATCGGCTTCGTCACCGGCTGGGTTTCGATGGCGCTGCGCAAGCCCGCCTTCGCCGTGCTGCTCCCGCTGCCCGTCGCCGGTTTTGCCGGCATCAGCGTCCCGGAGTCGGCGCAGGTGGCCTCCGGTGTCGCGGTTCTCGTGCTCTTCGTCGCCGGCCTGGCCGCGCTTTCGTCGGCCACACAGGCTGAAGGAGAACTCGGCGAGGACGAGGAGGACATCAAGCCCCCTCTGGCCTTCCAGCTCCGCAAGGCGGCCAAGGGCGTTCCGATTCTCATCGGCATCAGCGTTGCGATGGTGCTGCTCTCGAAGACCGGCTTCCTCTTCCCGGACCCGGCTTATGACCCCGCGCAGGAAGCCCAGAAGCCCAAGACCGTGCCGCTGTCGGAGGTCCAGGACCGCGTCCTCTTCGAAGTCGAGTCCGAGCTCTCCGGGCCGTGGCGGATCGGTTCGCTCGACGTATACGACGGAACCGACTGGCGTCTGCCTGCCTTCGCGGCCAGCGAGCTCAACGAAGTGCCGCGCAACGGCATCGTCGACCCCGACCTCGACCCCGAGGTCCGCGCCACCTTTACGGTCGCCGGTCTCGGCGGCGCCGTTCTCCCGGGCCTGCCGAACCCCGTCGGCATCATCGCCCAGGGTCCGCTGCTGGCCTTCGACGACCGCAGCGACAACATTCGCCTGGTCGCCGGTCAGGCCGAGCCGGGCACGACCTACACCGTCGCGGCCGCGGGCCTTCCCACCATCGAAGAGCTGCGGAAGACGCCCGCGGAAATGCCGGACGAGGTTCAGGAGTTCCTGGACATCCCGACGCCGCCGCCGCCCGCCGTTCAGACCCTGATCGACCAGGCGCCCAAAGAGTCCAAGTGGGACACCTTCGACTTCCTCCGCACGTGGGTGCTCGAGGAGATTGTGGCCACGGGATCCGGTGTGCCCGTCTCCATCACTCCCGACCGCGCCCAGGAGATCCTTGCCGAGAGCCGCGAGGCCAGCCCGTTCGAGATCGTCGCCCTCCAGGGCATGCTCGCCCGTTGGGTCGGCGTGCCGAGCCGCATCGGTTACGGCTTCGA
This sequence comes from Acidimicrobiales bacterium, assembly GCA_035526705.1. Lineage (GTDB taxonomy): Bacteria > Actinomycetota > Acidimicrobiia > Acidimicrobiales > JAHWKP01 > JAHWKP01. Next base: position 55,177 of record DATLBX010000017.1, on the reverse strand, counting down.
CGGCGGTGAGGAGGTCGACGGCAAGCTGCAGGTCCGTCCCCGCCACGGCGCGACCTTCGTCGAGGTGTACTTCCCCGGCTTCAAGTGGCTGCCCGTCATCGGCACGCCGAAGCAGGCCAAGCCCACGTCCGGCGCCGACGCTTCGCAGCAGCGCACCGACCCCAACGTTCTGCCCTCTGAGGACATCGCCGTCCGGCTGACGCTGCCCGTCGTGGGCGCGCCGCCGAGTCAGTTCGGCGAGCAGGTGCGCAACATCATCTTCGTCGTCGTCCCGTTGCTACTGCTCGCACTACTCACCTGGGTGCTGACGCCGGCCGTGGTCAAGGCGTACCGCCGGGGCCGCAATCGCTCCGAGGCCCGCGAGCTGGGGGCGCGTGCGCGCGTCGCCTTGGCCTACGCCGAATGGCGCGACGTTGCTACCGACTTCGGATGCCGATACCCGTCGGACACGCCGTTGCAATTCCTGCGCCGCTTCCCGCCCGACGCCGAACACCGCGAGCTCGCCTGGCTCACCACCCGCGCCCTGTGGGGCGACCTGCAGGAGGAGTGCACCCCCGAGCTGGCGGCGATGGCCGAGGAGCTCTCGAGAGCCCTGCGCAAGCGAATGGCGATGGCCCAGCCGGGCACGCTGCGCGCCGTGGCCCTGGTCTCGCGTCTTTCTATGAAGGATCCGTTCGTCGCAGTTCCGCCGACCAAGCGCCAGCTACGTCGGGCCGAGAAGCGCGAAGAGAAGGAGTCCCGTGAGAAGGAGCTACTCGGTGTCTAGGGGCCGGCGCAGTCGCGCCGTGGTCCTGATCGCACTGCTCGGGTTGGTCGCGGCGGCGTGCGGAGAGCAGGCAGAGCCGACCGTTCGCTTGCAGAACGTGCAAGCCGACATCGTCTTCGGCGAGATCACGCCTCCGCCCCCGCCGGCACCGGCCAACTTTTCCGGCGGCCCGGTAGGGCAGATCGAAGACGTGGTCGAGGTCGACGAGATCGAGTTCGACGACAAAGGTTTCCTGACCCGCCTCCCACCCCGGGCCGCACCGATCGAGCCGTGCCCGCCCGCCGCGCTCACCGAGTTCCCCGACAAGGAGGCCAGCCTCAACGTCGAAGGCAAGCCCGCGGTCGGGCTCTACCGCTGGGTCCGCAGCGGCGAGCAGATGTTGGCCGCTGCGCCGACTTTCAAGATCCCGGTGTCCGGATTCGAGAAGCGCCTCATCCGCGCCGTCGAAGCCGAGAACGACACGACCTTCACCTTCGAGACGGTCCAGTCCGAGATGGGCACCGGGCAAATCGTGGTCACCCGCTACCGCGTCAAGACGGCCCCGACCCAGCAGCGAGTCGGGCCGACAGACGTCCGGGTCGGCGAGCCGGACCGGGGCGTCGCCATCTACCAGATCGAGCGGTTCGATCCGAAAACCGGAGCTTCGATCTCCACGTTCACCCCGACCCCGCCGGTCCTGATTCTTCCCCTTCCGATCGTGCCCGGCGAAGCGTTCGACGCCACCGGGATCGACCCAGGCAGCGGCAGCTCGCTTCGCATCTCCGGGTCCGTCCGCAAGCGCCAGCAGGTCGATGCCTGCGGTGAGGTCATCGACGGTTGGCTGGTGGAGGGGACGCGCACCACGTCCGGACTGAGCCCCGAGGACAGCGCGACGCAGACGTATCACTACATCGTGGCCACGCAACTCGGCGGGGCGATCATCCAGGAGTACCTCGAGTCCTCGAACACGACTGGCAGCGCCAAGATCACTTTCCGCGTCGGACAGACCGTGCCCGACCCGCTGCCGGCTGACGCCGCCTCATGAACGCACTACTGCAGAACAAGCGGGCGCGGGCCGCCCTGATCTACGGCGGTAGCGCGCTCGGCGTCCTGCTCACCCTTTTCGTCCTGCTGCCGGGTTCCGGCGGCGGTGGGCGGGGCACGCCGATGGCCATCCTGTTCCAAGGCCTCGTGCAAGGCATGGTCGGCTCACTGACCGCCGTCGGCATCGTGCTGATCTACCGGACGATCCGCATCATCAACTTCGCACAGGCGGCCATGGGTATCGCCGGCGGGGTGCTCGCCTTCCGCCTGGTGCAGTTCACGCCGACACCGTTCCCCATCGCGATTCTCCTCGGCATGGCTGTCGCCGGAGGAGTCGGAGTACTCGTCGGACTCGCCGCAATCCGGTTCCAGCGCGCTCCCCGCCTGGTGCTGACCGTGCTGACGATTCTCCTCACCAACGTCCTCGGATTCTTCACAGGGTTCATCGACGATCTGCCCTTCTTCCCGCCGCAGGAATTCCGCCCGCTTGCGGAGGCGGGCGACGAGGCAATCCGCGCGGGCATTCCCTTCGCCGGCTTCAAGTTCACCGTGGGCAATCTCGAGATCCCGTTCGGATTTGCGGAGATTCTCGCCATCGAAGTGTCGCTGGCCGCGTTGATCGTGGTTGCCGCGATCTTCCGGTACACCCGCCTGGGTGTTGCGGTGCGCGGCGTGTCGGAGAACTCCGAGCGAGCCTCCCTCCTGGGCATCAGCGTGGGCAAGCTGGCCTGCCTGGTGTGGGGCCTGACGGCCGCCTTGTCCGGCGTGGCGGTGATCCTGACCGGCACCATCTCGAGCCCGAGTGCCGTAACTCAGGGTGTAGCCCCGACGCTGCTCATCCCCGCGCTGGCGGGCGCGGTCCTGGCTCGCATGAAGTCCCTGCCGGTGGCCGCCACGGCCACTGCGGTGATCTTCGTGCTGGAGGCCGCGTGGAAGTGGAGCTTCCGCGACGACGCACCGTTGTTCTCGATCGCTCTGCTCCTTACGATCGGTGTCGGCCTCTTCCTACAGCGCCGGCAGTTGATGCGCTCCGAGGCCGCAAACGAGGCTTCGTCCTGGGTCGCGTCGCAGGAGCAGCGCCCGATCCCGCGCGTACTGCTCCGCGTCCCGGGCATCCGGATCACGCGCATTGCGCTGATGGTTCTCGGTGCGCTGGCGGTGCTGCTGTACCCGTTCGTTGTCGGGACGGGCGCCACCAACCTGGGCGGCGTCGTCGCCATTCAGACGATCGTGATCATTTCGCTCGTCGTCCTCACCGGTTGGGCGGGCCAGGTGTCGCTCGGCCAGTACGCGCTGACAGGTGTGGGCGCGGTGGTCGGCGGCGCGTTGACCAACCGCATTGGCATTCCCTTCTGGTTCGCCGTCCCGCTGACCGCGATCATCGTCGGCGCTATCGCCGTCGTGGTCGGACTTCCGGCGCTGCGCATCAAGGGTCTGTTCCTGCTGGTGGTCACCTTCGCGTTCGCCTTCGCGGTGGAGCAGGCGTTCTTCTCGGAGCGCTACTTCGGGTGGCTGCAGCCCGAGCGGGTGGACCGACCGACCTTCTTCTTCCTCGACTTCGAGGACGAGCGCTCGATGTATTACCTGTGCGTCGCCGCACTGATACTCGTGATCTTCCTCGTGTCGTCGATGCGGAAGACGCGGATCGGCCGCATCCTGATCGGCGTGCGCGACAACGAGCCCAACCTACGGGCCTTCGGCATCGGACCGGTCCGCGCCAAGCTCATGGCTTTCGCGATTGCCGGTGCCCTCGCCGGTTTCGCCGGGGCGATCTTCGCCCACCAGCAGCGCGGCATTTCCGCGGAATCCTTCACCGCAGCAGCCTCGATCCAGACCTTCATCGCCGCGGTGTTCGGCGGCATCGGCTCAGTGGGCGGTGCGCTCCTCGGTGCCTTCTACTTCAACTTCCTGGACTATCTCGTGTCGAGTCCGCTGCTGGCGGGTCTTCTGGGCCCGGTCGGCGCGCTGATCCTGCTCTACGCCGCGCCGGGTGGAGTGATCTCGCTGGTGACCGCGGCCCGCGACTCCGTGCTGTCGATCGTTGCGCAGCGCCGGCAGCTCGTGGTGCCCGGCATGCGCGAGGACCTCGACATCACATCCGGCATCTGGCCGCTGGCCGAGCCGCTGCCCAGGACAGGGTTGGCGGCATTGCCCGCGGGGTCCAAGTTCACGGTCCAGTCCGACCTGTACCCGGAGCTCGAAGAGGCGCCGGGAGCGACGCGGGATCTCCGCGAAGCCGTGGTCTTCGGCGACATCGAGGAAGACACCGCCGGTATGGACGACCTTGCCTTCGCACCAACTTCTGAGAACGGCCGCCAAGCCGTGGGATCGGGGAGACGCTAGATGGCAACGACCGAACTCGAGCGAGTCGGACCGCCAGAAGGTAGCGAGGTCCGCACGTTCGACACAGTTGCCGGCACCCAGGGGGAGCATTACGAGTCCCCGAAGATGGGCGGCATCAAGGGCCTGACCAAGGCGGCCGCGAGCTGGGGCGAACTCCGGCGGACGCCGTACGGGCTGAAGCCCGCGATCTTCTTCGCCGCCATCACTTTCTTTCAGATCTTCGACGACGTCGTGTTCTCCACGGCGGGCCCGGAGATCGCCCAGGACCTGCGCATCGACCTTCGCGCCATTGCTGGCATCGCGTCGGTTGTCGGCGTGCTCGGCCTGCCGATGAGCATGTTCACCGGCTGGTACGCCGACCGTCACCAGAGGCTCCCCCTACTGGCCGGTGGAACGGTCTTCTCCGGGATCTTGTCGATCATCAGTTCCCGGGCAACTTCATCGCTGACCCTCGGCACGCCCCGCGCCTTCGACTCCGCGGCCGGCATCGTGGGGCAGGTCCCGTCGTCCTCGCTCCTTGCCGACTTCTATCCCGCGGAGAGCCGCGGCAAGGTCTTCGCCCTCCTGGGCACAACGGCCGCAATCCCCACCCTGATCGCTCCCTTGGCGGGCGCGTTCCTGGTCGAACGCATCGGCTGGCGCACCACCACCGTGATTTTCGCGATTCCGCTGATCATTCTCGGGGTTGCGATCTTCACCCTGCTGCGCGAGCCCGTTCGGGGCTACATGGAGCGACGTGCTCTGGGCGTGGACGACGACATCGCGCGAGTCGAAGACGAGCCGCGCAGCTTCGCCGAGGGCTTCCGCATGACCTTCGCCGTCCGCACGCTGCGGCGCATTTTCATGGCGTCGATCTTCTTCAACGTGGGCGGTCCTCTGTTGGCGCTGCTGGTGCCGTTCTTTCTGGCGCAGCAGTACGGCCTGAGCATCACCGAGCGGGTTTTCCTGTTCATGCCCTCGATCGTCATGGGCATGGTTGGTGCGTTCTACGGCGGTGGGCTCGTCGACTTCTTCATGCGCCGGAACCCGGGCCGCGTCATCTACATCACCGCCGCCGCCTACGGCGTCTACGTGATCGTGCAGGGCTCGCTGGCGCTCACCCCGCCGATTGCCGTGTTCGTGATCGTGCAGGCGCTGGTCTCGTTCTGTTTCGGTGTCACAGGGCCCGCCCTCAACGTCATCTTCATTCAGGTCATCCCGCCCGCGATTCGGACGCAGGGGATCCAGAGTCTTGACCTGGCGCGCCTGCCTGGACTGTTCGTGCTGCCCGCCCTTGCGGGCCTGGCCGTAGAGCACGGCTACGGGATCGCCTTCGCCGTAGGCGCCGGCATTACGTTCGTGGGCGCGGTGCTGGTCGCGACCGCCGCCCCGTTCTTCGAGGTGGACATGCGCGCCGCCTTTGCCGAGGCTGCCGCGGAGGAGGAATGGCGCAAGGCGAAGATTTCGGGCCAAGGCAAGTTGCTCGTGTGCCGCGGCGTCGATGTCGCCTACGACAACGTGCAGGTGCTCTTCGACGTCGACTTCGACGTGGAGGAAGGCGAGATCATCGCTCTCCTCGGCACCAACGGCGCCGGCAAGTCCACCCTCCTCCGGGCCATCTCCGGAACGAACGAGGCGAGTGGCGGCGGCATCGTCTTCGACGGCCGCGAGATCACGCACATGCCGCCCCACGAGGTCGCGGCCCGCGGCGTGGTGCACATGCCCGGTGGCCGAGGCGTGTTCCCGGGTCTGTCGGTGCGGGAGAACATCCTTCTCGGCCGCTGGCTCGGTCACGAGGACCTGGACATCGACGCCCGTATGGCCGAGGTGTTCGAGATCTTCCCCATCCTGCGCGAGCGCGCCGAAGCTCTCGCCGGCTCGCTGTCCGGCGGCGAACAGCAGCAGCTGTCCCTCGCTCAGGCCTTCCTGTCGAAGCCCCGCCTGCTCATGATCGACGAACTGTCGATGGGCCTCTCGCCCGCGGTCGTGCGGCAACTTCTGGACGTCGTCCGTGAGATCCACCGGCGCGGCGTCACCATCATCGTGGTCGAGCAATCGGTGAACGTGGCGCTGCAGATCGCGTCGCGCTGCGTCTTCATGGAGAAGGGCGAAGTTCGTTTCTTCGGTCGCACCGCGGAGCTACTCGAGCGCCCGGAGCTGTTGCGCTCCGTCTACGTGAAGGGCACAGGCCTCTCGGGCCGGGCGGCGATCTCGTCGGCCGGATTCGCCACGGGCCGCGGCTCCCGCGTCGGCGGTCAGCCCGGGACAGGCCCCATCCTCGAGGTGGAGGCCCTCACCAAGGCCTACGGCGGCGTCACCGCCGTCGACCAGGTGAGCTTCACCATCGCCGAGGGCGAGTCGCTTGGCCTGGTCGGCCCCAACGGCGCCGGCAAGACCACCATCTTCGACCTGGTGTCCGGTTACCAGCCGGTGGACTCCGGAACGGTCCGCTTCTCCGGCATCGACATCACCGGACTGACCGCGGAGGAGCGCGCCACACGCGGTCTCGTCCGCCGATTCCAGGACGCGCGGATGTTCCCGTCGCTGTCGGTGGTCGACAACATCCTCATGGCGCTCGACCAGAAGCACGGCGCCCGCAACGCGGCTTTCAACATCGTGCAGATGCCCAACGCACGGCGGGCCGAGCGCCGCCTCCGGTTGCGCGCCGACGCCCTCGTCGAAGTGGTGGGCCTCGAGGCCTACGCCGACAAATTGGTCGGCGAGCTCTCTACCGGATTGCGCCGCATCGCCGATCTGGCCTGCGTCCTGGCTGCCGAGCCCAAGCTGCTGCTTCTCGACGAGCCCTCCACCGGTATGGCCCAGCCGGAGGCTGAAGCGCTGGCGCCGTTGCTGCGGAGAGTTCGATACGAGACCGGATGCTCGATGCTGGTCATCGAACACTCGATGGGACTCCTGGTTGCGGTGTCGGACCGCCTCGTCGCCCTCGACCGCGGTGCGGTCGTGACCTCGGGCTCACCCGACGAGGTGCTCTCCGATGAGCGGGTCGTCTCTTCGTACCTCGGCGGAGACCCCACGGCCACGGAAGACCGCGAGACCACGCCCCGCCGGAGGCGTTCATGAAGCGTCTGGTTGCCTTCGCCCTGATCCTGGCCGCGGTAGCCGGAGCCTGCGGCGGCGGCGAGGACGTGGTGACCAAGGCGGGTGGTCCGGTCGAGCCGCTCGACGATATTCAGCTCCCGCCACAGATCGTGGGCCTGAACGTCGCCGAGGAGAAGGTGACCGAGGCGCTGGAGAGCTTCCGTCCTTCGTACGTCGCCGGAGCCGCTTTGTACAGCTTCCGCGGCGACAAAGACCTGGTGCAGGCGACCTTGCAGATCGCCCGCTTCCGCGACGAGCCGCGCAACAAGTCCAACGATTTCCGCCAATCGATCCTCACTCAGTTCGGAAGCACGCGGCCGAAGCAGACCCGCATGGGCGAAACGATCGTCTACCGCACGACCCAGACCAAGCAGACCGTCGCCATCTGGTTCGACGATCTCGATTGGTACCTGCTGTCTATACGCGACGAATTCGATCGACCCCGCACGCTGATGCGCGAGACCCTGGAGATCACGACCAAATGACACGCATTCGCGTCGGGCTCGTACTGCTGAGCGTCGTGCTGGTGGCGACCGCTTGCGGCACGCGCGCCGATCCGGAGAAGGACGTTCCGGCAGCCATCAGGCGGACAGAGCGCGAGCCGCGGGGTATCGCGTATGAAGAAGTCCTGGCCGACGGCACCACGACGCGGGTGGACCTTCTCATCACCGACGACTACCGCTACAAGGCGCAGGTGACGGTCGACGGACGGGCCGCCCTCGACGTTGTCGTCCGCGACGACGCGCTTGCGGTGCGAGTGATCGACATCGACGCGGCCGCCGAAGCCGTCGGCGAAGCCGTTGCCGCGGCCACCGGTGGAGCCACGGGCGGGCCCGCAGCACCAGGTCTACCCGTCGTACCGGGTGCTCCCGCCGTCCCCGCGGCGGCCACCGGAGGCGAAGGCGAAGCGGGGCCGGCGGCGCTGGCGCCCCCCAGCCGCGAAGTCATCCAGGCGCTCGAGACCCGCAACTGGGTAACCGACCCGACGGGCGCGCCGGAACTGTTCAGCGCGACGGCAGGCCGCGTCCTGGAGGAAGGCGAGGGTGGAATCATCGCCCCGGTCCTCGAGGCGCTCCGTGGCTTGCAGACAATCGAGAACGCGGTGCAGCAGGCGCAGGAGGTCACGCGGTTCAACGAGGAGAACCCCAACTACGACCCCAGCGCGGAGACGTTCCCGAAGCCGGAGCGGGGCTCGGCGGTCCTGCGTTACGACCTGTTCGCCCCGCAGCTGCCCAACCCGAATCAGAGTCTCAACGCGGGCAGCAGCGAGAACCTGCCGGATGAGCAGCACTTTCGGCGGATGGCGATCTACGTGAAGAACCGCCAAGTCGTGAATGTGCTGGAGTCGATCGAGATAAACCCTCGGCTTCTCGACGACATCGAGGGTCGCTTCGACATCCCCCTGCCGGACAACGAGGAAGAGGCTGCCGCGATAGCGGTCGAGACCCTGAATGGCAAGCGGACGGCTGCCGGCCTCGACCCGATCGAGATCCGCACGCTTTCGCTGGAGATCCTCGATGTGCCGGGCACCGAAGCCGTGATCCTCCCGACCGACGGCACCGTCGGCAATCTGAAGAGCCTGGTGCAGGTCCGTACCAAGGAAGCCTCGAGCGCCGGTTAGCGACTAGACCTCCTTCGCGATGAGCGAGGTCTCCTTCCCCAGACAAGCAGCGCGCACGTTGCGCTTCATGCTCGGCGTGCCGCGGAGCTTTCGCATCGGGAGCGATGGGCGGAGCGTGCTCTTCCTCCGTTCCAAGTCGGGCACGGACCGAGTCACTTGCCTATGGCAGCTCGATCTCGACTCCATGACCGAGGAGTTGATCGCCGACCCCGCGGCCCTGCTGGGCGGGGCCGGAGAGTCGTTGTCACCCGAGGAGCGGGCGTTGCGGGAACGCACTCGCGAGGCGGCCGCGGGAATCGTCGGCTTCAACACCGACGCGGATATGGCGAGGGTCTGCTTCATGCTCTCGGGCAGTCCCTGGGTGCTGGATCTGCCGGGGTCCGCCGACGGCAAGCCCCGCCGGTTGGACTGCGTTTCGCCCGTCATAGATCCTCGAATCGACCCGACTGGCTCGCGCATCGCTTACGTCACCGGCGGTGGGATCCGCATCTTCGATCTGGCGGCCGGCACCGACACCGAACTTGTTGCGGCCGAGAGCGGGGACGTGAAGTGGGGGCTCGCCGAGCATGTCGCCGCCGAGGAGATGGGGCGCACCTCGGGGTTCTGGTGGTTGCCCGACGGCCAGTCGTTGCTGGTCGCCCGCGTCGACAACTCGCCCGTACAGCGCTGGTACATCGCTGACCCCGCCAACCCCGACCGTCCAGCTGTCGAACTCGCCTATCCCGCCGCCGGTACGCCCAACGCCGACGTAACGCTGTGGCTCGTCGGCCTCGACGGTTCCCGTCGCGAGATCGATTGGGACCGCGCCGCCTATCCGTACCTCACGCGCGTCTGGTGCGAACGTCTGCCTGGAATCGTTCAGGTGCAGTCGCGCGACCAACGGCGGGTCCGGATGCTTTCGGTCGCGGCCGACGGCGGTACCTCCGTTCTACGGGACCAGGAGGACCCGGTGTGGATCGAGCTGATGCAGGGTGTGCCGTCCTTCCTGCCGGACGGTCGGCTGCTTCATCCGCTCGACGACGTATCTGCCGACACTCGTTACCTGGCCCTCGACGGCCAGCCCGTCACGCCCCCGGGCCTGCAGGTGCGGTCGGTGTTGTCGGTGGGGGAGAGCGGTGTGGTGTTTGCCGGCGCTACGGAGGACGCGACCCAGCTACACCTATGGCGACTGGATCCCGAAGGGCATGTGCAACAGCTCACGACGGACCCGGGGGTGCATATGGGGTCGGCGTCGGGCGACGTCGTGGTAGCGACGTCGCGGAGCTTGGAGCACACGGGAGCGCGGACCGTGGTGTACCGCCGGGGCGAGCCGATCGGCGAGATCGAGTCTTTGGCGGAGACGCCGTCGATCACGCCCCGGGCCCGCGTGCGCTCGGTAGGTCCGCGAGCTCTGAACACCTCGCTGCTGCTGCCCGAGAACGCCGACGGCCCCCTCCCCGTGATCATGGATCCCTACGGCGGCCCGCACGCGCAGCGGGTCGTATCCGCGCTCGGGGCGTACACCACGTCGCAGTGGTTCGCCGACCAGGGCTTCGCCGTGGTGGTCGTCGACGGGCGCGGTTCACCGGGCCGTGGCCCCCAGTGGGAGAAGGCGATCGCCGGCGATCTGGCCACGCCGGTGCTCGAGGATCAGGTCGAAGCGCTGCACGCACTGGCGGCCGATCACCCCGAGCTCGACCTGACCCGCGTCGGCATCCGAGGCGCGTCATTCGGCGGTTATCTCTCAGCGCTCGCTGTGCTCCGGCGTCCGGACGTGTTCCACGCCGCAGTCGCCACCGCCTCGGTCACCGATTGGACGCTCTACGACACGCACTACACCGAGCGTTATCTCGGAGACCCCAACCAGTCACCGGACGTTTACGCGCGCTCGAGCCTGCTGGCGGACGCCCCAAAGCTCGAGCGCCCCCTGTTGCTGGTGCACGGCTTGGCCGACGACAACGTGGTGGTGGCCCACACCTTGCGGCTCTCCGCCGCGCTACTGGCCGCCGGAAGACCTCACCAGGTGCTGCCGCTGTCGGGGATCACCCACATGACCGCCCCCAGCGAAGTGGTCGCCGAAAATCTGCTCGCGCTAGAAGTCGACTTCTTCAAGACGCACCTGGCGGCGTAGTCGCTGTCAGTGTTGTGACCCCGAGCGAGCTGGTGAGCCCTCGCGTGTAGGGCCCGGGGCCCTGATCAGAAAGTGAAACTCGCGGGCGCGGGAGCCTCCGAGTCGTCTGCGGGGATGATCAGCACCTGAAAGCGAGACGCAACGCTGCTGAGCTCGGTGAACTTGGTGCCGGGTCCGACCTTGGCGCTCCCGGGGAAGGCCCTGTCAAAAGTGTCGTAAGACACCTTGAGAGTGAAGGCCTTCGTCTTGGCGTCGAAGCCGGCCTTGCAACCACAGTCGAGGTACTCACCGGTGTCGTCGTTGTACATGATCGGTCCCTGAATGAAGGCTGCGTCCAGCGGGGCGGAGGGCAGCTGAGCCCCGACAGCCCATCTCGTTCCCTCGTGCGTGAAATAGAAGCGGTAGTCGCGTCCGAACGATGCGGTCGGATCTCCTTCGACGGAGTCCAGGTACATCGCCAAGTTGAGGTACTTCCCGTCAGCGGACCAAGATGTCTTGAGGATGTCGAGCTGGCTGTCCGATGGCCGCGGAGTCGATCCGACTTCGTCGACTCCGATCTGCGTTGCATCACCGGGGTCGTCCGCCCATGAGACTTCGGCAGCTCGCGCTGGGCTGCCTGCTACGAGTAGCGCGAGAGCCAAACTGATGGCGACAGCGGTTGTAAGGGCTCTGCGCATCGTCATCACTGTCTAGAAACTGAAGGTTGCGCCGTCGGCCGGGGCGGTCAGGTCGACGTTGACAAGCACCGCGCCCTGGATGCGAGCAGCCCGTCCGCTCAGGTCGGTGAACTTGGTTCCAGGACCGACCTTGCCGGTGCCCGGGAAAGCCCGATCCAAGTCGGCGTAACCGATGGTGAACGTGATCGTGTTTCTCTTGTCGTCGATCCTCAGCTTGCAGCCGCAGGGAATCTGAACTGCCTGCGCGCCGTCGTTGTTCGTCATGAGAGGACCGCTGACGAGGCCATTACCGCCGGTGGCGCTGCCATCCAACGGGAACGCCGGCAGCTGCGCACCGACCGCATACTTGTGGTCGTCGTGCGTGAAGTAGAAGTCGAAGTCGCGCCCCAGCGAGCCCACGGGATCCCCGGCTGCCTTCGTCAGGTTCCAAGTGACGTTGAGAGCCTTTCCATCGGCCACATACGTGACCTTCGAAATGTCGAGCTCAGGGTCTGGCGGTCTGGGTGTCGACTCAGCGCCCAACCCGGTTGCGTCGCCTTCGGGGTCGGTCCAGGCAAACTCGCCGGCGCGCGCCGGGCTGGCGCCGATCAGGAGGCCGAGCGCAGCCAGGAGAGATACGACGGTCGTCAGTGTTCTACGCATGAGGAACCTCTCTAGAACTTGAGGGTGGCCTCGGGGTCGGCGTCGGCGAAGTCGACAGCGATGAGTGCGACTCCTTCGACGCGGTCGGCCGAGTTGACGAGCTCAGTGAATTCCGTCCCGGGGACGATGGGATCGCTGTCCGGGTTGAAGCTCTTCAGCGCTCGGGAGAGCGAGGCGATGTCGGCACGGATTTCCAGGGTCGCCGTCTTGCCGTTGATCTTTCCCGAACACTTGCACGGGATCTCGGTGTTGCCCTGACGGAGAAGGAACGAGGAACCGGACAGCACGCCGGGGACATCGTCGACCTCGTGCAGGAAGTGGTACGAGGTGCCGGAGTGGGTGAACCCGATCCGCTGGCTGAACCCGATGGCACCGACGGGAATCCCGATCTTCGCCATCCTCACGTCGATCCGGAGTTCGGTGGCGGTCGTCGAGTACTTGACGCCGAGAATGTCGACTTCTTCGTCGCTCGGGCGCGGTGTCGACTCCACCACAAAAAGCCCCGTGGCGTCGCCTGCCGGGTCCGCGATGTTGAACTCGCTCGCCTGCGCGGGGCTCCCAAGTAGGAGCAGGGCGAGGGCCAGAGCCGCGGTGCCGATCAATGAGAGAAACCTGCGCACTCTCGAGTCTCCTTAGAGGGTGAAGGTCGCGCCGTCGGGCGGCGGGGCTTCGTCGCCCTGGTCAGAACCTCCGTAAAGCGTTCCGACCTGAGGGATGTCCCACATCAGACCGGTGAAGACCGAGATGGTGTCGATCTTCGCGCCAGCGACGAGCTTTCGGCTGGCTGCCTGCATCGTCCCGAGGGACGCGGTCAGGGTGATGGTGTTCGTCGCAGGGTCGATGCTGAGCTTGCACTTGGCGCACCCCAGGTTCTGCACGGTCGGAGTTGTCTCATCCTGCTTCTGGAAGACGATCCCGTCGCCGGCCACGCGATCCTGCGTGACTCGCATCACGAAAGCCGCGTCACCGAAGGTGAAGTTCAGTGTGAAGTGGTGGCCCGTCGCGATGGGCAGGGGGTCGCCGAGCTGCTTGAGCTGCGTCTTCCAGACGAAGCTCTCGGGCGTCGTGGTCAAAGACGTCTTCACGATGTCCAGAGTCGGGTTCGAAACAACAGGCGGGAAGGCGTCGCCTTCGGCGTCGGCCCATCCGAGCTCACCGGCGCGGGCGGGCGTTCCGCCGAGTACCAGCGAGGAGGCGAGTGCGGCCACGCCCAGGGCTGTCAGAAATCTGCGCATCAAGTGTCCCCCCAAGGGCCGATTGCGGGCCGAGTGGCCCTTCCACGGCTCGTTCGCCGTCCGACCAGACTAGTCCTGCCTGTATCCGAATCAGTCGCGGCGTGTGCCTGGCTATTGGCTCGGGCGACAAGAGCGAGCGGGGTGGGGGCGCGGCGCCCACCAACCAGGGGGGTCGCGTGGTTGCGGAGACTCGATTGATGACTACGGAGGAAAAGACCGGTTCGATCACCTGGGGCGCATTCGTCCCTCATGGCGGGGCGAATGAGTTCGCCGGTTGGGAGCCGGGCAAGGCGTGGCAGCGGATGGCCGACGCGGCGGCGGCGTTCGACGAGCTGGGCTACGACCACCTCTGGCTCAGCGACCATCTGATGGCGTCAGGCGGCGACCGGTCGGGGCTCTACTTCGAGGCGTACACCGCGATGGCGGGGCTCAGCCAGGTGACCAAGCGCGCCCGACTGGGTGCGCTGGTCACCTGCGCCGCCTACCGGAGTGCGGCGATGTTGGCCAAGCAGGCCGCGAACGTCGACGTCATGTCCAACGGACGGCTGATCTTCGCCCTCGGCGGCGGCTGGGACGAGCCGGAGTTCGACGCGTTCGGCCTGCCCTTCCCGTCCGCTCGCGATCGGGTCGAACTGTTCACCGAGACGCTCGAGTCGATCAAGCGGCTCTGGTCGGAGGACCAGGTCGACTACGACGGGAACCAGGTCAAGCTCACGGGAGCCCGCTGCGAGCCTCGCCCCGCCACGATGCCGCCCATCTGGACCGGCACGCACGGCCCGAAGGGGCTGCGGGTCGCGGCTCGACTCGCCGATGTCGCCAACTGGAACGTCGGACTGGCCGACTTCAAGCGGCTCACAGGAGTGCTGAACGAGGCCTGCGAGAAGGAGGGTCGCGATCCGGCGACGATCGACACGTCCGTCTTCCGCCTGGCGGACCTCACCGGCGGCGATGCGACTCGAAGGGTCCTGGCCAACATGGGTGCGCCGCCCGAGGCTTACGACGCGGTGAAGCCCGACCACTTCATCGGCACCCCCGATGAAGTGGCGGAGAAGGTCTCGGCCTTCGTCGACGCCGGCGCGAGCCACATCATCTCGATGTTCCTCGACTCGCCCGAGAGCGACGACTCCGCGCGTATCTTCATGGAAGAGGTCGCCCCCCGCTTCGCGGCGAACTAGGCAGAGTGCCCATCCGAATGAGAACGCGGCTGGTGGTCCTGATGGCGGTCGCGCTGGCCGTTGTCGCCGCACCGGCGGTGTCGGCCGACGAACGATCCGACGAAGAGGGCCGGCTCCAGGCCATCTACGACGACTCCATGGCCGGCTCGGTCGGCGGGACTGGCGGTTTCTATTTGAAGGCAGTCGGGGGCCCTGTGCTCCTCGACAGCAACGAGACCTACGTCCACGACCCCGCGTCGGCCATCAAGGTGCTGGGGCATCTGCATGCGATGCGCGAAGTGCAGGCGGGCCGCGACGACCTGTGGGGTTCCTTCACCAGCTTCAGGTATCCCTCGAGCCGAAACTCCGGCGGCGATCCCTCCAGCCCGAATCTGTGCCCTGCGGCCGAGGACGAGGTCCAGGCGAATCGGGAAACGGAGCCGCTTCAGTTCGGTCTGGCGAAGATGATGCAGGTTTCCGACAACCGTGCGACGCGCGGCGTCGTGCTGCGCTACGGGTTGCCGGCGCTGAACGCTTTGGCGAAGAGCCTCGGCATGTCCCAGACCAAGTGGGATCAGGACCTCGTCGGCTGTGGTTACGAGGGCGACAAGCGCAACGCACTGACACCGGTCGACATCGGAAAGCTGTACGAGGCGGTGGCGTCGGGCCGGGTGCTCGATTCCAAACGCACGGGTGAGTTTTGGAGCCTGATGGCCTCTCAGCCCGTCCGGCGCGGGGATCATCTCCTGGAGATCATCCAGGACGAGGCGCGGAAGCTCGGCAAGCCTGCTGCGATCGGGCCGGTCGCGGAGCGCCTCGTGCGTCGATTCAAGGGAGGGTCGTACAACATCTGCGGCGACCTCCTATGCGTGACGCACCTGGTGATACGGGAGATCGACGGGGTGGCCTCCATCCCCTTCAAGGTCGGCGGCGCGGTGCAGATGCGCGACTTCGTATTCAGTTCGTTCATCGCCGATGCCCAAGCGGTCTGCCTCGAGTACCCGTGCCCGAAGGCGGACGAGATCCAGGCCGGGATGTATCTGGGGGCAGATGAGCTTCTGCGCTCCGTAATCCGTTCCGCACTCCAGACCTGGTGATCAGGTCCTGGCTGGCTTCTTGACGCGCGTTGCGAGCCTTCCGCCGACGTGCACCGCGTCGACCTCGCCCTGGTCGTTGCGGCTGAAGTAGCCCTTCATCCCCTTCGCCTCTCCCTCGGCGACGACGTATCGGTCGCTTCCGGCTTCGATCAGTCCGAGAACGAACGGGTCGGGCTCGGGGATGTCCTCGCCCGCTTCACTCATCTCTTTACGCGTCTCGGGCTTTATTTCGATCTGCGCGACGAGGAGACCCTGGCGTGCCGTGATGTCGATCGACGCCGCGATGGTCTCGAACCGACCGGTGTACGGAGCGAGCACGTCGTCGCCCAGCAGGATCGGCTCCGCGTCCGTCTCCACCACTCCGAGGTAGGCCTCCAATGCCCACCGGGTCAGCCTCTCGTTCAGCTCCGGCCCCGTCGAGGAGTTGGTCATCGAGCTGATGGCGAAGTCGCGCTCGGGCACCGTGATGAATTCCGAATGCTGGCCGATCGTGTCCCCGCCGTGGCCGACGAGTCGCACGCCCTCGACGTCGCGCAGCATCCAGCTGATGCCGATGTAGTCGCCCAACGCGCTGCCCGGCGTCTCGACCGTCGGCTGCTTCATGAGATCCAGGAGTTCCTTTGAAAGCACGCGGGTGCCATCGGGAGCGGTGCCGTCACCGAGGTGGAACCGAGCCCAGAGGATCTGGTCCTTGGAGTTGGCGGACATGCCCCCTGCGGGCATCCCGCCCCGCGACATCGCCCAGGGGCGGGCGATCTTCATTGTGCCGTCGGGCTGCTTGTTGTGCCCCACGGCGAAACGCCGAGTCATGACCTCGTTCGGGAAGAAAAAGGTGTTGTGCATGCCGATCGGGTCGAGGATCAGCTCGCGCAGCGCCTTCTCGTAGGTCTTCCCCGTGATCGTGGCGATGACATGACCGGCGAGTGAGAGCGAGGCGTTGTTGTAGGAGACGGCGGCGCCGAGCGGGGTCACCTGGTCGATATCAGCCATCAGGTCGACGTATTTGGCGAGCGCGTCGTCCCCCTCGCCGGTGTCGGTCATCAGATCGCCCGACCAGCCGGCCGTGTGGTTGAACAGCTGGAGGATGGTGACCCGCTCTGCGGTCTCCTCGTCCTTCAGCTTGAGGTTCGGCAGGTACTTCCGCACGGGGGCGTCGAGGTCGACTTCACCTCGCTCGACCAGCCGCATCATCGCGGTGGCGGTGTAGGTCTTGCCGGTCGACCCGAACTGGAACAGCGTCTCCTCGTCGACGGGCAGGGGGTTCTCGACGCTGGTCACGCCGGCGAAGGCGTAGTGCTCCTTGCCGTCGATGTAGACGCCGACAGACACGCCGGTGACGCCCAGCTCCGCGGCGAGCTCGGAGACCTTCCGTTGGAGTGCTACTTCGTCCATGAATGTGCCCTCTCTGTCGGTGGGGCCTTCGAGGAGTGTGGTCCCGGACGGCTACCTGAGCGGTGTGGCCGTAGACAAGCGGCAGCCGAGGGCGTTGGCAGGCGGGCCAAGCCCAGGCTGGAGCGAGGCGGCGAGACTGGACCGATGAGCAAAGCGCGCCGCCTCGAATTCGACGACCTCTGGACGATCGCGGTCCCGGAGGCCTCGGAGATCTCCCCGGACGGGACCCAGGTCGTCTACGTCGTCCGGACGCCGGACCGGAGCACCGACGGCTACACGACTTCGATTTGGCTGGCTGCGGCGGACGGGGGGTCGAACCCGGTACAGCTGACGCAAGGACCGAAGGACGCCGCGCCGCGCTGGTCGCCGGACGGATCGCAGATTGCCTTCCTGGCAGTGCGCGGCGGGTCCGACAAGCCGCAGGTTCACGTGCTGCCCGTCGCGGGCGCCGGGGAGGCGCGCCGCGTAACGGACCTGCCCCTGGGTGCGGGCGCCCCGGTCTGGTCGCCCGATGGCAAGCGGCTGGCATTCACCGCCGGCGTCGACCTCCTCGGCCCGCCCGCCGACGACAAGGAGCGCAAGCGCCGCGCGGCGGCGCCGCTGGTGATCGACCGCCTCGGATACAAGTCCGACGGCGCTGGTCTGATCCGCTCCCTCCGAAGCCATCTGTTCGTGACTGGAATCGAGAAGGGATCGATCCCGGTGCAGCTCACGTGGGGCGACTGGTTCGCCGGGGGAGCGGCGTGGTCGTCCGACGGCGAAACCCTGGTGGTCAGCGGAAGTCGGGGAGAGAACAGCGACCTCGAGCCGACCAGCCGCCTCTACGCCGTCGCCGCCGAGGGGGGCGGCACGCCGCGCCCGCTTACACCGGACCGGGGCTTCGCCGGCGATCCAGTGTTCACCGCGGACGGACGCATCGTCTTCACGGGCAAAGCCGACGCAGGGCCGGGGCTGGCCCGGCTGTTCGTCGTCCCCGCCGAGGGGGGCGACCCCGTGGAGCTGGCGCCGGCCTTCGACCGCAACGTGATGAGCGGTTCGCCGGGGTATCCGGGAGGTCCCCTGAACCTCACGGACGACGGTCGACTTTTCTTCTGCGCCCGTGATCGAGGCGCGACCCACATCTATGCCTTGGCGCTCGACGGTGATGGCACGCCCCGCAAGGTGCTCGGCCAGGCCGACAACTCGATCAGCGGGCTGAGCGTGGCCGGGCGCACCGGAGCGCTCACCACGGTGCTCTCCGACCGTGGCAACCCCGGCGAGGTCGCGGTGCTCCCCGCCCGAACCGCGGCGCCGATCTTGCTGACAACCCTCTCCGCCGACTCCCTGAAGGGCGTGGACCTGTTCCTCCCGGAGGAACGGACGTTCACCGCGCCGGACGGCACGGAGATCCACGGCTGGATCGTGCGCGGCGCGGCGGCCGATAAGCCGGGTCCGCTGCTGCTCGACATTCACGGCGGTCCGCACAACGCCTGGGGCCCGACCTTCGACAACAAGCACCATCACCATCAGGTGCTGGCCGCGGACGGCTGGACTGTGCTCTACGTCAACCCGCGCGGCAGCGACGGATATGGCGAGGACTTCATGACAGCCGTTTCCGGCGCGTGGGGAACGTCGGACACCGACGACTTCCTCTGCGCGGTCGACGCGCTGATCGACGAGGGCATCGTCGACCGCAGCCAAGTCGCGGTGACGGGATACAGCTATGGCGGCTACA
Organism: Acidimicrobiales bacterium; assembly: GCA_035526705.1. Lineage (GTDB taxonomy): Bacteria > Actinomycetota > Acidimicrobiia > Acidimicrobiales > JAHWKP01 > JAHWKP01. The sequence continues at coordinate 36,325 of DATLBX010000017.1, read as the reverse complement.
TGACGTGCTGGCTCACCGCCACCACGGACCGCTTCGCCGCTGGAGTCACGGGCGCCCCGTGCTCGTCGCTCGTGAGTGAAGCGGGTTCCGCGGACATGGGGCTCTGGCTGGCCCGCCACGAGGTGGGGGCGCTGCCGTGGGAGGACCCGGAGCTCTACAAGCGGCACGACCCGCAGGCTCACGTCCACAGAGTCACGTGCCCGACACTCATCCTGCACGGCGAGTCCGACGACCGCTGCCCCGTGGGACAGGCCGAGGAGTGGTTCACCGGGCTGCGCGCCAACGGCGTTCCGGTGGAAATGGTCCGGTACCCCGGTTGCTCGCACCTCTTCATCGTCAACGGTCGGCCGTCGCACCGCATCGACTACGGCCGGCGCGTCGCCGACTGGGTGCGAGAGCACGTCGGCCCGAATGCTGCCGTCGGGTCGCGTCCCAAGCGGCGTGACGTGCTGGCCGCCTACTCGAGCCGGCTCGATTCGCTGGCCCGGACCCTGAACATCCCTGGAGTCAGCGTCGCTCTATTGCACGACGGAGTGGTGGAGACGGCGTGGGCAGGAGTGCTGCATGCAGAGCGGCCGGACCAGGTCACCGAGGACAGCCGCTTCCAGATCGGGTCCATCACGAAGGTCTTCACGACGGCGCTTCTCATGCAGCTGGTCGACGAAGGCAAGCTCGACCTCGACACGCCTGTCGTCACTTATCTTCCCGAGTTCAAACTGGCCGACGCGGAGGCCACGCAAAAGATCACGACGCGTCACCTGCTCGCTCACATCAACGGGATCCCTGGCGATTGGTTCCCCGATCTCGGCGACTCCGCCACCGCGGAGCAGTTCGTGGCCACGTTGGCTGACTTCGAGCTGGCCCATCCGGTCGGCCAGCATTTCGACTATTCGAACTCCGGCTTCACTGTCGCGGGGCGGCTCGTCGAGGTACTCACCGGCCAGCCCTGGGGCGAGGTGCTGTCGGAGCGCATCATCGAGCCCCTGGGAATCGAGATGGCCGCCAGTGGGAATCCCGTCACCTCGGTCGTCGGCCTCGCGATGGGGCACGTGTCGGTAGACCCCTCAGAGCCCCTGGGGAAGGTAAAGCCCGCGCCGCGGTACGCCACGCATCCCGAGTCCGCGTCGGTCGGGTCGACGCCAATTGCGACAGCGCGGGCCCTTATCGGCTTCGCCCGGATGTTCATCGAGGACGGCCGCGCCTCAGATGGCACCGAAGTCCTCTCGCCGTCGGCCGTGAAGCAGATGGCCGAGCGCCAGGTGGAGGTGCCGCCGGCGGGACTTGCAGGCCGCGCCTGGCGCGGCCTGGGCTGGGGCATCGGGGAGTGGGACGGGGAAATCGTCCTGCAGCACAGCGGCGGAACGCTCGGGCAGTCCTCCCGCCTGACGGTGCTGCCCGACCGCGGCGTCGCCGTCGCCATCCTCACCAACGGTCCGGCCGGCGGCTTGCTGGCCCGCGCCGTCGAGACCGACCTCTTCTCCGAAACCACCGGGCTGGTGCCGCCGCCGCCTCCGGCTCCCGGCGAGAACCCGCCGAAGATCGAGCCCGCGCTCTATGCCGGCACCTACGAGTGCATTGGAGCGCGCATCGAGGTGACGCCCGGAGACGCGGGTGGTCTGTCAGCGGTTGTCACGAGCCTGGGCAGCCTCGATCCGAAGGCGGAGGCGACTGCGTTGCCCGCGTTCACTCTCAAGCCGGTCGACGGGGCGACCTTTGCCGCTCCGGACGGATCCGTTGTCTCCTTCGTCGAACCGGGCGAAGGCGGTCGTTACCAATACCTGTTCACCGGTCGACTCCACAGGAGGACGTCATGAAGTTGTCAGAAGTCGAGCTGCGGCGGCTGAAGCTGCCCCTTGTCAGCCCGTTCCGCACCTCGTTCGGCACGCAGACCGAACGCGACGTTCTCGTAGTGAAGGTGACGTCGCCCGAGGCAGAGGGTTGGGCCGAGTGCTCCGCGCTGGAGGACCCGGTGTACTCCCCGGAGTATGTGCAGGGCGCGGCCGAGATGATGACCCGTTACCTGATTCCCGCGCTGCGCGATTCGGGCGATGTCCGCGCCGAGACGGTCGGTCCGACGTTGGCCTTCGTCAAGGGAAACCGGATGGCCAAAGCCGCGCTGGAGACTGCGATTCTGGACGCGGAACTGAAGGCGCGCGGCCAGTCGCTTGGCTCATACCTCGGTGCGACGAAGGAGCGCGTGCCCGCGGGCGTGTCCGTCGGGATCATGGATTCCATCCCGCAACTTCTCGAGGCCGTGGAGAAGTACATCGCACAGGGGTACTTGCGCATCAAGCTGAAGATCGAGCCGGGTTGGGACATCGAGCCCGTCAAGGCTGTGCGTGAGAAGTTCGGCGACGAGCTTCTGCTGCAGGTCGACGCCAACACGGCATACGAGCTAGCCGACGCGCCCCACCTGGCCCGCCTCGACCCCTTCAATTTGTTGCTCATCGAGCAACCGCTGGAGGAGGAGGACCTGGTTCAGCATGCGGAGCTCTCGAAGCGGATTCGCACGCCCGTCTGCCTCGACGAGTCGATCGTCTCGGCAAAGGTCGCGGCGGACGCGGTGAAGCTCGGCTCCTGCTCGGTAGTGAACGTGAAGCCGGCCCGCGTCGGCGGTTACCTGGAGTCGCGGCGCATCCACGACGTCTGTCACGCAGCGGGAATCCCGGTGTGGTGTGGCGGCATGCTCGAGACCGGCATCGGCCGCGCTGCCAACGTGGCTCTCGCCGCGCTGCCGGGCTTCACGCTCCCGGGAGACACGTCGGCGTCGGACCGCTACTACAAGACCGACATCACGGAGCCCTTCGTTCTGCAGGACGGCCACCTGCCGGTTCCGACCGCACCGGGCATCGGGGTCACACCGATCCCCGACCTGCTCGATGCGGTCACCGTTTCCACGGAGATCGTCTGATGTCGATCAAGCCGCTCAACGACGACACAATCCAGCTCGCGGACGGGCGCACCCTCGGGTACGCGGAGTACGGCGACGCCAAGGGCGCGCCACTGTTCTTCTTCCACGGCCTGCCCGGCTCGCGGTACCAATCCGCGATGCTCGACTCCTCGGCGCGCGACTCGGGGGTCCGGATCATCGGACCGGATCGTCCGGGATTCGGCAAGTCGACCTTCGACGGGAACCGGCGCTTCGACTCATGGCCCGACGACGTGCGCGAACTGGCCGATCACCTGGGGATCGAGCGATTCCACGTCGCCGGGATTTCAGGTGGGGGCGTGTACACGCTCGCGAGTGCGCACGCACTCGGTGACCGAGTTCTGTCAGCGGGCGTCATCTCGGGCGGCGGCGACATCAGCACGCCGGAAGCGTTGGAGGGTATGCACCCCCAGAATCGGGCGATCTTCGAGTTGGCCAAGAGCGGGCCCGACGCGGTGGCCGAGCAAATGGCGCCGTTGGCCCAGGCTGTCCGTGAGAACCCGGAGATGGCCTTGGAGGGCGTGAAGGCCGGTCTGCCTCCGGCCGACCTCGAAATGATCGAGCGCCGACCCGAGTTCATGGAGGTCATGCGCGAAGACGGCCTCGAGGCGATGCGCGAGGGCACATTGGGCGTCGGATATGAGGCGTGGTTGTTCGTCCAGCCTTGGGGATTCGACGTGAGCGAGATCAAGCGTCCCGTGGTTCTCTGGCACGGCGACGACGACCGCAACGCGCCGCTCTCGCACGCGCAGGCGTTGGCCGACAAGATGCCCGACGCCGAGCTCGTCGTCTGGACGGGCATGGGCCACCTCACCGCCTTCGAGCGCCTCGACGAAATCCTGCAGAAGCTGATAGCCATCGCCAACTGAGGCCCCGGGAAGTCCGCCTCCCGCCCCCCTTTGCGAACTGGCCGCAGAATTCCGTCGATACGGCGGAAAAATGCGGCCGGTTCGACCGGGGGGCTGCGTCGTCGGACGTGACAGAGAGCTGTCACTGGGTCGCGGAGGAGCTGTCACCGGGTCGCGATGGACTGGGGGGCATGAATGATGTGCGCCGTTCCGCTGAAACCGCCCACGGGCTTGTGTCGCCGACCGCCGTGCCCGGCTCGCGAGACCGGCGGTACGACTCGGTCGAGTCGATGGCCCGCCGCGGTCAGTTGGAGCGCCTCGCCCCCAGGACTTATCGCGTGGTCGGGTCCGTTGCGGACTGGAGGCAGAAGCTGGCAGCCGCTGTCATGGCAGCGGGACCCGGCGCGGCCGCCTCGCACCTAAGCGCCGCCATCCTGTGGGATCTCCCCGGGTTCGGCGGTGAACCGATCGAAGTGTGCCGACCGCGGCAAAGACACCACAGAGGGCTTATTGGCAGAGTGCATGAGAGCCGCCGCTTCCCGGGGGCCCATCGCCGGGAGGTCGATGGGATACCGGTGACATCCGTGGCACGGACTCTGTTCGACCTGTGTGGCTCTCGGGAGATCCATCCGAAGAAGGCCGAGCGGGCGATTTCGAATGCCCTTTCGCGAAGGCTCGTCGGTTTCGGCGCGCTGGAGGTGATGCTGGCCGAAATGGGCCGACGTGGGCGACGGGGGAGTGCGTTGCTCCGCAGGATCCTGGAGGACAACGGCGCGGCGGGCCACGTCCCGACCGAGAGCGACATCGAGGATTTGGTCCTCGCTGTTCTAGCTGGGGCCGGGTTGCCGCTACCGGTCCGACAGGTCGTGCTCGGCCGCGATGACGCACCGGTAGGCCGGGTCGACTTCCTCTACCGGAACGCGCGGCTCGTCGTCGAGGCCGACAGCCGGACGTTCCATTCCTGGCTCGACGCAGAGAACGATCGCCGGCGTGATGCGCTTCTCATGGCGGCCGGCTACCGAGTACTGCGGGTGACGTGGCGGAGCTTGCGGGAGGAGCCTGAGATCTTCGTCGCCGCGGTCCGAGCGATCCTCTCGGAAGCCGGGGAGTTGAACGCCGCGTAGGTTCAGACCGTGGATCTCGGTCTTGCTGGGAGGACGGTGCTGGTCACCGGAGGCGCGGGCGGGATCGGCGCGGCGGTGGTCAAGGCGTTCGCCGCCGAGGGCGGGCGCGTCGCAGTGCACTACAACAGCAGCGCGTCGGAGGCGGGCGTGCTGGCGAACGAGGTCGGGGGCATCGCGCTTCAGGCGGATTTGCGCGACGAGAAGCAAGCGGACGGGCTGATCCCAGCTTGTGTCAAAGCGCTGGGCGGGCTCGACGTTGTCGTGGCGAACGCCGGGGTGTGGCCGAAGGAGGACGTTCCGGTGAGCGAGCTATCCCTAGACCGTTGGCGGGCCACCCTCGACGCGAACCTCACGGCGACGTTCCTCACCGCCCGCGCCTGGGCTCGTCATGTCGGAACCGCGAAATCCGGGGCGCTGGTGATGGTGTCGAGCACAGCCGGCGTCTTCGGCGAGGCGGGGCACTCCGACTATGCGTCGGCGAAATCCGCGATCTCTAGCGGCCTCCTGCTCTCGCTCAAGAACGAGATAACCCGAGTCGCGCCGCTGGCGCGAGTCAACGCGGTCGCGCCCGGTTGGACCGTCACGCCGATGACCGAAGGTCGCCTCGACCCCGACGACGTCGCGCGCGTGACGGCGACGATGCCGCTCAAGAAAGTGGCAAGGGCGGAGGACATCGCCGCGGCCGTTCTGTTCCTGTCGTCAGATTGCGCAGCGGGGCACATCACCGGTCAGGTCCTGACGGTCGCCGGCGGCATGGAAGGCCGCCTGCTGCACCCTCTCTAAGCCAACTGGCCGCATTTTTCCGCCGTATTGACGGAATTTTGCGGCCAGTTCGGGGGGAGGGCGCCGCGGTGCTGGCCGTCGCCGGCGGCATGGAAGGCCGCCTGCTGCACCCCTCTAAGGGCCGCCTGCCGGCTTAGACGCGTCGGGTGAGTTGGTAACCCGTTTCGCGGGTGTAGCCGCTGATCTCGAGACCGTCGTCGAAAGCCTCCATCAGCTGGCTTCGCACTGACGCGCGCTGCCGCGCCGCCTCCTCGGGGTCGGTCTTGCGCAGCCCGTAGTAGTCGGCCGGGATGCCCACCGTCCGTTCCGCCTTCGCGGAGTCGCCGTTCAGCGATTGTCCCCCGAGGATCGCGGCGACCCGCGGGGAACCGACCGCCCACGACATTTCCAGCCGGTCCGTCTGCTCGCCTCGATTCAGATCGTCGTCCATGTCGCCATAGAACTGCGGAAGGTAGGAGTGGGCCGTACCGCCGAGCTTCCCGATGTTGAACCACGCGTTGGCCGCCAGCAGCGGGTCGACCGTCCAGCGCACATCGGTGATGCCGCGCTCGAGGCACCATTCCCGCTGGGCCACCTTGAGGGCGAAGCCAATGCCGCGGTGCTGGATACCCGGTGTGACGCCGGTCATGTGTGAGTGGAGGTGAAGGTCGCCTTGCTCGGGCATGGCGAGGAAGCCGACGCAGATGCCGATCATCCGGCCGGAGTCGACCTGGAAGGCCCCCAGCACCGGGTCGCCGGCGTGGGCATAGGCCCGCAGAAGCTCGACGGGCAGCAGCCCGCCGCCGGTCTTGCCCCACACTCCCTTGATGACTTCGACGGCCTCAGTCAGGTCGTCCAGCTCGCTGAGGAGGCGAACTTCGGTCTTGCCGCGAGAGGGCTGAGGTCCGTCGGTGCCCAGCTCTGCCCCCCGTCTGGGGGCCGCCGCAAGGTGTGCCTCAGCCATGCCCACAGGGTATGAGCGCCCTTCGGCAAATGATTCGTGGCCGGACACCATCGCCCACCGTGGCCGCTGGCAGTTCGGACAGTTTCAGGCCGCTCGGGCCCCCCTAGGTTGGAACCATGGCCAAGATCGAGCGATGCGGACTGGACAAGTGACCGGAATGCGGTCGAGCGGCGACATGCTCCAGGCGTTGGAAGCACTCGTGGTTTGCGAGTCTCCATCGTCTGACCCCGCGGCCACCACCCGCTGCCTCGAGGTGGCGGCCGGTCTCATCGCCGACTGGCTAGGCGAGAAGCCCCGAATCATCGAGTCCGACGGTCGGCGGCACGATCTGTACACGTTCGGTCAGGACGGCGCGGGCGTCGAGATTCTGCTGCTGGCGCACGTCGACACCGTCTGGCCCACCGGAACTCTGGCGGAGATCCCGTTCGCTGTGACCGACGGCATAGTGCGTGGCCCGGGCGTTTTCGACATGAAGGCCGGGCTGGTGCAGGGATTGGCGGCGCTCACAGGCTTGGAGCGGCTCGACGGAATCGGACTGCTCCTCACGACCGACGAGGAAGTCGGCTCGCCGACTTCGCAGAACCTGATTCAGACCACGGCCAAAGGTGCTCGCGCCGTCTTCGTTCTGGAGCCCGGCGTCGCCGGAGCGCTCAAGACCGAGCGCAAGGGCGTCTCCATGTATGAGGTGAACATCGCCGGCAAGGCCGCTCACGCAGGCCTGGAGCCGGAGAAAGGGGTCAACGCGCTCATCGAGCTTGCGCATCTCGTCCTGGGACTGGAGGCCACGGCCCGACCCCAACTCGGCACGACCGTCACGCCCACCGTCGCCGCCGCGGGCACGACCCGCAACTCGGTGCCGGAATCTGCGTCGGTGCTGGTCGACGTTCGCGCTACGACCGCGGCGGAGCAGGACCGGGTACACGCGGAGCTCACAGCCCGGGCCGCGGTGCTCGCCGGTGCGTCCATCGAAATCCTCGGCGGACCGAACCGTCCTCCGTTGGAACGGACCGCGTCGGCCGCCCTCTTCGAGCGTGCCGCGGCCGTGGCGCGCCGTCTCGGCCAACCGGAGCTCCGCGAGGTCTCGGTGGGAGGTGGATCCGACGGGAACTTCACCGCCGGCATGGGAATCCCCACGCTCGATGGCCTGGGCGCGATCGGTGACGGCGCTCACGCGCGGCACGAGCACGTGGTGGCGGACACGATGGCGCCGCGCGCAGAACTGCTCAAGCACCTCATCGCCGACCTGCAGACCCAACCGTGAACGCCGCCACCGCGGCCACGACCGTGCCCGTGATCCCCACGCCGAACGATTCGACGCTGGCCGCCTTGCTCGACAATCTCGGTGGCGGAGTCGTGCGGGTTCTCGCCGCGCCCGGCGGACTCGACGCCAACGTCTCCGACGTCTTCATCCACGATCCTTCCGAAGCTCCCATCCTCAACCCTGGAGACGTCGTGCTGGCGGTCGGTGTCGACCCATCACGTCGCGAGGGTGCGGACCTGGTCGAGCGGGCTTGCACCGCGCGCGCGGCGGCGGTCGTTCTGAAGCTGCGCCCCGGTACCGAGCCTTCGCCGGCCACGCTCGCCGCGGCTTCGGGAGACGGTGGGTTCGTTGCGCTGCTGGGAGTCGACCGAGATCTTTCCTGGGGTCAGCTGCACAGCCTGATGCGTACCGCCCGCGTCACCAGCGGCGAGGCGCCCCCCAGCGGTTTGGGTTCGGTGCCGGTCGGCGACCTGTTCTCGTTGGCTAATGCGGTTTCGGCGATGGTGGGCGGCGCGGTCACGATCGAGGACCCGCACTCGACGGTCCTCGCGTATTCCAGCCTGGATGCACCGATCGACGAAGCCCGTCGTCAGACCATCCTCGGTCGTCGCATTCCCGACGAGTGGATGCAGCGGCTCCGCGAGAGCGGCATCTTCCGCAAGCTCTGGTCGGGCGACGAAGTTGTAAAGGTCGACTTCGAGGTGGAGGGCTTCCGACCCCGCATTGCGGTCGCGGTCAAAGCCGGCGATGAGGTTCTCGGCTCCCTTTGGGTCATAGAGGGGCACGAGCCGTTCTCCGAGGAAGCACCCGCCGCGCTCTACGAAGCGGGCCGCATCGCTGCGTTGCATCTCATTCGCCACCGTTCGGGTGAGGACCTCGACCGGCGGCGTCGGGGAGAGCTCCTCCGCGACGCACTCGAAGGCCGGACCCCGCCGGAGTTGCTCGGTCCCGAGCTTGGGTTGGCCAACAACGCGGTCGTAACCGTCGTCGCGTTCCAGGTCGGTGCGGGCGGAGAGGCCGAGGAGACCGCGCAAGCCGAACGCGTGGCCGGCTTGATCGCGTTGTACTGCGAGGCGTACCGACGCCAGGCCGCCGCGGTCGCAGTCGGGTCGCGCGTCTATGTGTTGCTGCCCGGGGAGATCGATCCCAACGCGGTCGTGAAGTTGAGCCACGACATCTGCGAACGCACGGCCAGCGCGCTCAGCGTGGAGCTTCGCGCCGGCATCGGCAGTACGGCGGCCGGGCTGGCGAAGGTGCCCCCGTCGCGCCGTGAGGCCGACCTCGCACTGCTCGCGGGTGGCGAGGCGGGAAGCGTGTCGCATATCGAAGAAGTGCGGCCCCGCGCCGTCTTGCACGAGCTGGTGGAGCTGGCGGCCAGCCGGCGCTCGCTTCTCGAGGGCCGGCTCGACACGATCGTCGAGCACGATCAAGCCCACGGCACGGACTACCTCGCGACGCTCCGGGCCCACCTCGACGCCGCGGGCGACGCGCGATTGGTAGGAGAGCTACTCGGAGTGCACCCGAACACGTACCGCTACCGACTTCGCCGCCTCGCCGAGATCTCCGGCCTGGACCTGGACGACCCCGTCGAGCGTCTGGTGACGCACCTGCAGCTTCACCTCCGCGACCGACTCACGTAAGCAGATCAGCCGGCGCTGATCGGCAGCTCCAGCACCTGAGGGCGGCCTTCGGACCAGGCGGCGCGAACGGCGTCGCCGACGTCGTCGGCCTTCTCCACCAAAGTCGCCCCGACCCCCATCGACTGCGCCAACGCGAGGAAGTCCACCGCGGGCTTTGTCAGGTCCATCGCGACGAACTTGTCGGAGGTCGCGGAGTCGCCGCCCATGCCGCGGAGGTAGTCCTTGAGGATTCGGTACTGCCGGTTGTTCACGACGGCGAAAACGACGGGAAGCTCGTAGTGCGCGGCAGTCCAGAGCGCTTGAGGCGAGTACATGGCCGAGCCGTCGCCAACGACGCAGAGAACCGGCTCGCGGCCGCGGGCCAACGAGATGCCGCACGCGGCGGGCATGCCCCATCCGAGACCACCGCCCTTGCAGAAGAAGTACCGGCCCGGTTTGTCCGCGTGATGGAAACCCCGGAGGTACACACCCGTCGTCACCGCCTCATCGACGACGGTCGAGTCAGGGGGCAGAGCGCGCAGAAGGGCATGCGCCGCGGCCATCGGGTGCATGGGCGAGTCGGAGTACCGATCGGTTGCGGTCGCTTCGAGCGCGTCGAGGTCGGAGCGGCGACGCGTCGCGCACTCACGAAGCGCGTCTGCCGCCAGCCGCCCGCGATCCGCGGTCATACGCGAGGACACGAGCTGGTGGAGGGCTCGGAGACTGGCTCCGGGATCCCCGACCACCCCAAGGGTCGCGGGGTGGGCCCGCCCGATCTGGGAAGCGTCCGGCGACAGGTGCAGTAGCTCGGTCGACGCGGGAAGGGGCGAGCCGGGCGTGTACGGATAGACGCGGAAGGCCTGACCTCCGACTTGCAGCACCCGGTCGAAGGGTTCGAGCCGTGACGCGATCATCGACGCGAACGGGGGGAGCGCGCCCTGCCAGAGCGGGTGCGCCGGGGGGAAAACGAGTCGCCCGTGAAGCGGCGATCCGAAGACCGGCGCGGCCAGTCCCTCCGCGAGGGCAATGAGCGCTTCGAGCCCCCCCGGCGAGTCGTGCACGTCGTCGGCCGCGACGACGCACAGCTTTCCGGGCGAGGTGTCCAACAGAAGCCCGGCCAGTTGGTCGAGCCCCCCGGCGACGGTCGCGTGGTCGACCGCCGACACGGGAGGCGTCCCAACCTCGGTGGTGTCGTCGAGCAGGTCCATCGGCAGCGACAAGAAGACGGGGGCACGGGGGGCAGTCCCCGCATCCCGAAAGGCGCGCCGGAGCATCAGACCGAGGTCGTCCACCGAGTGAATCTCGTCCGACCATTTCGAAACCGGCCGCGCCAGGGCGACGAGATCGCCCGACAGCATCGGATCATGCGCGAGATGGCGGCGGTCCTGCTGGCCCGCGGTGACCACGAGCCCCACGCCATTGGCTTGCGCGTTGGTCAGATTGCCGATCGCGTTTCCGAGGCCCGCGGATGTGTGGAGATTGAGAAAGGCGGGACGGCCCGTTGCTTGCGCGTACCCGTCGGCCATTCCCACTGCCGTTGCCTCCTGCAGCGCCAGGACGTAACCCGGGCGATCCCGCATGGCAAGAGCGTCCATCAGCGGGAGTTCCGTAGTGCCGGGATTACCGAAGATGTGGTCGACCCCTTCACTCTCCAGTACTTCGAAGAGGACGTCTCGACCCGACGTCAACGTTCTTGGCGGCCGGGCGCCCCAACCCGGCCGCTGCGGAGCGTGGGGCCCGGCCCACGCCCGAGGCTCCCGGCTTTGCGGCGCAGCCCTGCCACCCAGTCCTGGCATTCATCCCACGACGGGAGCAGGCCGGCCTTCTCCGCTTCGGCCAGCGAAGGAGCGTTCATGTCGCGCTCCGACATCAGAGGAGTGTCCACGCCCCAGTCGATGCCCAGCGTGGGGTCCAGCGGCGAGACCGTGTGTTCGCGCTCGGGGTTGTACGGCGTGGAGCAGAGATAAGCCAGCGTGGTGTTGTCCTCCAGTGCGGCGAACCCGTGACCCAGCCCCTCGGAGATGTACAGGCACTTGCGGTTCTCCGGATCGAGGACGGCGGACTCGTACTGACCGAAGGTGGGAGACCCCACCCGGATGTCGATGACGAAATCGCGCAGCGCGCCGGTCGGGCAGGTAACCCATTTGGCCTGTCCGGGTGGAACGAGGGCGTAATGGATGGCGCGGATCGATCCGGCACGCGACACCGAAATGTTGGCTTGGGCCAATTCGAACGGGTGGCCGACCGTCTTCTCGAAGATCTCCGCCTTGAACCACTCGAGGAACACCCCCCGATCGTCGGGGTGTTGGCGCGGCGTGAACTCCCACGCTCCAGCGATCGAAAGCTCACGCACCTCCATGCCTCGGACCCTAATGGTCCGGTTCTGACGAGATGGCTTCCAAGGTGGCGCCGGCGAGGTCTTCCGGGCTTCGGCCCTCTGTGTACATCGTCACCGACGCGAGAAGTCGGTTTTGCTCCCCGCTCACCCACTGGTCGAGGATGTCGACCCCGTCCATCATCCAGTCGGCGCCGTTCCGCTCGATGGAGCGTTGGCGCAGCACGCGCAAGCTTCGCTCCCTGTCCGGACTCGGCAGTAACAGAACGGTGGCGCAGGGCGTGAGCAGCGCTCGGACCTCCTCGAATAGCTCTGGATCGTCGTAGGTCGTGTGTCCCGCGCCGAGCGCGATTACCGCGTCGGGGTGATCCTCGAGGGCGCGCCGCACGGCATGCGGATGGCCTCGCTGCCACCACAGGTAAGCCCCCAGATCCCCGCGCTCCGCTCCGATCGCATTCAGCTCCTCACGGCCGCGTCCTACCTCCTCGTAGTACGCCTCCGCGACATCGTCCAGATCCACGTACGGGCGCTCCAGGTGAGCGGCGAGGATCGGCATCAAGGTCGTCTTGCCGACGCACGCCGGGCCGATCAGGACGACTTGCCGCACCATCACATCCTGGCCCCTGCGCACCATCACAACCTGCCCTGCGCACCATCACACCCTGCCCTGCGCACCATCACAACCCGCCCGGCACGCCGAGGCCGGATTCAACCGGCTCATAGAATCAGGTCATGACGAACGAACTCCACGAGACGGCTCGCGCCCTGGTTGCGCCTGGCAAGGGAATCCTGGCGGCAGACGAATCGAGCGGGACGATCAAGAAGCGTTTCGACTCGATCGGCACCGAGTCCACCGAGGAGAACCGCCGCACCTACCGGGAGATGCTGTTCACGACCGAAGGCGCCGAGCAGCACGTTTCGGGCGTCATCCTCTACGACGAAACCATTCGTCAGTCAGCCCAGGACGGAACACCGTTCCCGAAACTTCTCGCGTCGAAGGGCGTGATCCCGGGCATCAAGGTCGACACCGGCGCCAAGCCGCTGGCGGGTGCCGAGGGGGAGACGGTCACGGAGGGCCTCGACGGACTTCGCGAGCGCCTGGCCGAGTACGTGTCGCTCGGCGCCCGTTTCGCGAAGTGGCGCGCCGTGATCACCATCGACGAATCGTCCAACCTCCCGTCGGACTATTGCATCGACGTGAACGCTCACGCCCTCGCCCGTTACGCGGCCCTGTGCCAGGAAGCGGGTGTAGTGCCGATCGTCGAGCCCGAGGTCCTCATGGACGGCGACCACTCGATCGAGACTTGCTACGCGGTGACCGCCCGCACGCTCGCGCGGGTCTACGAGGAGTTGGCCGCGCAGCGGGTCGACCTTCCGGGGACACTGCTGAAGCCGAACATGGTCATCTCCGGGAAAGGCAACAGCCGCCAGGCCGACGTGGAGGAGGTGGCCGAGCAGACGGTCCGCTGCCTCACCGAGAACGTACCGGCGGCCGTGCCCGGCATCGTCTTCCTCTCCGGCGGACAATCCGACGAGGTCGCCACCGCGCACCTCGATGCCATCAACCGAAAGGGCCCGCACCCCTGGGAGGTCTCCTTCTCCTACGGCCGGGCCTTGCAGGCACCCGCGCTCAACGCCTGGAAGGGCGCGGCCACGAACTTCGAGGCGGGACAGAAGGCCTACCTGCACCGGGCGGCCTGCAACGGTGCCGCTCGTACCGGTAGCTACACGCCCGAGATGGAACAAGTCCCGGCTTGAGCTTCCGCGCAGCAGAGGCAGGATTCGCGCCAGTGGACGGGGAACAACACAAGATGGGCTCTATGAGGATCGACAAGCCGTGAACCCGACTTATCGACGCGTCGCGCTCGGGTTGGTGCTGCTGATGGTCATCGCGCTGTTGGGCGGGTTCTTCGCGTCCGTCTCCCGCGCCGAGACCCGGACCCCTCCGTGCACGGACGCCGCCGACGATGTCAGCCCGATGAAGCTGACCGTGCAGGGGCAGCAGGCCAGCGGTTTGGTGGCCTACCCGGCGGGGACGCCGAAGGGCATCGTCGCCTTCACCCATGGGTACGGGCACTCCGCGCTGTCCTGGAGCCACCACCTGCGCTGGGCCGCACGGGAGCTCGGTGTTGTTGCGGTGGTCATGGACAACCGGGGCCTCAAGATGTTGCCGCCCGAGAAGGAAGGCAGCCTGCCCAAATCGCGGGGCTGGAATGTCTCGGCCGGCGCGCTCGACATCATCGCCGCGACACAGCGCCTCGAGCGCTGCGCGCCGACGGGCACCAACGTGATGTTCAGCGTGAGCATGGGCGGCAACACCGCCGGGCTCGCACTGGCTGAAGGGGCACAACGCGCCAACAAGACCGGCCCGCTTTACGACTACTGGGTCGACGTCGAGGGCGCGACGAATGTCCTCGAGACCTACCTGGAGGCTCGTGTTCTCGCTCCCGCCAACGGGACCGCGGCGAACGCCCTCGAGGACATCACCGCCGAGATGGGTGGACCGATAGAGGCAGTGCCCGAGGAGTACACGAAGCGGTCCGTCGTGACGCGCGTCGACGACATCGCCGCCGGCGGCCTCAAGGGTGTCATCAAGGTCCACGGTGTCGACGACGGTCTGGTGCCGTTCAACCAGGCTCGCGAAATGGTGGCGGCGCTCGACGCCAACGGCATTCCGGTGCAGATGGTCAATGTTCTGCGACGTACGCCGGAATCGGAACGGGAGACCACTCTCACCGGCTACGCGGGCAGCCAGCTCGACTCCACCTACACCTCGCCCTTCGCCGGTCACGCGTCCGAAACCAGCACGGTCCACGTGGTGATGAAGGCTGCGTGGGACCGCCTCGTGTGGCTCTACCGGGACAACTATCTGCCCGACTGCCGGCAGGAGACCGTGGTCGACGGGGCTGACCCCGAGCTCACCTTCTTCGCCGGCTGCTGAAGCGACCGGCGCCACTACCGGTCAGGTCTTGGCCGGAGCTCGCAGGCTGGCGCGGATGTAGTCGCGGTTGAGCTTCGCGATGGTGCCGAGCGGAATCTCCTTCGGGCATACCGCTTCGCATTCCGCATGGTTGGTGCAGTTGCCGAAGCCCTCGGCCTCCATGGCCTCGACCATCGCGATGGTCCGCTCGTACCGCTCCGGTTGGCCCTGGGGCAGCACGTTGAGGTGGGTGAGCTTCGCGGCCGTGTACAGCTGAGCCGCACCGTTTGGACACGCCGCCACACAGGCGCCACAGCCGATACAGGCCGCGGCGGTGAAGGATTCATCGGCCTGAGGGCGCGGTACCGGAGTGAGGTTCGCTTCCGGAGCGCTGCCCGTGGCGACCGAGATGTATCCGCCCGAGGCGATGATGCGGTCGAAGGCGCCGCGGTCCACGACGAGGTCCCGCACCACCGGGAACGCCGCCGAACGCCACGGTTCCACGAGGATGACGTCGCCGTCGCGGTAGTGGCGCATGTGCAACTGGCACGTGGTGGTGGCGGGTTGCGGGCCGTGCGCCACACCGTCGATCATCACGCCGCACTGTCCGCAGATGCCCTCCCTGCAGTCGTGGTCGAACGCGATCGGGCCGTGGGCATCTCCGGATGTGATGAGCGACTCGTTCAAGAGGTCGAGCGTCTCGAGGAACGACATGTCCTCGGTGACGCCCTCGACGCGGTAGTCGACGAAGCCGCCGGAGTCGTCGGGTCCGGCCTGCCTCCAGACGCGCAATGTCAGATTCACTTGTAAGACCTCTGGCTCGGCTGGACGTATTCCGCGACCAGCGGTTCTCTCCGTTCGATCAACTCCAGCGGCGCAGCACCGTCGGCGCCTGCTTCGGGGCCGGCGCCGGCCATCTCCCAGGCCGTCACGTGGGCGAAGTTCTCGTCGTCCCGTCGGGCTTCGCCCTCAGTCGTTTGATGCTCGAGTCGGAAGTGCCCCCCGCATGACTCCTCACGGACCATGGCGTCGGTGCACATCAGCTCCGCGAACTCGAGGAAGTCGGCGACCCGGCCCGCCTTCTCCAATTCCTGGTTCAAGTGCTGACCCTCACCGGTGACGCGTACGTCGGACCAAAAGTCACGGCGCAGCTGCTGCACCTCTCCTATCGCCTTGCGGAGCCCTTCCTCGCTTCGCGCCATGCCGCAGTAGTCCCACATGACCCGCCCGAGCTCCTTGTGAATCGAGTCGACGGTGCGCTTGCCGTTGTTGCCGAGCAGCTGAGCCGTTCGCTCCCTCACCAGCGTCTCCGCCTTGCGGAACTCTGCCGCGTCCGTGCCGACGGGCTGCTTGCCGAGCTTGCCCGCCAGCCAGTCGGAGATCGTGGCGGGCAACACGAAGTAGCCGTCGGCCAGTCCCTGCATCAGAGCGCTGGCCCCAAGGCGGTTGGCTCCATGGTCCGAGAAGTTGGCTTCGCCGAGCACGAACAGTCCGGGGATCGTCGAGGCCAAGTCGTAATCGACCCAAAGCCCGCCCATCGTGTAGTGCGGGGCGGGGTAGATCCGCATCGGCGAGGAGTACGGATCTTCTCCGGTGATCTTCGAGTACATCTCGAACAGGTTCCCGTACTTCTCGGCAATGGCGGTGGCCCCGCCCGCGGTGTCGCGGAAATCGAGAAAGACGCCGTACCCGCCCGGCCCGACGCCGCGACCTTCATCACAGATCGCCTTGGCGGCACGCGACGCAACGTCGCGGGGCACAAGGTTGCCGAACGCCGGGTACCGGCGCTCGAGGAAGTAGTCGCGCTCTTCGTCGGGAATATCGCCCGGCGCACGTGAGTCTTCCGCGGCCTTGGGGACCCAAATCCGCCCGTCGTTGCGCAGCGACTCGCTCATCAGGGTGAGCTTCGACTGGTTTTCACCATGCACCGGAATGCACGTGGGGTGGATCTGGGTGAAGCACGGGTTGGCCATCAACGCGCCCCGGCGGTGGGCCCGCCAGATCGCCGTGACGTTGCAACCCATGGCGTTGGTCGACAGGAAGAACACGTTCGAGTAGCCGCCGGTGGCCAGCACCACGGCATGGGCCGAGTGCGACTCGATCTCACCCGTCATCAGGTTCCGCGTCACGATGCCCGAGGCCTCGCCGTCGGTCAGAACCAGGTCGAGCATCTCGTGCCGGGTGTACATCTCGACGGTACGCGCCGCGATCTGACGCTCCAGCGCCTGATACGCGCCGAGGAGCAGCTGCTGGCCTGTCTGGCCGGCGGCATAGAAGGTGCGCGACACCTGTGCTCCGCCGAAGGAACGGTTGTCGAGCAACCCGGCGTAGTCCCGGGCGAAGGGAACGCCCTGGGCGACGGCCTGGTCGATGATGTTCACACTGAGCTGCGCCAGCCGGTAGACGTTCGACTCGCGGGCCCGGAAGTCACCACCCTTGACCGTGTCGTAGAACAGCCGAAAGATGCTGTCGCCGTCGTTCTGGTAGTTCTTCGCCGCGTTGATGCCGCCCTGCGCGGCGATGGAGTGAGCTCGCCGTGGCGAGTCCTGATAACAGAAGTTGCTTACTCGGTACCCGAGCTCGCCCAGAGTCGCCGCCGCCGCCGCGCCGGCCAGTCCGGAGCCGACGACGATCACGTGGAAGCGGCGCTTGTTAGCGGGGTTGACGAGCTTGACCTGGAAACGGCGTTGGTCCCAGCGCTCCTCTATCGGCCCGGTGGGCGCCTTCGACTCGAGGCGCGAGTCGAAGTACCGCGACTGATCCGTCGAGGTCGCCTCGGTGGTGCTCGTCATCCGATGGCTCCTGTCATGACTGCGAGGGGGAAGGAGATGTTGCCCGCAACCACGATCAGCGCGAAAGCTATGGCGAGCTTGCGCCGGACGGGATCGAAGCGCGTGTGGCTCCACCCGAGCGTCTGGAAGAGCGACCACAGACCGTGGTAGAGGTGCAGCCCGAGGGCCAGGTTGGCGATGATGTAGAAGATCGCGACGGGCCACCGCTCGAAGCTCGCGACGACGTTCTCGTACACCTCACCTCGGACGAAGTTCGGGTTCGCCTGCCCGCCTGTCAAGTCGAGCAGGTGATAGATGATGAACAGCAGCACGATCACTCCGCCCCAGCGCATGGTGCGCGACGCGTAGTTCGCCGCCACGTAGTCCTGCTTCGCGTAACCCGAGGGGCGAGCCGCCTTGCTGATGCGGGCCAGCGACCAGGCGGCGTGGACGTGGAGGATCAGCGCGCCGATGAGTACCGCCCGACCCAGCCAGAGGAACCCGCCCCGCGGCAGGGCGGGAACGCCGACGGTGCGCAGCCACTCGGCGTAATGGTTGAGCGCGGTTTCGCCCAGATAGATCTTGAGGTTGCCCAGCATGTGGGCGAAGACGTAGCCAAAGCCCACGATGCCGGTGAGGGCCATCACCACCTTCTTGCCGACGGCCGTGCGGTAGAAGGAAATCGGGAAGGGTGCGGCGCGTCGCTCGGCTACCGGCTCTGCCTGAACGGCCATCAATCTGAGTATTTCACGCCGACCAGATGCTGGATCCTTACCGCCGCCTTCTCGCCCTCCGCTCGTCCCATAGCGAGGGCCTCGACGGCTCGCTTCGGGTCGAGCAGATCCATCCGCGCCTTGCGAAAGTCGTCGCCTGGCGTGAGGCCCACGGCTTCGACGCCGATCGCACCCAGACGGTCCGTCTCCGCGCTGAGCCGCGCCCCCTGAGCCCGGCCGAGGCCCATCGCCCCCGCCATCGGGGCGAGGGCGACGACATCCGTTACTCCTGAACCCGCGAGAAGGTCCGCGTTGGTCGACGACCAGACGCCTCCATCGATGTGGTGGTCGCCGTCCAGGGGAAGCGGGGGCGACTGGCCGGGGACTGTGCAAGATCCGGCGATCGCCAGGTACAAGGGCTGACCGGCCTGGGCATCCCAGGCACATCTCCGCCCGTCGCTCACGCGGCAAGTTGTCACCAGCAGGCGACCGGCCGGCCAGTCCGAGCCGAACTCCTCTTCGAACGACGCGAGCCGCTCTGGGTCCTCGCGCACCACCCGCGACGCGACCTGCCCGACCTGCCCGGCTTGCTCCTCCGTCATCGCCGTCGGCCGGGCCCATAGCCGGAGGGCCTCCGCGTACAAGCGCCGCTCGTCTTCGGATTGCAGCGGGCGGGCGCGGCCCGGAAGTCGGAGCCGACCGGCGCCCAGGTCCGCCTCCAACTCGGCGGTCGAGCGGCCCCGCCGGAGCCACGTCGCGAGAATCGAGCCCGCCGAGGTGCCCACGATCACGTCCGCGGTCGCGGCGCGCGGCAGGCCTGCGTCCTCCAGGGCGCGCAGCACGCCGACTTCCCAGGCGAGAGCCACCACACCACCACCGCCGAGCGCGAGACCCCAGGTCACGGGGGTCAAAGTAGGCTCTCCTTCGGCGTGCGCACGATCGGCAGATTTCTTCTCACTTCTATCCTCGCGGCCGCGGGGCTGGCGATTGCAGCGATTGCTCTGGCGCGCCCCGTTAGCGCCGTGTTCACGGCCGCCCAGCCCGGCCAGTCCAACAAGCTCGAGGAGCTGGAAGAGCTGGCGCAGCGCTCCATCGTCTACACGCGTGACGGGAAGACGATGGCGGTGCTGAAGGCGGAGGAGAACCGGTCGCCCGTCGACTTGAAGCAGGTGCCTGAGCACCTGATCAATGCGGTGATCGCGATGGAGGACGAGCGCTTCTGGCAGCACGGCGGGGTGGACATTCGCTCCACCGGCCGGGCGATGATCAGCAACGTGGAGGCCGGTGGCCTCACCCAGGGCGGCAGCACGATCACGCAGCAGTTGGTGAAGAACACGCTCGTGACCCCCGAACGCAGCCTCGGGCGAAAGTTGAAGGAGGCCGTTCTCGCGCTTCGCGTCGAGGGCGAGCTTTCGAAGAAGGAGATTCTCGAGAAGTACCTGAACACGGTGTACTTCGGCAGCGGCGCGTACGGAGTGCAGGCTGCGTCGGAGACCTACTTCGGGGTCGATGTGGAGAAGGTGACGGTGGCCCAAGCGGCCCTACTCGCCGGAATCATCCGCAACCCCACCGGTTACGAGCCGTTCCGTAACCCGGTTCCCGCATCCGAGCGGCGATCGCTCGCCCTCGACCGAATGGTGGAGCAGGGCTACCTCGAGCAGTCAGAGGCCGACGAGCTGCGCGACGACCCGCTGCCGACCTCGGCTCACAGCCTCCTGCCTCCGCCCAACGACTACTTCGTCGAAGAGGTGAAGCAGCGACTGCTCGACGATCCCCGCCTGGGCGAGACCGCGCAGGAGCGCTACAACGCGGTGTTCAAGGGCGGCCTTCAGATCTTCACGACGATGGACCCGCGAATGCAATCCATCGGTGAGGAGAAGGTCGAGTCGATTCTCCCCGGCAGCAAGCGGGGGATCACGGCCGCGCTTGTGTCCCTCGAGCCGTACACCGGCGCGGTCCGCGCCATGGTCGGAGGCCCCAACTTCGAGCAGGCTCGCTACAACCTCGTGACGCAGGGCCTGCGCCAGCCCGGTTCCTCTTGGAAGCCCTTCGTCCTCATGGCCGCCATCGAGGCGGGCTACGGCCCGCGTAACACCGTCAACGGCACGTCTCCCTGTCCCGTGCGCGCCGGGGGGCGACCCTGGCTCCCGTCGAACTACGGCGAGTCGACGGGCGGCGTGGCGAGCGTTACGACTGCGCTGGC
The DNA here is from genome assembly GCA_035526705.1 of Acidimicrobiales bacterium. Classification (GTDB taxonomy): domain Bacteria; phylum Actinomycetota; class Acidimicrobiia; order Acidimicrobiales; family JAHWKP01; genus JAHWKP01. The sequence goes on along the minus strand of DATLBX010000017.1, from coordinate 15,876 downwards.
CAAGTCATACAACTGCGCTTTCGTGCGGCTCGGGCTGAAGGTGGGCCTCGACAAGGTGACTGAGATGGCGCGGCGCCTGGGCATCACGAGTCCGCTCGACGACGTACCCGCCATGACGCTTGGAACCGAGGAAGTCCACCCGTTGGACATGGCCTCGGCGTACGGCACCATCGCCAACGACGGCATTCGTCACAAGCCCTACTTCGTCGAACGGGTCCTCGACCGCAACGGCAAAGTCATCTTCGAGGGCCCCGACGCAGGTGAGCAGGTGGTCGACGTGAACCACGCTCGGATCGCCACGCAGATGATGCGAGCAGTAGTCAGCGGCGGCACGGGCACACGCGCCAGCGTCCCAGGCCGGCAGGTCGCGGGAAAGACGGGCACCTCGCAGAACTACGAGAACGCATGGTTCGTCGGCTTCACGCCTCAGCTGGCCACCGCGGTGTGGATGGGGTCGCCGGTCGGCAACGTGCCGATGGGAGGCGTGACGGGTGGTAGTTACCCGGCCGCGATTTTCGGCGCGTACATGCGCGCCGCCTTGGCCGGAGCGCCGGTGGAGAACTTCAAGTTGCCCGATCCCAAGTCCGTCCCCGGTGGCGGGTTCATCTCTGATCCGCCCCAAGCCCGGGGCCGGGTCGGCGTTTGCGCTCCGGGTGTGAAGCCCAGCAAGGCGGCTCCGTGCGTCTCCGCCACGAGCAGCACGCTGGCCGTGGATGCCACGGTCCCGACCGTGGTTCCGCCCCCGCAACCGACTACGACCCGGCCCGAGTCCACGCCTACGACTGCGGCAGGCGGCGACGACGGGACGACGACGACGACCGGAGCAGGTGGCGACGACGGGACGACGAGCACGACGGACCCGCCGGAACGATCCACTACGACGACGCGTCCCAGGAATACGAGCACTACATCGCGTCGTGGGTGACCTCGAGGTCCTCCTCGAGGTCCAGGCCCATGACACCACGACCGACCAGCTGCAGCATCGTCGGTCCACGCTGCCGGAACGCACCGAGCTCGAAGACCTGCTGCGCGAGCGCGCCACCGCGAAGGCGGAGCTGAAGCGCATCGACGCAGAGTTGGAGGCCGCGGAGTCTCGTCGCACCGCGCTCGAAGGTGAGGTCTCTGAAGCGGATGCGCGTATCTCGTCGATCGAGGGCCGGATGTTCGGCGGCACGGTCACGTCATCCAAGGAACTCGAGTCGATGGCTGCGGAGGTCGACTCATTGAAGTCCCGGCGCTCGGGACTGGAAGACGAGGCTCTCGAGGCGATGGAGGCCGCCGAAGCGGTGCGCACCGAGAAGGACCGGGCGTTGGGAGCGGACGCAGCGCGGGTCGCGGCGATTGCAGGGGCGGAGGCTCGCCTGGCCGATTCCGAGGCGGGGGTGGACGCGCTGATCGAGGTGGAGCAGACGGCGCGCGCTTCGTTGGTGGCGACAATAGCTCCCGACCTGCTGACCGCCTACGAGCGCATCCGAACCAAGTTGGGCGGTATCGGCGCAGCCCGCCTCGAAGGTGACCGGTGCACGGGATGTCACCTCAGTCTCCCGTCGGGGGAGGTGGAGCGGCTGCGACACGAGCCAGCCGACGCGATCACCTACTGCGACAACTGCTCCCGCATCCTGGTGAGGTAATCGCTGCTCCTCTGGTTCGCAGGTGGGGCGGCGTGGATGGCGTGGATGGTCTTCCGCGACCCAGCACTCGCGTACGCGATGGTTGCCGTCGGCGCGCTGGTACCCGACCTAGTCGATCTGGCAGCCGGCGGTGTGGGTCCCGGTCATTCGATCGTCGTCGGTGGTGGCCTCTTGGGCGTCGTCATGCTCGGGACCAGAGGAAGACGGCGACTTCGCCGGCGAATGCTCGGCCTCCCGCTCGGATTTCTATTTCATCTAGTGCTCGATGGGGCGTGGCTGGAGGGGCCGGAGCGTCTGTGGTGGCCACTCGCCGGGTCGACGCTCCGCGGGAACCTTCCGAGCATCGGGCGCCCGACCGTGGTGATCCTGGCGATGGAGATCGCGGGCGTCGTTCTCGGGTGGCTCGCATGGCGGGCAATAGGATCGGCGCGCTCCGCTCGACGCGAGGTCGAGCCCCGTACGCCGAGCACAGGAGACCTTTGATGGAAGTGACGAAGCACGATCCGGGCACCCCCTCGTGGGCGGACCTCGGAAGCCCCGACCTCGACGCCTCCATCGAGTTCTACTCCGGGCTCTTCGGTTGGCAGATCGACAAAGGACCCGAAGAGGCAGGCGGCTATTCGATGGCGATGCTCAGGGGCAAACCGGTTGCGGGAATCGGGCCACTGATGAGCGAAGGCCAACCCCCGTCGTGGAGCACGTATGTCTCGGTGGCCGACATCGAGGAGACGGCGGAGAAGGTTCGGGACAACGGCGGGCAGGTCTTCCTCGAGCCCATGAAAGTCGAGATCGGCAGCGATCATTTCGGCTCGATGGGGGTATTCGCCGACCCGACCGGAGCGGTGTTCTCCGCGTGGGAGCCGCACCAGCACATCGGTGCGGGACTGGTGATGGAGCCAGGCGCTCTGGTGTGGAACGAGCTCGTCACGCGCGACATCGATGTGGCCAAGAAGTTCTATGCCTCGGTCTTCGGGTGGCAGGGCGACACCAACGACGCCGGCCCCACCACCTACACGGAGTGGAAGCTCGGCGGCCGGGCCATCGGCGGCATGCTCCAGATGAACGAGGAGTGGCCGCTCGATATCCCCGCGCATTGGATGACTTACTTCGCCGTCGCGGACGCGGACGACGCGGCCGAGAAGGCCAAGGAACTGGGGGCGACGCTGCGGGTCCCGCCCACCGACATCCCCAACGTCGGCCGTTTCGCCGTCGTCGTCGACCCCGCCGGTGCCCAGTTCTCCGTCATGGCGATGAACGTCTCCTGACGGACGCGTCACAATGAGTCGCTGGCAGTAACCGGCGGCACAGGGGGCGGCTGAATGAAGAGAACCAACACGCTGGTCGTCCTTCTCAGCGCGGCCGTCATCGCGTGGGGCGCGCTTCCCGCGGCGGCCATCGTCGACGGCACGCCGGCGACCGACGGAGCGTGGCCCGCAATGGTGTCGGTCTCCGCCTTTGGCGGCCACACATGCGGAGGGACCCTGGTAGCCAGCCGGTGGGTACTGAGCGCGGCGCACTGCTACTACGACCCGAACACACCGAACTCGCCTCCGGACCCCGATCCATATGGGGTGTTCGTAGGCGGGGGCAACCTCGATTCGGCGGACTACCAGCCGATCGAGGCCATCGTGATCCACCCTGGATACGACCCCCTCCGTTCTGTGAACGACCTCGCGTTACTTCGACTCGCGGACGCGTCGGCTGCGCCCGTTCAGCGGCTTGCGCTCCGCGCCGACGAGGGCCTGTGGGACGCGGGCGCCACGGCGACCGCGGTCGGTTATGGACTCACGAGCTCGGCCGCGAACGAGGTATCCGCGCAATTGCTGCAAGTGGATGTGCCCGTGGTCGGCGACGCGGACTGCGACCAGGACTACGGCGACATCGACGACGACCGGCACCTGTGCGCCGGTGAGCGCGGCTCGGAGGACGATCCCGGCGCCGGTGTATGCCAGGGAGACAGCGGCGGACCCTTGTTCGGGCGGCCTACAGAAGATGGTTCGCGTTTACAACTGGGGGTCACCTCGTTCGGGGGGCCGCAGTGCGGCGTGGAGGTCCCTGGGGTCTGGACTGAAGTCGCGCAGTATCGGGGCTGGATCGACGACATCTTGGGTGGGGCGCCGACCAACACCGCCGACCCCGAAAACCCCGCGCCTGAACACATCGGCGCCGACGCGCCGATCTTCCGTATCTCGGATCGAACGCCTGACACCGAGCCGGTCGCGCAAGCGGCGGCTGTCTCGCTGGCCACGTTCGAGGACGGAGTCGCGCAACACGCCATCCTGACCAGGGCCGACCTGTTCGCCGACGGACTCGGTGGCAGCTCGCTTGGCTTCGGGCTCGGCCCATTGCTCTTCAGCGGGGCGTCGAACCAGCTGCCGGAGGAGACCGCCGTGGAATTGCAGCGCGCCGTCGTGCCCGGAGCACCGGTGTACATCCTCGGCGGTCCCGCCGCAGTGCCCGCCGGCGTCGACGCGCAAGTGCGGGACCTCGGGTTCGAGCCGATTCGCCTGGCCGGCACGGCGCGGGAAGACACCGCCGCCCTCGTCGCAGAGGAAGTGGTCGCTCGATATGGCGACGACTTCGGCGAGTCGCCGGTGCTGGACACCATGATCCTGTCCACGTCCGGCAACTGGCCCGACGCAGTGACCGCGGGTCAGATCGGTTCGTGGTGGGGCATTCCCATCGTCTTGACGCCTCAAAGCTCCCTGCACCCGGCGACGAAGGCAATCCTCGAGCGGTTCCGCCCGGGACGAATCTTCGTGATGGGCGGCTCGGCCGCCATAAGCGATCAGGTTGCCGCGCAGGCCGCGCAGGCCGCAGGCGGGTCAGCGGTGCGGCTCGCGGGCGCGGATCGCATGGGAACCGCGGCCGAGGCGCTGCGAGCCCACCTCACCCTCTTCCAAGAGGTCGGCTTCCAGCCGTCGACCGCAATCGCGGTGAACCTGCATCGGCCGGACGCTTTCGCGCACGTGCTGTCTGCTTCCGCGGCCAGTGGGCGCTTCGGCGGTCTCTTCGTTCCTGTCGACGGTTTGACGGGAGACAGCGTCGCTGCGGCCCTGGCCCGAGCGGCCTGCGGCCTCGATACTCCACTTGCCATCGCCGGCTCGGAGGATCTCGTGACGGACCGCGGGGCGGAGGCCGTACAGGCAGCTCTGCTGGGCGAGGCTTGCTGAGTCCGAGGGCGCTGTACCTTCAATAGATGTGAGGGGGGCACGGGCGGTCAATCGCGGTCTCGGCGCGGTCATCGCGCTCCTGCTTGTCGCGGCTACGGCCGCAGCCGCTGATGGCCTTGCCGAGTCGGCGGTTCCGAAAATGGCTACTTCGGCGCCTTCAGTCGTGATCGCCGCGCCGGCCACGACTGCGCCGCCTGTGTCTTCGCCACCGGTCACCGCGCCGCCTGTTACCGCGCCGCCCACGACCGTTGCACCCGCCCCAATCGCACTGCGTACCCGCACGGTGGTCGAGCAGCCCTGGCTGCCCTTCGCCGTCGTGCAGGAAGTCGTCCTTCACCACCCGTCTGCCCAGGTCGAGAAGGTCGGCTTCCACGAGTCGAACCACGATGGCGCGCTGCCGATGAGCGCGCTTCCCACCGCAGTCGATCCGATTGTCCTGGAGTCCCGCGAGCGCGACACGGCGCGGACGGGCGCGGCCGACGTCGTGTCACATCCGGAGATCGAGGTGCGCGCTCCGGTTACCGGCACCGTGAAGCGGGGGGGCGGCTACACCCTCTACTGCGACTATCGGGACTACTACTTGGTCATCGAGCCCGACGCCCATCCCGGACTCGAGGTCAAAGTCCTGCACATCGCGGGACTGTTCGTGTCCAAGGGAGACCGCGTCGTCGCCGGCGAGACGGTGATCGCGCCGCACCCGACCCAGCTTCCCTTCGATTCGCAGGTGGACGAGGTGACCGGCCAACCCGCGTGGCCGCATGTCCACATAGAGGTCGTCGACCCCTCGATCCCCGACCGCCCGACGCCCGGCGGAGGGTGCAACTAGTCCGCAGTATCGGCGGCATAACCGGACAACGCCATTGATCCGCACCTAAGCTCCGCTCTTTCATCCCTTTGATAGGAGCCCGAGACAGATGGCAATTCGCGACAAACTCCGCGCCAACGCGCAGAAGCACCTCAAGCAGGGCGAGACCATTCAGGCGGTCATTCCCGCACAGACGACCAGCCAGTGGATGGCCGCGCTTTCGTACTGGATCATCATCCTCAAGGACTCGTACCGCGTCATCGTGGTCACGAATCAGCGGATCTTTGTGACGAAGTCCGGCCGGTTTACTCAGAGCAAGGTGAACGACATCGTGAACGAGGTGCCCCGTTCGACCAAGATCGGCCCGCCCAAGGGCCTGTGGCACAAGACGGACGCACTGGGCGGAACGCTCTACATCGCGAAGCGCTACTTCAAGGACGTCAACGAAGCCGACGCCGCCGCAACCGCGACGACAAGCTCGTAAGTACCTGCCCGGCCGCGGGAAACCGCGGCCGGGTTGTGCATCTCCTCCTGAAACCACGAGGGATTGATCGGAGTCCAACCGGGGCACCAACTCGGTGAGCGGTTCCCAACGGCGATCAGGAGTGCAGATGAAGAAGCTGACTACCGCAGCGGCGTTACTGGCCCTTCTCGCGGCCGCCTGCGGTTCGGAAACGCGGTACGGACCCGGGGGCGGCTTCGACAACGCCAATGGCTCCGAGGGCGCGATCCGCTCCTCCAGCACGGTCCCCCCGGAGACGACGGCGCCGCCTGCCGCGGCGCCAAGCAACACGCCGACAACCGCAAAGCCGGCTACGACGACGACGGCCAAGCCGGCAGCTCAGGGCTATCCCATCAAGATCCAAGCCGACCAAGCCGGCACGCAGTTCGAGCCGCGCGTTGCGCAGGTCTTCGCCGGCACGCCGGTCACGTGGACCAATACAGACTCGGTGGCCCGCTCGGTCGAATTCTCAGACCAGTCCTTCGTGTCCGGGCCGATCGCGCCGGGAGCCTCCGTTACCTTCACCGCCAACCGTGCCGGAGAGTTCAACTACTCCGACGGCACCCGCCCGTATGCGGTCGGCACGCTGAGGGTCCAGGGCCGCTAAGGCCGGGTCAGGCGAGCTCGCGCCGCAGATTCTCCAGACGGTCGAGCACCTCGCGGCGGGCGGTGACTGCACGCTCGATCTCCTGGCCGAGTCGGACCTCGAAAGTGACCAAGTCCTCGTTCACCCAGCCCACCCATCGCTCCAGTCGTTCCAGGTTCTCCTCCTGCCAGCGCTTGATCGATGGAGCAGTGAAGCTCGGCTCGAGCGGTTGGTCGAACACCAATACGTTCCCGATCACCTCCGCGTCGGGGACGGCGGACGCCGTTTTTGACGGGGTCGTCCACCACAGTTCGGAGTCGCCCGCCACGCTGATCTCCAGCCGGAGCCTGGGCATCGGTGACGCGTCGACGACATCGAGCTTCTGCTGCCCCAGCGTGAGTGGGACGGGTCGTGCCCGAGCCCGAACCGCGAGAATTTTCTCCGCATTCAAGTCTCCGCGTGGCAGCTTCGATATCGCGGCCCGCGCCTCGTCGAGCCGGACGTCCAAGAAATGAGTCAACGGCCGCCTGCCGAATAGGGGGTCCCAGCGGCTCACTCCCTCACCCTATGCACGGACGCTTCTCCACGCTTGGGCGAGGGGGCGGCTCGCTAGCGTCGGGTTGGTGACTCCGGCCGAAGCGAAGGAGATGCGCGAGGGCGTTGCCCTCTCCAACCTCGATCAGCCGCTGTTCGAGGGCTCGGACGCGACCAAGCGCGATCTAATCGATTACTTGGAGGGCGTCAGCGACCGAATGCTCCCAGAGCTGCGGCGGCGGCCCCTCTCGGTGATCCGGGTGCACCGGGGCGAGGGACCGTTCATGCAGAAGAACCTCCCCAAGTACACGCCCGAATGGGTCGACCGCGTGACGTTCTGGGCGGAGTCGTCGAAACGAGACGTGACCTATGCGCTCTGTGACGACCTGCGAACTCTGCTGTGGTTCGGCAACCAGCGCGCTATCGAGTTCCACCCGTCGCTGGCGCAGGTTGACGCACCCGATCGCATCACCCACTTGGTGCTCGACCTCGACCCGCCCGAAGGCTCATCCTTCGCGACCGTGGTTGCAGCGGCGCGGTTGGTGCGGGAGGTGCTGGGAGATCTCGATCTGGCGGGGGCACTCAAGACCAGCGGGGCGAAGGGGCTTCACATCTATGTTCCGATCGATGCCGGGACGCCGCCGGGCGACGCTGTCGCCGCGACAGGAGCCATCGCAGAGCGGGTGGCGGCGCGAGATCCGGAACTGGCGACCACGGCGTTCATGAAGGAGAACCGCGAGGGCAAGGTATTCATCGACGCGACGCGCGTGGGTGGAGCCACGGTCGTATCGGCATACAGCCCCCGCGCCCGCCCCGGCACGCCGGTTTCGCTTCCCATCTACTGGGACGAGCTCGACGACATCGTCCCCTCGTCGGTCACGGTTAAGAACGCACTCGGGGTACTCGGCGACCGCGATCCATGGGCAGACGAAATGCCACCGCCGCAAACCGTGCCGAGTGAACTGGTCGACGAAGGCAGCCGGCTTCCTCCGGTCCGGGTTCAGGCGATGCACGAAGGCCTCCGCCGCTCGCGGGCCAAGAAGTCCTCCTGACGGAGCAGGGATAGGTCGTGTTGCGCGTCGATTCTCGGCCGGCCCTCCCGTGCGATAACCCTGCGGTCGTGGCCGCCGCCGCTCGCGCGTGGAGCGATCCGCGGTCGGTCAAAGGGCGCCTCGTAGCGGCGTGCTCCGGGGGACCGTGTCCACCCGGGGAGCTGATCGTTGCGTCGTGGGTCTTCGACCCGCGATGGGAATCGACGGTGCTCGTCTACCACCAGCGGTTCAAGCGCTGGATGCCGCCGGGCGGACGCATCGAGGCGGGTGAGGATCCGCTCGCTGCGGCCCGGCGCGAGCTGCTCGAGGAAACGGGTCTGATCGCCGAGGTGTACACGCCGGACCCGGTTCTCCTCGACGACTGGGTCGACGAGTCCGCGGAGGGGGGCCGTGCGGAGACGTACGGATTGTCTTACGCGTTCGTCGCGCCGGCGGGGGCGCGTCTCGTCGGCGAATCCGACCAGCCCGCGAGTTGGTTCCGGATGTCCGACCCTCCGGAGAGAGCGCACCCGCGCCACTGGAGCCGCGTCGACGAGTTTGCTCAGGCGGAGCGGCTGGCGGCCGAACCCGACCAACCCCGGCTGGATAAGCATTGAGCATGGATCGGCAGCCGACGCTCGAAGGAACGTTGGTTCGCGTGCGACCCTTGGAGCCGGAAGACTTCGAGCCGCTGTACGCCATCGCGTCGGATCCGCTTCTGTGGGACCAGCACCCTGCGAAGGAGCGAGCCGAGCGATCGGGCTTCGAGCTTTGGTTCGAGGACGCGACCGCGTCCGGTGGTGCTCTCGTCGTGATCGACCGTCGTGACGATCAGATCATCGGCAGCTCGCGTTATGCCGGCTACGACCCGGAGCGGCGTCAGGTGGAGATCGGATGGACATTTCTGGCTCGCAGCCATTGGGGCGGGCCCTACAACGCCGAACTGAAGAGTCTCATGCTGCGCCATGCGTTTCAGTTCGTCGACGCGGTCATGATCCGCGTGCACTCCGGGAACCTGAGGTCGCAACGGGCGGTCGAGAAACTCGGCGCGCGCCGAGTCGCCATCGAACCAGACGTGGCGAGGGGCGGGGAGAACTACGTCTTCCGCCTCGAAGCGCCTGCTGGTCCGTAGGCTGAACGAGGGGGTGCAGATCGGTTGGCAGGGGATGTGAGCGTCACCGTCAGAGCGGGCGCCTCCGCCGAGGAGCTGTACGCGCTGGTGAGCGATGTGGAACGGATGGGGGAGTGGAGTCCTGAGAACGTCGGCGGGCGGTGGCTCGGGGGCGCGACCGGTCCGGCGGTCGGCGCCCGATTCAGTGGAGCGAATCGCCGGGGATGGCGTCGCTGGTCGACGACGTGCACGGTGACTGCCGCGGAAGCGGGACGCAAATTCGCCTTCGACGTCGCCTTCACCGCGATCCCCGTCTCGCGCTGGACCTATGAGTTCCACCCGGATGGTGACGCCACGGTCGTCACGGAGAGCTGGACCGATCGTCGGCCCGCCTGGTTCGTGCTCATGACGAAGCCGACCATGGGAGTCGGCGACGTCCGCGCTCACAATGAGGACAACATCCGAAAGACGCTCGCGAATCTCGCCGCGGCAGCCGAGCGTCGGAGCTGACGGTCACTCGCAGATGTCAATCGAAACCGAGCAGACCACCGATCCCGCGAGAGTGCTGGAGCGAGCTGGGGCGTTTCTCGCGTCGGATCCTGTGCGGCACAACGTGATCCTGACGCTGCTGCATGGACGAGTTGCCAATCCGGCGGAGGGCCGGTACCTCATTGCCGCGACCGACGACGAGGTCGTCGGCGTGGTGTTTCAGTCGCCCCTCACGTTCATGGCGACGATGACTCCCATGAGTGGGGAGGCGGTCCACGCGTGTGTCGAGGCGTGGGCGCCAGACCCCGGGGGCCTGCCCGGTATCGCCGGGGAAGCCGGAACGGCGGCGCGGTTTGCCGGGCACTGGACGGAGCGGACGAAGTCCGCGGCCTTTCCCAAACTGGGCCAACGTCTGTACGAAGCGGGCACGATCACCGAACCTGTGGGGGTCGGCGGAAACCTCAGACGCGCCGACCAGTCGGAGACATCCCTGGTGGCCGGTTGGCTCCGGGGGTTCCACCTCGACATACGCCAACCGGCGGAAGTCTCCGACGAGTCGGTAGGCCGCGACATCGCCACGGGCAGGTTCTGGGTCTGGGATGACGACGGACCTGCTTCAATGGCCGCGCTCACGACTCCCGTTGAAGGAGTGGCGCGCGTCCAGGCCGTCTATACGCCGCCCGAACTACGAAGCCGGGGCTACGCGGCCGCTTGTGTGGGTCGGTTGTCGGCGAAAACGCTCGCGGCCGGCACGCGCTGCATCCTCTACACGGACCTCGGCAATCCGGTCTCGAATTCGGTCTATCGCCGGCTCGGGTACCGCGCTGTGGCGGAGATGATCGTCTACGACCTCAGCTGACCGGGTCCGAAGGCCTCCCGCTCGCGGTCACGCGGTCGTAGAGCCGCCCAACCACGGCGGGAGCCACCACGCACGCGAGGAGACCGGCCGCCAACGAGGCCAAATAGAGCGGCCGGGGCCCCTGATCGCGCGGGCTACCGAATCCCTGTATTTCGAACAATGCGGCCAACAAACAGCCGAAGCCGAACAGGACAGCCAACGCGGTGGTCAGGAAAACAAGAGTTGCTCTCGCCAACCACCGCACCTGCTGGAGGCTACGGCTACAAGCGATCCGAGATCATGATGCGACAGTCGGTCGGCCTGTCCGGTCCCGGCGGGGACATCGCCCGGGAAAGACCACGCATAGGACCGACGACACTCACGTCTGGTACATCAGGGAGCCGGGCGTGGTCAGCAGCTCGCCGGTCTCCAGCCACGTCTTGAGGCCGGACAAGATCATGGGCCAGCCGCCGTATAGCTCCGCGTTGGCACCCTCGCGCAGTTCGTCGTGGACAACAGTGAGGCGGCAGGAGTCGCCCACCGGCTCGATCTCCCATGTGACTCGGCTGGTGCCCTCGGCCTTCACGTCGTCGCTCCACATGGCGACCATCGTCTGAACCAGCCGGCGGGGGGGATCCACCTCGAGGTTGACCCCCTCCCCGAGCGGCTCGTCGCGACTGGGGTGCACCATCCTCAACGAGGAGCCCGGGGTCCAGTCCGTCTCCGGACGCACGCCAAAGCTGTACTTGGCGCGGATCTCCGGGTCCGTGATGGCATCCCACAGCCGCTCGGGGGTGGTGCGGATGTAGATCTCGAACACCTTCTGCATGCCTGCCTCCAGGTCTGATTTGAGTTCGGTGAGGCCGGCGGCCCACACCTCGGTGTAACGGCTGACCCAACGGTCGTGGACGAGCCGGATGGGAACCGGGTTGAGGAAGTGCAACTTCTCCCTTCCCTCCCGCCGGGTGACGACGAGGCCGGCCTCTTCCAGCACGCGCAGGTGCTTCGAAACTCCGGGCCGCGTCATGTCGAATTGCTCGGCGAGCGACAGCAGCGTCTGGCCGTCCTGTCGGAACAATTCGTCGAGTAGCGCCCGCCGGGTCGGATCCGCGAGCGCCTTGAACACGTCGTCCACCACGGCAGAATAGGAAACCAATTGGTTTCCTGTCAAGTCGAGGCCTAAACCGACCTGCCAGTCACCCCGCGAACCGTTTGAGAACGAACTGGGTCAATCCCGCCACGTTTGCGCACTTCGGATCGCCACCGATGGTGGCCAGCGCATGGCGGTCCATTCCCCCCAGGTCGCGAATCCGCTCGGGGGCTCGTCGATGGGTTCGCTGCCGTCGAGTTCGCCCGGCGTCGGGATCTGGATCTTGGAAGCCCACTCGGCCAGCTCCCCATCCGACATGGGCCACGTTTCGTGCGGAGCTTCAGCGAAGCGCGCGGCGATCCGCCTCTGTTGCTCCGCCGGCGGGATCTCGAAGTAGAGAATTCGGACCCCCGCACCGAGGTCCGCGGCGGCTTGGCGCAGCGCGGACCGTTCGTCTCGACTCCAGAGGCCGTAATCGATCACGACGTTGATGCCGAGCTCGAGGGCGCGCATACCGATCCGAATCAGCCGTCCCTCGATGACATCCGACGCCGACGGCGGATTCTCCCGGTCGTACAAGGCCTTCATCCACTCGTCTTTCGTCAGGCGGAGCGCGCCGTGCTCGGCCTCGACAAGGCGCGCCGCCGTCGTCTTCCCGGTACCGGGTAGCCCGACCGTCAAGAAAAGTATTGGTCTACTCATTTGGTCCCAAGTGTTCCTTACGCCCCTGCTTGGAAAGCCGCAGGCGGCCCGGACCGCGGACGCCCAATACGGGCTAGCCGGGGTAAGGGTTGGCTGTGCCGAGTACTTCGGTGAGGTGGCGTGCGGCCGCGTGCTCAACGCGGCCCGGCCACTCGGCGCCGACCAACTCCGCCAGAGGTCGTGCTGCTCCGAGAAACGCGCTCGAGAACGCGAGATGCGCCGACACGAATTCCTCCGCGCTCCTCGCGCTCCGTGGCAACTCCTCGAGCGTGACGCGTTGCTCCGCAGTGAGCTGATCGCTTCGTTTCTTGACGCCCATCGGCGGGACGGGTTGGTTGCCTTCGACGTAGAGCTCGAGGAGGAGGTTCGTCAGCACGTTCAGGTGCTCCGCCGCGAGCCGCCAGTCGCTCCTCCACAGAATGCACTCCGCCATCGCCGTCACCCGGAACCACTCGGTAACGAGCCTCGACACCTCGCCGGGCAAGGGCCCACGACTCTTCGGGGGAGGAAGTCGCGTGCTCAGGTCATCGCGGTCGAACACAAGCGTTCGGACCGGAAAGCGGGTGGTCGGAATTTCCGACACTGCCTCCACGACGACGTCGAATCGCTCCCAATTCGCTGTGACCGACCAGAAGCTGCCCTTCAGGAACACCAGCTCTCCCGCAAGGACTGTGTCTGTGATGTCAGCCAGCCACTCCCGCCATTCGCTCCCGAATTGTTCACGGTGGTCGTCGGCGACTGCGATGACGAGGTCGAGATCAGAGGCGCGGTCGGCGTTGCCCCGCGCCAGCGATCCGGAAAGCCACATTCCGCGGACGCGGTCGTCCGCGCCCAGCACTGCGAGCGCTCTATTGAAGAGCGCGCCGTACCCGGGAGGAAGGAGGTCGAGCCCAGGCGGCAGCTTGTGAATGGATTCACATTATCCCCGGGAGCCTCCGAGCGCTCATCACTCGCCCTGCTGCGGGGCGCGGCCGGGACTGGTCAGCCAGGAGGCGCGCCGCCCTTTATTGCGGCCAGGTCGGCCAGATCGTCCTCGTCGAACTCGTCGGCCCAGTCCTCTCCGACGAACTGGCCGGCGACGGTCGTGTCGACGCCGCTGTACATCACCGAGTCGGGATTTGGGGAGTGGCTCGGGCTCTCGGGATCACCCCGGCCGGTGGCGAGGTAGTTGTCGACGAGGCCGAGGAGATGCCCGGCTTCGTGGAGCATCACCTTCCGCTGCGCATCGGTCGAGTTACCCAGGAGTCCGCCGGCGCGCCCGACTTTCTCCATGAAGACGACCGCCACGTCGCCTCGCAGGGCGGCACCCATGACCTGCGGGCGGTTCTCTGCGTGCCCGTGGACGAAGACCATGCGGATCGTTGCCGATCCCGGCGGACGGATCGCATGCTGGTCCGCCAACCCGATCAGCTCAGGTCCCCTCCAGGCCCGTGCTCCGCCGGGAAGAGCGGTCGGAGCGGTGATCGGCACGTCACGGCCGGTCACCCGCGACAGCGACGCTTTTAGGTGTTCGAGTGCAGCGGGATCCGGAGCAGCTCCCTGCTGGGCGAGGAGCTCCACGACAAGGTCCTCCTGGAGCAGTGCTGGTGCGAAGGACCCGACCTCGCCGGCGGCGCGGTTGCGTGCGGCTGACTCCGCGCGACCGTCAGCCGACGTGTGGCCGGCATTGCTGCCTTGTGCGGCACCCTGCGGGACGGAGCTTTCGGCGGCGTTCTCCGGCGCGGACAGACGTTCGGCCTGAGCCATCGGCGGAGCGGCGCCGAAAGCGTCGGCCTCGCTCAGTTCTTCTGCCGGCGCAGCCCCACATGCCGCGGCGCCGCTCAGCAGGATGGCGGCCAGGACCGATCGCCACCGCCGAGCTGCCATCGCCTCAAACCCTATGCAAGTCCACGGATAATCCCGGGCGTATCGGGGTCAATGCACATATGCGTGGAGCCCGAGCGAGAGCATCCCCGCCCGACACGTCCAAGCCCGACGCGGGCGCCGATCACGCGGGGCGCGTCCTACCGGCGTGTGCGCGGATCCCTCGGTGGATTATCCCGAGCCCGGACGGCGTCATCCCTAGGAGGACCTGCAGCCGCTCCGGCGCGTCGGAGAGTACGTCGGGCGAGAGATCGCTTGCGAGGAAGTTGATCTGTGTTCGGATCCAAGGCCGGCAGTAGTAAGCGAGGATGGCGACGCGAGCACTTGGGGTCAGGTTCTCTCTCGCGCGGTGGCGGACACGCCCGTTCCAGACGACCACGGATCCGGCCCGCGCGGTGATGGGTACGACTTGTTCGTAGTCCGCCGCTGTGGGAGGTGGTCCGAGGACAAGGTGGCTGCCAGGGATGATGCCGGTCGCTCCATTGTCAGGCGTGAAGTCGTCGAGTAGCCAGAGGGCGACAGCGGTGACTGGATAGGGCGGAGCCGGCGCACTGACATAGCCCTCGTCGTGGTGCAGCTCCTGCTCGGTGTCCTTGATGGAGCCCTCGTTGTGCGGCAGGCAGATACTCGCCGCCAGGTTCGAGAGCAGGAAGCCCGGCTCCAACATGTGGGCGACCAGTGCCCACACGGTGTCGTGGGTCGCCAGCGCCCAGAACTCGGGACCGAGGTTCACGACCATGGGCACCTTCTGCACCCGCTTGGTATCGAAGCGGCTCTCGCGCTGGCGCGCCTCTGCAGCGACCGCTTCGATGGTTTCGCGCAGGGAGCGGACTTTCTCGGGGCTGAGTACCCCCGGCCGTACGCAAAATCCCCACTTGTCGAGGGCGAGGAGTGCCTCCGCCTCGTCCCTGACGGTCGTCGGCGGATCGACTGGGTCCATAGGGCGGCAGTTTCACTTTCGACGCAGGATCGCGCTGCGATTTAACAGGCTGATAGCGCCCGCATACATCGAGCTCGTGGCCCATGGCGACGGCGGAGGCCTTGAATGGGCACTGACCGTTCCCGATGCGCTGGTCTCGGGTGATTGGCCCGACGGCAGCCAGTCGTTCATTCAGAAGCTGAAGCCGTTGTCTCCGTCCCAGAGAGGGAAGTGGGGAAGGTGGCGCTCGGGGTCCCCTACCCATCGACGCGTCTTGGACACGAGGTCACGCAGCCGCGCAACGTGGGAGGAGGGCATCGTCCGGCGGCCATCGAACCACATCCAGTCGCCCGCTCGGTGCGTATGCGGGGGCGGGAGCATGGCTTGACCGAGGGTCGAGCGACCCTCAGCATCTCGCGACGCGAGCGCGGCCGTCAGCGAGTCTCGCAGCCCGTCATAACGCCCTGTGGCCTCGATCTTCGCGGCGAGGATCGGGTAGCTGCGCTTGGCGTTCGCGGCTCCGGCTGTGAGGTGGACCATGCGTTGTTCCACGGTGACCCACCCCCAGCGAAGGTGACACGAAAGTGGCTCGATCCCTTTGC
>DATLBX010000016.1:0-2786 GCA_035526705.1 Acidimicrobiales bacterium | reverse complement strand
CCGCATCCGGGAGTACGCGGGCGAGGACGCCGAGCTGCTGGCGATCGTCGCCGAGCTCGAGCGTGGGAGCGAGCGGTTCTCGGCCCAACCTCTGGGCGCGATCGACCTCAAGCGCGCCTTCTTCGACAACTATGTCGGCATGAGCGCGCGCGGCCCGGAAGGGCGGGCGCGGCGGGCGCCGAAGGCTTGAGCTGACGTCCGACGGAGGGACGCTCGGATCGGTCTCGGCGGGCTGATTGCGCTTGCCGGGGCCGAACTCTCCTGGTACCTCCCTCGTGTGAAGAACTGGATGTCCACCACCGTGTACACCCGGGGAGCCGGCGGAGCGGATTAGCCTCTCGCTTCCCCGTCACCCTCGCTCGTGCCGAGCCTCCCTCGATCTTCCGCAGCCCGCTAAGCTGTAGCCCGTCCACCGCTTACCGCTCACCGCCTCCTTGCGCATCCCGGCCCGAACCGCCCCTCGTGCCATTGGTCACAGCCCGCGCACGCCGCTTGCACTACTGTCGTGAGCAAGACGTCATCAGCACATCCACTCTCCCCGATTTTGGGAGTATTACTATGAGAATGTACGAAACGACCTCAGGCCGCCGGCTTCTCAGCGGTGCCGCGGGGCTGACGCTGGTCCTCGCAGCCGCCCCCGCCGGTCTGCTGCACGGTCAGACGCCGACGGCGCAGGACTCCGCCAACAAGCCATGGGTCGTCGACCGGGGCGGGACGTGGGGCCAGCCCGGGACGACGCCGCAGCCGACCACGACCACTCCGTCGTCCACCGCCACTCCGACGTCCACCACCACCCCGACGGCCACGACTCCTACGACGACCACACCCACGACGCCGGCTCCGACCACGACCGCGTCGGCCCAGGCCTCGAGCCAGATCGTCGCGGACAGCGCCTACATTCGTGAGGCCGCCAGCCTGAACATGCTCGAGGTGCGCCTCGGCTCGATGGCCAGCGGCCGTGCGTCCAACCCCGCCGTGAAGAGCTACGGCCGGCAGATGGTCACCGACCATCGGAACCTCGGCCAGCAGTGGACCCAGCTCGCCGCGCAGAACGGCCTGCCGACCAGCGTCACGCTCAACTCGCTCCAGCAGGCCGAGGTCGATTCGATTCAGCGGCTCTCGCGCTCCGATTTCGACCGCGCCTACATGAACGCCATGGTCGCCGACCACAACCGGACCGTTGCCACGCTCGGGCGCATCAACGCCGGGGCGCGGTCGGCCGAGGTCAAGCGCATGGCGACGGCCGGCATCGCGGCCGTGCAGTCGCACCTGAGCCAGGCGCAGCAGCTGGCGACGCAGGTGAACGCCGGCGGCGGTGTGGCGGTGAACCCCGGCAGCCAGGGCAATCAGAACGGGAATAACGGCAACAACGGGAATAACGGAAACAACGGAAACAACGGCAACAACGGCAACAACCAGGGCAATCGCGCCGATGGCCTGTATGCCCAGAACGTCGCCTACGGGCACATTATGGAAGTACGTTTGGCCCAGATGGCGCAGAAGCAATCGCAGAGCAAGCAGGTTCGGCAGTTCGCCAGCCAGATGGAGAGCGACTTCTCCCAGTGGCAGCAGCGCTGGACGAACCTCGCTTCGAGGCACGGCAATGTGCAGGTCAACCCGAACATGGGCCCGCTCCACCGCGAAAAGATCGAGCGGCTGCAGAAGGCCAACAAGAAGAACTTCGACCGCGTCTACCTGGATATCGTGAAGGAGAACCTCGGCTCCGTCGTGCCCTACCTGCAGAAGGAAGGCCGCGCCGCCAAGTCGGGTGACATCCGGAACGCGGCGGAAGAGGAGCTGCCGATCGTGCGGGCCCGCCTGAGCGCCGCCGAGCGGCTCGACCGGCAGGTCGGGAAGGACAAGTCGCTGTCGAACAACGACTAAGTGGGTCCTGCGCTTGACCTGTGACTCCAACCTGTAAGTGGAGCGCGTAGCGTGTAAGTAGAAAGGCCGGCAGCGCGATGCTGCCGGCCTTTGCTCGTCCGACCCTTGCTCGTCCGCCCTTTACTCGTCCGCCCTTCGCCCGTCCGCCCTTCGCCCGTCTGCCCTTCGCCCGTCCGCCTTTCGCGCGGCTTCCACGCTGGCTCAGCTCATCCGACCGTGACGGCGTTGCACATCGGACGTTCGTACCCTACGGGGCAGGTGAGAGCGATCCCAGGGCACCTCCACCAGATGCTCGAAACGATAGAGCAGTCCGTACCCGGCCAGCACCGCCGCATAGATTCCGAGCGCGACGCCCGGATCACCCCGCTCTACCTTGTAGAGCGTGGACCGCGAGATCGCGGCGCGCTCCGCCGCATACGCCATCGGCATCCTCCGGATCCGGCGGAGATCCTTGAGGCTGGTCCCAAAAACGACCAGGGCATCGGTGACGGGTTGGGTCAGTGGAGAGCGGGCCGTTCGGGACACTGTCTATTAGCTCGGTCATTAACCTGCTTAGGGTGTGCAATGACACACAGCAGCTATTGACTCTCCCTGTGCACAGCACCAACTCGTCGGGCGGCCTCGCGCCGAACGCCGAGCGCAGCCTCGTACGCCAAGGGTAGCGCACACGCGCATGGCGACTGCACCGAACTCGCGCGCGGCGGAACGTCTCCGCGCAGCTTCGGCCTGGCGGCTCGACGGGCACCAGTTCGCGACGACCTTCACCTACCCGAGCGTCACGCGACGGGCAAGTCCAGGCGGTCGCGGAGGTCGCAAGAGCGGCTCGGTCGCTTGACGCCCCGGTCCCATTCCCTATTATGGTCTCCTCTCAGATGCCATGAAGCCCCGTGCAGTTCGTCCTG
>DATLBX010000015.1:0-6904 GCA_035526705.1 Acidimicrobiales bacterium | reverse complement strand
CATGTCCTTCGAGGACATGATCGACAAGACGATCGTCGAGTTCGAAGACGGCGACATCGTCACCGGCACCGTGGTGAAGGTCGACAAGGACGAGGTTCTGCTCGACATCGGCTTCAAGTCCGAAGGCGTGATTCCGGCTCGAGAGCTGTCGATCCGCCCGGACGCCTCCCCCGACCAGGTCGTAAGCCTGGGCGAGGAGATCGAGGCGCTGGTCCTCCAGAAGGAAGACAAGGAAGGTCGACTCCTCCTCTCCAAGAAGCGGGCGCAATACGAGCGCGCCTGGGTCAACGTGGAGAAGCTCAAGGAAACCGACGGCATGGTCAAGGGCACCGTCATCGAGGTGGTCAAGGGCGGGCTCATCGTCGACATCGGCCTGCGCGGCTTCCTGCCCGCATCGCTCGTCGAGCTGCGCCGCGTCCGTGACCTGCAGCCGTACGTCGGCCAGGAGCTCGAAGCCAAGATCATCGAGCTCGACAAGAACCGCAACAACGTGGTGCTCAGCCGCCGCGCCTGGCTCGAAGAGGCGCAGAAGGAACAGCGCGAGGACTTCCTGCACAACCTGAAGGTCGGCGAGATCCGCAAGGGTGTCGTCTCCTCTCTGGTGAACTTCGGTGCGTTCGTCGACCTCGGCGGCATGGACGGACTCGTCCACGTTTCCGAGCTGTCCTGGAAGCACGTCGACCACCCCGGCTCCGTCGTTCAGGTCGGTGACGAGGTGGAGGTGCAGGTCCTCAAGGTGGAGCTCGACAAGGAGCGCATCAGCCTTTCGCTCAAGGCGACCCAGGCCGACCCGTGGCAGGAGTTCGCGTCGGCGCACCGCGTCGGCGAGCTCGTATACGGGCGGGTAACCAAGCTCGTTCCGTTCGGTGCGTTCGTGCAGGTCGGTGAAGGCATCGAAGGCTTGGTGCACATCTCCGAGATGGCCAGTCACCACGTGGATCTGCCGGATCAGGTCGTCACGCCCGGCGAAGAGCTCTGGGTCAAGATCATCGATCTCGACCTGCAGCGCCGCCGCATCAGCCTCTCGATCAAGCAGGCCGCCGAGGGTGGCGAAGTCGCCGCCGAGTACCAGGAGCACTTCGGTGAGCACGCATACGACGAGCACGGCAACTACGTCGGAGTCGAGGGCGAGGAGCCTGGTGCCGAAGCCGTTGCCGGCGAGGAGCACGTCCCCGAAGTCGAGGTAGAAGTCGCGTGGAAGATGCACGACGGCGAGATCCCCATCCCGGACCCCGGCACGCCGGTCGAGGAAGTGCTCGCCGCCGTCGCTCAGGATCTGGACCTCCCGGTCCCCCAGGCCGAGCCCGCAGGTGACCCCGCGGCGGAGGCTCCCGAAGCCGCACCTGCCGAGGCCGAGGACGCCTGAGTCCGGTCGCGACGGCGGTTGGGCCCCGGAGGGGGCCCGTCGCCGACGCTCCCTAGTCGGGCACACATGACCGCGGTCGGTCTCACCGGGGGGATCGGCTCCGGGAAGAGCACAGTCGGGCAGCTGCTTTCGGCGCGCGGCGCCCTGGTGGTCGAGGCGGATGACGTCGTGCACCAGTTGCAGCGGCCCGGGCAGCCGGTGTTCGACGCGATCGCCCGGCGCTTCGGCGACGGGGTTCTGACCGTCGATGGCGCGCTGGACCGCGCCGCGTTGGCGGAGATCGTCTTTCACGACACCGAGGCGCGGCGGGAACTCGAGGCGATCGTCCATCCCGAGGTTCTGCGCGAACTGGGCCGGCTGCGGGTCGAAGCCGAAGCGCGCGGCGACGTCATCGTCCTCGACGTTCCTTTGCTGGCGGAGGCGGGTCCCGAGGCTCGCACTCGGTGGGGGCTCGACGGCATCGTCGTCGTGGACTGTCCCGTCGACGTCGCAGTGACGCGGCTGATCGAACTGCGAGGGATGACTGACGACGACGCAAGGTCGCGCGTCTATGCGCAGGTGTCGCGGAAGGTCAGGTTGGAGGCTGCGGACTTCGTTATCGACAACTCGGGCGACCTCGCCCATTTGGAGACTGAAGTCGACCGCTGCTGGCTCTGGGTCGAAACGCTCCGGTCCTGACCCCGCGAGGTCGACCCGAATCACGCGGTTGTAATCTCTTCGAGTGCCGCCGTTCAAGGTCGTTTCAGATTTCGCCCCTGCGGGCGATCAGCCGAAGGCGATCGAGGCCCTGTCAGAGGGAATTCGCCGGGGTGACCGCTTCCAGACCCTGCTCGGCATAACCGGCAGTGGCAAGTCAGCGACCATCGCCTGGACGATCGAGCAGGTGCAGAAGCCCACGCTGGTCATCGCGCCGAACAAGTCGCTGGCGGCCCAGCTGACGAATGAGTTCCGCGAGTTCTTCCCGCACAACCGGGTGGAGTACTTCGTCAGCTATTACGACTACTACCAACCCGAGGCGTACATGCCGTCCTCGGATACCTACATCGAGAAGGACTCGTCGATCAACGACGACATCGACCGTTTGCGCCACTCCGCTACTTCCGGATTGTTGAGCCGGCGCGACATCATCGTGGTGGCGTCGGTCTCGTGCATCTACGGCATCGGCTCGCCCGACGAATACGCCGGGCACATGCTCGTGATCCGCCAAGGCGAAGAGCGCGACCAGCGCAACATCCTGCGCCGGCTGGTCGACATGCAGTACGAGCGCAACGACGCCAACCTGGTGCGCGGGAAGTTCCGGGTGCGGGGCGACACGATCGAGGTGCACCCCGCCTACGAGGAGTTGCCTGTTCGCATCGAGCTGTTCGGCGACGAGGTCGAACGAATCCGTCGCGTCGACCTCCTGACGGGCGAGGACCTCGGCGAGTTGGAGGAGGTCGTCCTCTTCCCTGCGAGCCACTACGTGACGGGCGAGGAGCGGCTGCGCAAGGCGATCTTCAGCATCGAGAAGGAGCTGCAGGTCCGACTGCAGGAGTTCGAGAAGGCGGGCAAGCTCCTCGAAGCGCAGCGCCTGCGCATGCGCACCACGTACGACCTCGAGATGATGCAGGAGCTCGGCTACTGCAACGGCATCGAGAACTACAGCCGGCACCTCGACGGGCGTGAGCCGGGCGAGCCGCCATGGACACTGCTCGATTTCTTTCCGAAGGACTACCTGCTGGTGCTCGACGAATCCCATGTCACGGTGCCCCAGCTGCATGGGCAGTACCACGGCGACCGGTCGCGCAAGGAGACGCTGGTGGAACACGGCTTCCGTCTGCCGTCCGCGGGAGACAACCGGCCCCTGCGTTGGGACGAGTTCGAGGGGCGCATCGGCCAAATCGTGTTCTTGTCGGCCACGCCGTCGCCCTACGAGCGCGGCGTGTCCGAACAGATCGTCGAGCAGATCGTTCGGCCTACCGGCCTCGTCGACCCCGAAGTGATCGTCAAGCCCACGAAGGGTCAGATCGACGACCTCATCGATCAGGTGAAGCAGCGCATCGAGTCCGAAGCGCGCATCCTCGTCACCACCCTCACCAAGAAGATGGCCGAAGACCTGACTGAGTACCTGCTCGAGCTCGGCCTTCGCGTGCGGTACCTGCACTCCGAAGTCGACACCATCGAGCGCATCGAGATCCTCCGCGATCTTCGGCTGGGCGAGTTCGACGTGCTCGTCGGCATCAACCTGCTCCGGGAGGGCCTGGACCTACCCGAGGTATCGCTTGTCGCCATCCTCGACGCGGACAAAGAAGGGTTCCTGCGTTCGGAGACATCCCTGATCCAGACGATCGGTCGCGCCGCTCGCAACGTCGAAGGTCAGGTGATCATGTACGCCGACACAGTCACCGAGTCGATGCGCAAAGCCATCTCCGAAACCAACCGGCGGCGCAAACTGCAGCAGGAGTACAACGAGAAGCACGGCATCAACCCTCAGACGATTCGCAAGGCCGTCACCGACATCCTGGCCAGCCTGCGCAGCGGCGACGACAAGGCTCCGGTGCCCGGGCAGGGCAAGCGGTCGCGTCTGCGGGACGACCGACGGCGCCGTTCTGGTTCTGCGACGGACCTGGGCGAGATGCCGCAGGAGGAGTTGGGGCGCTTGATTCAGACCCTCGAGGAGGAGATGCACGAGGCGGCGAAGGACCTCCAGTTCGAGTACGCGGCGCGCCTCCGGGACGAGATCAACGACCTCCGCCGGGAGCTGAAGATCGCGGTTCGCTAGCACCATTAGTCATTGGTGAGGACTATTGACTAATGCGGGATTTTCCCCTAAAACTCCTCCTGGGTGGGGGAGCCGGACAGCACCGCTAGCCGCGTAGACGCGGAGCTCGAGCCGTTCACGCGACGCGGCGCGGTGGAGCAGGCCCGGCGATACCTCTCCAACAGCTTGGACTTCCGGCGGTTCAAGCCGGGGGAGCGGCTTCCTTCCGCCTCCGACCTCAGCACGAAGATCGGGGTTTCCCGGCCGAGTGTCCTGGCGGCTCTGAAGATCTTGGAGGAAGAGGGCCGGATCGAGGTCAAGCCAGGGCGCGCCGGTGCCCGAGTGCTCGAGCCGGACCCTGAAACGCAGCGCGCCCGGGCGTGGGAGAAGCGCGGTGCGCTCGCCGAGATGTCGCTCTTACGCGAAATCATCGAGCCGGGGATCGTGAAGGTCGCAGCGGAAACCGGCCTGAGCGCCGATCTGGCCGACGAAGCTCGCAACCTGATTGAAAAGATGGAACACGCGGAGGACCCAGGCGACTACCTCGGCGCTGACATTGAGTTTCACCACCTGTTCGGACGATGCCTGGACATGAAGATCGTCGAGGGGTTCGCCATCATCGCGAGGCGTTTGGTTAGTCCCGGGCTCGACATCGTCGAGCTGACTCCTGAGCGGCTGGCCACGTCCAGCAGCCAGCACCGGATGATTCTCGAGGCGGTCCTCGCGCGCAAAGCCGAAGTGGCCGAAGCGCACAGCCTGGAGCACGTTCGCGTGAGCACCAGGCTGATAAACGAGGCGCTCGGCTCGCTCACCCCGCCCGACGACGTCAGCCCGCGGAGTAACGAGCGCCGTGAGCGGTAAGGCACAAGTGCTCCGGCGCTATCCCGCTCTCGGGGTTCTCGTCGCCGCCGGACTTTTGGCAACGATGTTGCCGTCCGCTCTTCGCCTGCCGCTCTCGGGACCGACGCAGGCGGCGGAGCTGGCCCCGGTTTCGGGTGAGGGCGAAAGCGAACAGGGCGATTTGTCGGCGCTGGGTCTGGGCTCCAGTGACGGGTTGGGTGCCGGTGCCGCGGGCCGAGGACACGACGGACCGAAACTGCCCGACCCCGCCGTCGAGGGAGCGGGTGCCAATCCGTCGACCAAGCGTTGCGTCGGGAGCCCACCGCGGCAGACGGAGGACCCGATGTCGCCACCCTGCGTGGCGTTCTTCGCCGGTGACAATGGGGGGGCCACAACGCGGGGCGTGACGCGGGATGAAATTCGCGTCGTAATCCACCTCGGAGCCACCACGGAAGAGCAGTTCATCGATTTCGCCGATCCGAGTAGTACGGGAACCGCGGCCCAGGCGGAAATCATCCAGGTCATCCGCGCCTATCAGCGGTTCGTCAACGAGCGTTACCAGACCTACGGTCGCCGCGTTCACTTCCTCGGATACAGCGGACCGAGCGGCCCTTCCGGAAGCGGACCAGAGGTGGCGCGGGCCCAGATAGCCGCTATCGAGGAGCGCTGGAAGCCGTTCGCCTTCATTCCAGTGGGTTCCAGCTCTACTCAGGTACAGGCAAAGGAGGGCGCCGTCGTCGGAATGGTCTCCGTTTCGTTCTCCGGGTTCGATCGCGCCGATCACCGACGGCTGGCCCCGCGCCTGTTGAGTTACAACCCGGACCTACAGGACCATGCGGCCTTGACCGCCGACTACTTGTGTCGTGTCCTGCATGGCCGGCCGGCGCGTTTCTCCGGCAATCCGAACGAGCAGGGGAGTGAGCGCCGATTCGGTTTGCTCTGGCAGGACAACGTCGAGGTCCCGGAGTATGCGCAACTGGCCGCCTTGACGAAGTCCGAGTCGAAACGTCGTTGCGGTCTGGAATTCGCTACGGAGGCCGTGGCGCGAACCAGCAACGAGGGGCAAGCCGATTACGCCCAGAACGTGGCGGCCATCCGCGGGGAGGGCGTCACGACGGTTGTCTTCTTCAGCTCCACCACGGGCCCGACCGGATGGGGGAACGCGGCGGCGGCCCAGCAGTGGTACCCGGAGTGGGTAATACCCGGGAGCACAGGCTTCACCGGCGCCGACATGAACGCGAATGGCCAGAACTACGCCCCTCTTGTCTGGGCCAATGCGTTTGGGTTCACGTTCGATATAAAGCGAGGAACGCCCGCCGAGCAGCAATGGCTTTCCGCCTACCGATCGTCCTGCGGAGATTGCCCGGTGCCGGCGGACTTCCGCGCTGCTCGTCTCTACGACGTCTTGTCGCTCCTCATGTGGGGAATCCAGGCCGCCGGCGCGCGGCTAACCCCCGAGAATGTCGACCGCGGCCTTCACGCCATCCCCGAGCGGCGCAGCTCGGACCCGGCATCGCCGGCCGCGTACTTCACTCCGGGCAACTATTCGTGGGTCAAGGACGCCGCCGGGATTTGGTGGGACCCGCGGAGCACCGAGCCGGGTGGTTCTCGACCGGGTTGTTACCGCCTCACAGGTGGGGGACTTCGCGCGAGGGCCGGAGATTGGCCCGACGGCGATGGGGGCATTCGCAATGACACCGACCCCTGCCAGGGGCCGACCCGATGAGCATTTCCCATGCGAACCGCCGGGGCGAGGCGTTGCGGCGCTATCCCGCCCTGGCGTTCCTTGCGGTTGCGGGATTTCTCGCCACGATGCTGCCGTCGGCGCTGCGCCTGCCGCTTTCCGGCCCCACCCAGTCAGCCGAGCTGGCGCCGGTGCCAGGCGAGGGCGAAGGGCAGGAGGGAGACCTGGCTGAGCTCGGACTCGGTTCGAGCAGTGGACTCGGAGCAGGGACCGG
>DATLBX010000014.1:0-2315 GCA_035526705.1 Acidimicrobiales bacterium | reverse complement strand
ACCCATGCCGGCTCGGCGAGCGCTGCCTGGAGGCGCCGACGAAAGACGGCGAGGGGAGCCTCGGTCCAGTCGCGCTCCCAGTTGAGCGCATCGAGCTCGACGCGCGTCAGACCGAGGCACGGCCGACGCCGGGCCGGAGTGCGGGCCTCCGTGTCCCGGAGCGGGCCACGGCTCAGGCGATGTTGCCCGCGCTGTCCTCGACGCGCAGCGAATGCGCGCCGTAGATCATCATGCGCTTGGGATGCGCGGGATCGACGACCGCCACCGGACCTTCGACGAACCGCGGGGCGAAGTCCACGTACGCACGCGCGACGCGCTTGGAGTAGGGGCGCCCATCGATCTTGTAATCGATCCACACGGTCGCGAGCCAGGCGGGGCGCACGCTGAGCGGCACGATGATGCCGGTCTCGAGTAGCCGGCGTGCGCGCGGCTCCTGCCATCGCAGCTTGTAGACGAGGAGGGCGACGGGACCGCCACCGAGCACGATCAGGAGCACGGCGAAGATCGATGCCATGGCGCGGGTGAAACCGAAGTCGTCGACCAGTCCCGACACGGCCGGCCAGGCGGGCAGGTAGGCGACCTGCGGCGAGTGGTCGGGGCGGCCGATCCCGTCGACCTCCCATACGGGAAAAGAGTCTTGCCGTTCGCCGTCCGGTGTCGGGAAACGGACCTCGAGTCGGTGCGAGACTCGTCCTTTGAGCGACTCGTGCCGGGAGACGGCGACGGCGGTCGCCGGCACGACGTCGCCGACGGTCATGGCGACGACGCGCGGGACGATGCCGCCGCCGAACCAGCAAAACGTGACCCCCATGGAAACGACCCAGGTGATCAGCTCGCCGCGGCTGCCGAGTCGGGGACCGACGCCCACGCGGACGACGCGACGTGGGGGCGTCCCGCCGAGCGGCGTCCGGTTCCAGGGCTGGCGGCGTTTCGACATGCTTCCATGATATCCGATAGAACTGGTCTACATGCCTGTCCCCAGGTCGAGGCTCGGTGCTCGCCCTCGTCGGCCCTGGAGCTTCGCGTTGTGGTAGGCGATGTAGATGTCGAGAAACTCCTGGAGCCTGTCGGGCCGCTTGGTCGTGCACCACGTTCTGCGGGTCAGCCGTTTGATGTTGTCGCGAAACATCGCGCACGAGTGGTTGAGGGAGAAGAGCGGGTCGAACCCACCCGCCTTCAGCTCCCCCTGCCCGACGACGCAGGCCCGTCGGCTCTTGAAGCGCGAGTGTGGCACCCCTGGGAGCGCCTCTTTGACTAGCGCGGGGTAACGCGGACACTCGTCCGACTTCACCCGCTCCAATCGGGGAGCCGCCGCCTTGACGTCGTCCAGCATCAGGCGAAGGGCCCGGCGTCTATCGTCTTTTCGGTAGCCGTAGCGGCGGCGGGCGATCTCGGCCAAGCGCCCCTTGGCGGGCATCCGGGCGACGTGGGCCGAGAGGATCTTGCGTGTGCCCTCCTCGACGGCCACGGCGATCGACAGGGGCTTGCACTTGGAGTGCTCGAACGTCTCCATCTCGTCGAACACGGCGACCTTGGCGTCCACCCTCTCACGTTCCAGACGATTGACGAGACGGGCTTGGCCGCCGACACGGACGAGCTTTCGGGCGACCGTGACGCGGTGGATACCGAAGATCTCGGCGCATCGCCTCTGAGAGACCCCCGAGCCGAACAGGCGGAACAGCGGCAGGTCGACCTCGGGCTTGCGCTCGCCGACCGTCATCGCGGTGGTCTGGTCGGAAAAGGTGCGGCGGCAGGTGCGACAGGAGAATCGTCGGACGTCGCGAGTCGGACCGGTCTTTCGCGGGAATGAGCCTTTTTTCCGGACTTTGGTCGACTGGCAGTGTGGACACATGGGCACCTCCTTCAAAGGCGGAGAAGGTGCCCAACGTAGCTAAGATGTGGAAACGACATGCCGGCCCGCGGACAGACATGTGGACCAGTTTACGAGTCCTTCAGTCTAACAGATCCGGATTGCCGATGAGGATCGCGCCGGCCGTCACCTGGACGATGTAGTCGTTCAGGTAGCCGGCTTCGACGAGCGACCAGGCATCGCTGGTGCCGCCTTTGCCGATGGCCCACTGCACGACGCCTTCGCCCTGGTTGTAGGCGGCGAGCGCTAGCAGCCAGTCTTGAAAGCGAAGCCGGTTGGATCCGAGATATCGCATCGCGGCATCCGTCTCCAGCGGCACGTCGAGCCTCTGGTCCACCGCATCGGTGACGACGAGGCCGTAGTTGCGCGCCGTTTGCGGGATGAACTGCCACATGCCGGCGCTATGGGGCGCACGGGCGTTCGGTGGGAGGTTCTGATACATGGA
>DATLBX010000013.1:0-3259 GCA_035526705.1 Acidimicrobiales bacterium | reverse complement strand
CGGCGCGACTCGCCCGGGAAAAGGTGCGGTCGATCGTCGCGGTCGACGCGCTGTCGCACCTCAGCACCTATCAAGCGCAACCCGAAGCGGCCGTCACCCCCATGATCGAGAGCATGCGGGCGGACCTGCCGGCGAGTGTCTCCGCGATGATGAGCGGGATCTTCAGCTCTGATCCGAAGGACGGAGTGAAGGAGCGGGTCATCCGTGAGATGGGATCGATCGATCCGGAGCCCGGTCTCCCCGCGCTGCATTCGCTTCTGGTGTGGGACATGGACGCGGCGCTTGCCGCGACCGACGTGCCGGTCGCCATTCTCGCGGCGAGGAACATCATGCCGGCAGAGGCCGCCGCCGCCTTGGGCGACCGGTGCGACCTGCGTCCGGTCGACCTCGAGGGCCACTTCTTCTGCGTCGAGCAGCCCAAGGAGACCGCCGAAGAGCTCCGGCCGCTCATCGGCAACTAGCGCGGCCCGCGGCGGGGGAGTCCTCTACCTTGGACGCGTCAAGCCCCGGTAGCTCAGTCGGATAGAGCGACCGCCTCCTAAGCGGTAGGTCACAGGTTCAATTCCTGTTCGGGGCGCGCTTGTGATGTCGCGAAACATCGGGGACGGCACCCCGAAAGCGACGCAATGAGCCACCACGAGCAGTCGGTCTCGTGCCCGCACGTCCGGCATCGCCGTTCTCCCCCGAACCCCGGCGAGCACTTAGCGTTGCCGAGGTGAGTCCAGCCGCGACGGTCACGATTGCCTCCCGCTTCTGCGGGCCGCCGTCGAGCGGAAACGGGGGCTACTCCTGCGGGGTTCTCGCCAAAGAGTTCGGCCGGAACCCGGCCGAGGTCTCGCTGTTGAAGCCTCCGCCGCTCGACCGGCCCCTGCAGTTCCAGACCGACGTGGCTCAGACGCGGCTTCTCGACGGCGACACGATCGTCGCGATCGCGGGGGACGGCACTACGCCCGGGGAGGGCCCGACATTGTCGGCGGCGGAGATCGACTCGGCCGCGGCGGCCTTCGACCTCGACTCGTACAAGTCGACCCACGCCTTTCCCGACTGCTTCACCTGCGGCCCCGGCAGGGCGGAGGACGACGGACTGCGCATCTTCCCTGGCGAGACCAAGGAGCTCGGCACCGTTGTTTGGCCCTGGCGACCACGCGCCACTACGGCCGATTCCTCCGGGCTGGTCTCCCTACCCATCGTGTGGGCCGCACTCGATTGCCCGAGTGGCTGGGCATGGTGGCGCGCAGATCCCGAGGGCGAGGCCGGTGTGCTCGGGCGCATGAACGCGGCGATTCATCGTCGTCCCGAAATCGGGGAGCGACTCCTGGTGACCGGCTGGCGCAAATCCGCCGACGGTCGCAAACGAACCAGCGGCGCCGCGATTCGCACGAGGGACGGCGAGCTTCTCGCGGCCAGCCACGCGACGTGGATCGTGCTCACTGCGGAGCAGCGGGCCGCATTCGAAGCTGCGAAGTAGCCGCTAGCGCGCGGCGGTCAGCGCCGCAGAGCCGGTGGCGAGAGCAACGGGTTTGCCGTCCGCGTTGTGCACTGTCGCGTGAGCGACGGCTAGAGACCGCCCCTCATGCGTGACCTTCGCGGTGGCGGTGAGCAGACGGCCGTCAGGCATCACCGGCCGGAGGTAGTTGACCTTCACGTCGAGCGGCACGAAGGTGTCGCCCCGTCGCAGGGTCGTCTGAATGGCGCAGGCCAGCGCGGTATCGGCGATGAGGGCGGTGAACCCGCCCTGCACGGTTCCGGCGGGTGTGCTCAGCCAGGGAGAGGCCGGCAGTTCGACTACGGCGCGCCCTTCGCCCACCACCCGCACGCGAAGCCCGGTGAGTCTCGAGATCGGCGGCGGCGGTAGCTCTCGCGCGACTTGGGCCTCCAGGATTTCCATCCCCGAGCGCCCCGCCCAATCTGCCTCGTCCAGAACGCCCCCGGGTGAGTCGCGCTGCCACGGGTCGGGCGTGTCGTAGGTGGGACGTTCCGTTTCCGGGAGGGGATCGGGAACTGCGGGGAGCTCCGGCGGCGGCGGGAAGACGGCGAGGCGCGACATGCCCGCCGCGACGAGGTGACCCTCGGGGTCGTAGAGGCGGGCCTCGGTCAAAACGGAGGACTGACCGGCATGGACGACGCGACCGTGGCCGACCAGGACCCCGCCGGGCCACGTCTCCTGGACGCGCGTGAGCGAGAGCTCAGCGGTGGTGAAGCCACCACCCGGGGGGAGAGTGCTGCCGTAACAGGTGCCGAAGGCGAGGTCGGCGAGAACGGCCAGCGCGCCGAGCGGGATGCGACCCTGCGGTGACTGCAGCCAGGGCGAGGCGGGCATGACGCTGCGCGACTCACCGAATCCGAATTCGGTGGGGCGGCAACCGGTGAGGTGCCCGAGCGGCGGGATCGGCGCGTACTTCTCCCAGAGGTCGTTCCGTTGCTGGCCCGAAAGCGCCATCATCCAAAGGGGCGGGTACCCGCCCCGCACCGGTTCCTCCCAGACCTCCATCAGGTCCCCGAGGGCCAGTGCTCGACGGTGAGTTCCGGCATTGGGAAGTCCGCGACGTTGGCGGTCGCGAGGCTGGCACCGACGCCGAGCGCGGCCGCCGCGATTAGGCAGTCGGCCTGGTGCAGGGTGACCCCGCGCTCCGCATGGCCGCGCCGCCACGCGCCGGCTCGAATACCTTCATTCGTTCCTAACGGCGCGAAGCGCAAGCCGCTGAAGAGTCGCCTCGCTACCACTTCCTCGTCCGGACGGATCCCGCGCCAGATCTCCTCGGCCGAAATCGCACAGACCCAAGGCTCGGTCCCCGTCCGGCGCAGTCCGGCCAGGCGGGTGGCCGCGGGCATTCCCCGGAGCGCGTCGATGAGAACGGTGGAATCCAGGAGCAGCCGGGCCATTCAGCCGGTCCGTCGGGCGTCGCCGCGTTGTTCGCGGACCCAGGCGACGGGATCCTCGTCCCAGTCATGACCGCTGTCTTCGATTTGTCCGAGCGCAGCCTCGATGTCGTCCCAGCGCCTTTCGTCGTCGAGGCCGCGCCGGATCAGTGCGGTGATGAAGGCGCTACGCCGGCGGGGGCCCACTCGTCGGTCGAGTTCGGCGACGAGCTCGTCGTCCAGCGCAATGTGCAGGCGAATGTGCTCAAGTTAGCCCACAAAGGGTGTTATGCCCATAGGGAAGTGAGCTGGGCGGTGACTTTGTCGGGGCCGGGGGCGGACTCGGCCAGGTCCGCAGCGCTTGCCTCGACGGTCACCTCCTCCATCAGCCCGGTCGTCG
>DATLBX010000012.1:0-9828 GCA_035526705.1 Acidimicrobiales bacterium | reverse complement strand
CCGCCGCACATCGTCGTGCTCACGGACCGCACGGGCGCGGACATTTTCGTGTTCGAGGCGCTAGGCGGCCGGGACTTCCAGATCGAAGTCGAAGGCTCCGACGACGTCATTCGAAAAGTTGCGCCGGGAGGCTGGTCACAGCGGCGGTTCCAACAACGCGCCGAGGACAGCTGGGAGGCCAACGCCAAGGTGGTGGCCGATCGACTGGTGCGCATCGTCGACAAGGTCGACGCTCGAGTCGTCGTCGCCGCTGGTGACGTCCGTGCGCTCCAGCTCCTTCGGGAAGCGCTGCCCCCGCAGGTCGACGCTCTGATCGAGCAGGTCGACGGCAGCCGCTCTGCCGACGGGTCGGTCGATGCCATTGCCGCCGACGCGACCACCCTCGTGGCAACCGCAGTCGCGCAGGACACATCGGAGTTGATCGCGAAGTTCCGCGAGGAGCTCGGGCAGGAAGACCGGGCTGCGAACGGTCCGGACGACGTGGTCACCGCCTTGTGCGAAGGGCGGGTCGACGTGCTGCTGATCCACGATGACGCGGACGACCAGCGCACGGCCTACGTCGGAACTGACGGCGCGCACGTCGCGTTGGACCTCGGCCCGCTCAAGGAGATGGGTGTGGATGCCCCGGTCGAGGCTCGCCTGGCCGACGCACTGCTCCGAGCCGCGGTAGGAACTTCGGCGAAGGTTCGCGTCGTTCCTGCGGCCGACGTCCTGAAGGAAGGCGTGGGGGCTATCCTCCGCTGGTAGTTGGCCAAACAAGGGGGGCGTCAAATGGATTCGTTGGTCGCGGGCCGTTCCGGCATCGGGCTGCATCAAAAGCGCAAGTTCATCGAGCTTCGCAACCAGTACACACTCACTGGAGACGACGGGCAGGAGATCGGCAAGGTCGAGCAGGCCAAGCAGTCGCCGCTCGCCTTCATTCTCCGAGTGGTCAGCAGCATGGATGTCGCCCTGCCGGTGACGCTGCACGTCACGACCTCGGACAACCGTGAGGCGCTGAAGCTCCACAAGCCGTGGTTCCGGTTTGCGGTCAAGGTGAGCGACGACGCAGGAAGTGAATTGGGCACGGTCAAGAAGAAGATGCGGGTCGGCAAGGCCGTCTTCAGCATCGAGGGTTCGGGTGGGGACGAGGTCGGCGTACTCAAGGCCGAGAACTGGCGAGCCCGGGACTTCCGCTACGAGAACACCTCGGGAACTGAGTTGGCGCGCGTTACCAAGCAGTGGCGCGGCCTGCTCACCGAGGCCTTCACCGACGCGGACAGCTACGCCGTTACCTTCGAGGGGTCAGCCGACAACACGACGCGCAAGCTGGCACTCGCCGCGGCGCTCGCCGTCGACCTGACGATGAAGCAGAAAGACACGAACTAGCCCCATCGCATACTCGGGGCTCGGATAGGTTGCGGGCACGCGAAACGACTCGATCTCCGCGCTCGGAATTGGCCTGCTCTGGGCCGTCATAACCGCCCTGCTGATCTCGGGCGGCGCGCTGGCGTACATCCGCCAAGCCCCTGAGCCGGTCACCGTCGACGCGGCGGTGGAGCAGTTCCGCGCCACCAACACCGACCCGGACAACCCCGACCCGGCATCGGGTGACGCCGCGGCGACGCCGCAGGCCGACATACCGACTCCGGCGGGCGGACCCGCAGCCCCCGGCGCAGCTCCCTCCGCCCCCCCGGCCGGGACTCCCGGTTCCCCCTCCGCGCCTGGCGCGCCCGCGTCCAAGCCTCCAGTCACCTCCGGCCCCCGTGGCGCGGAGGGCGTCTACCCGCACCGAACCGAGGGGTTCGAACAGACCGACGCAGTCGGAGGCAGTCGCCACGACTACCCCGCGGAGTCGTCAGTCGTCGTCCGCCACACCGATTGTGGGTTGACCACGCGCTGGCAGCCACTCAAGGAACGCTGGGATGAGTCCTCGTTCTGCAGCGTGGGATCGGCGTTGGAGATCCGCACGTTCTCGATGTACCACGAGTTCTTTCAAAAGGGCCAGCAGGATGATTACCGCTGTCCGCCTGGGTCGATCGTCTTCGATCGCAACGAGCCGGTCGGCGCGAGCTGGATGTGGCACTGCGACACCGAAAACGCATCGGTCGACACCCAGACTCGGGTGGTCGGCGTCGAACCCTTGACGATCGAGGGTCGTCGCATAGACGCGGTACGGATGCGGTACGAGTCGCGGCTCACGGGATCGACGGAGGGAGCGCAACTTCAAGAGCGATGGATCGATCCCGAATCGGGCATGGTCCTACGGCTCCGCTCGGAGGTAGCGGCCAAGACCGAGAGTCCCTTTGGACGCGTGAACTACGAGGAGAAATACCTCATCGAGGTCAAGTCTCTGGCTCCTCGGACATAGCCGCGCACCCCGACCGACGCGCCCGCTC
Organism: Acidimicrobiales bacterium; assembly: GCA_035526705.1. GTDB lineage: Bacteria > Actinomycetota > Acidimicrobiia > Acidimicrobiales > JAHWKP01 > JAHWKP01. The sequence continues at coordinate 7,450 of DATLBX010000012.1, read as the reverse complement.
ACCGCTCCCGTACCCTCTCAGGAAATGGCCGCGTCGCCCTCAATACCGGGAATGCTGTTCGCCACAGCGGGGACCGCAGGGTCAAACGACTGCTCGGTGTCGGTGACGCGTTCGGGGGCCAACGTCTGGTGGATCGCATTCGGCGACGCACAGCTCGCGCCCGCCATGGAAACGACCGCGGAGGCGGAACGCCTGCGGCCCTCCGACATCCTGGAACGGATGAGCCCGGGAGGTGAGACGCCTCTCGCGGCATCCCTGCTTGCGAAGGTGGAACTCGACGTGTGTGGAGCGTGGCTCACGGTGGCCAACGTGGGCCAGGCTCGCCCCATCCTGGTGCGGCGAGCCGGCTGGGTCGAGGTGAGGGGACACCCGGGCGGCTCCCCTCTCGCGGACGACCGAATCGGACTTGGGCCCGCGGACATGCTGCTCCTGCCACCGATCACCCGCGCGACGGGTGACGGCGCGCCGACGGACGAGATCTTCAACCTTTCGTTGCAGGCGGCCGGAACGTATCCCGGTGATTTGGTGGCGGCGGTCTCGAAGGCCGACCGGCCGCGCTATTGCGCGGCCGTCGGGGTTCCCGCCGATCTGGGGTCCGATCCGATCGCTCGGGTGGCGGCCGCGACCGGAGTGCCGGCGGCCGAAGTGCATAGCCCGGGTTATCCCTTGGGCGATCTACAGCCGGATCTCTGGAGGTCGCCGCCGGCTCCGCCCCGAGTAGCGCGGCTCCGGCTGACGCGCGACAGAGCCAGCGTCAGCACGGTTCGCTCTCTACTGGACCGCCTGCTGGCGAGCTGGCGCCTCGACAATCGAGTGGACGAGGATGACCTGAAGTTGGTAGCGACGGAGTTGGCGACGAATGCAGTGGTCCACACCGGCTCGCCGGACACCATCACGATCCTCTACCTCGGGGACAAGATTCGGATGGAGGTCAACGACGGCTCCGCGACCGTGCCCCAGGCTCGGACGGCAAGCGTGCACGCTGAAGGAGGCCGAGGCATGAGGCTCGTCGACTCGCTGTCGGCTTCATGGGGTGTCGATTCCAGAGGCGGCGGCAAGCAGGTCTGGTGTGAATTACCCGTAGCCGCGGGCTCGTAGCTGCCGACGAGCTCCGCTGGCGATGACCGACGTACTCGATCTTGCCGATCGACTTTGGCGCGGCGACGCCTCGATAGAGGATCACCATCCGTTTTCGCCCAAAGGGGGCTTGACCGAAGTCGGTGATGGAACCGCATTCCTGCCGGGCTTCGCCAATGTGAGCGCCTTGGCTACCGAGGAAGGGCTCCTGCTCGTGGACACGGGTAGCCCGGTGACCGCGGCTTCTGTGTTCGCCTCGATTCGGGAGTGGTCCCCCGATCCAGTGCACACCGTGGTCTATTCGCACGGACACATAGATCACGTTTTCGGAGTGGGTCGCTTCGAGGAGGAGGCCGCGGCCAACGACTGGCCCGCGCCCCTGGTCATCGCCCACGAAGCGCTGCCGGCGCGTTTCGACCGATATGTCCTGACCGCCGGATACAACGCGGTGATCAACCAGCGCCAGTTTCAAATTCCGGAACTGACGTGGCCGACTCACTATCGGTACCCGGACGAGACCTACTCCAGCCGCTTGGATATTGCGGTCGGCGACGAAATCATCGAGCTCCATCACGCGAGAGGCGAGACCGATGACCACACCTGGACCTGGGCGCCGCAACGGGGCGTGCTCTGTTGCGGCGATCTCTTCATTTGGGCATCACCGAATGCCGGAAACCCCCAGAAGGTTCAACGGTACCCACGTGAGTGGGCCGCCGCCTGTCGCGAGATGGCAGGCGTGGGGGCCGAAATGCTGCTCCCAGGGCACGGCGTACCAGTCGTCGGCGCGGACCGCATTGTCCAAGCGCTGACCGATACGGCCGAGCTGCTCGAATTTCTGCACGACGCCACGCTTGCGATGATGAATGAAGGAGCGCGTCTCGACGACATCGTGCATTCGGTCAGGGCGCCGGGGCATCTGCTCGACCGGCCGTACCTACGCCCCATATATGACGAGCCGGAATTCATCGTGCGCAACGTGTGGCGCCTATACGGGGGCTGGTACGACGGGGATCCGTCGCATCTCAAGCCCGCGCCCGCCGCCGCCCTCGCGAGCGAAATGGCCGCGTTGGCCGGCGGCGCCACCACACTGGCCACACGCGCCGAGGAGCTCGCTGCCGCTGGTGATGAGGACTCCCTCCGCCTCGCTGGCCACCTGGCGGAACTCGCGGCTCTCGCCGTACCTACTGACGCGGGGATCCATGCCGCACGCGCCCGGGTGTTCACCGCACGCGCCCGGGCCGAGGAATCGGTGATGGCGCGCGGTGTCTTCTCGTGGGCGGCATCCGAGTCCACAGCGCGCGCGGCCGCGCTAGAGGGTCCTGATCAGCCGGATGTCGAGTGAGTCTGTGGGCTAGGCGGTAGCACCGAACCAAGCCCGACAGGCTTCCAGGCCCTCGACTTTGGTGCCCCAGCGGTCACCGTTCCATTGGTCCTTCTCCAAAATCACGCGCCGCATGACACCGCTCCGCTCGGCGTGGGACTCGAAGTCCCATCCGTTGTCGACATACCCGAGCGCGCGCGACACCCCCAGCGACGACTGATTCCACTCCCACGCGCCGCTGACCGCCCGGGCCGCTCCCAGATGGTCGAAAGCCAACGCGAGCACCGCGGCGCGCATCTCCTTTCCCAGGCCCGATCCCCGCGCGCGTGGCACCAGCCACGATGAGGTCTCCACGGTCCCCAGGAGAGCGAACCGCTCGGCCTCGAGAGCTTGGAAGCCAATCGGGTCACCGTCCAACCACACGCCGAACGGCAGAACCCAGGAATCGATCTTCCACTGGCCGAGCGCCCGAAAGTACCCCCGGAGGACTCCGCTCGCGAGCGGGCGAGGCCCTTCGGGCAAGGGCCACGCAGGATCGGTTTCGAGATCGTCGGGCGCGACCGCCGCTAGGTGGACGGCCTCGTCCTCCGAGGGCAGGCGCAGTTCGAGGCGGTCGGTCGATAAGCGCAGGCTCCAGAGCGGCCAGATCTGGGTGCGCCGTTCCGCTTCGTCATCACTCGCCATGACTCATCATCCATGTCCACACGGCGACGCGCTCTCCTTTTTTGACGCGGCGCGGGCGCGGCCACAGGCGGGGCCGCGGTGTGGCTGGCCAGTCAGCACCCTTAGCATCCGTCAATGGCGCTCATCGAGTTCCAGCGCGCCAGCCCTGCCCCCTCCTTCGTCTCCGGGCTCGCCGCGCATGGGAGTCGGCCCGCGCTGATCACACCTGGTGGACGGTTGAGCTACGAGGAGCTCGACGCTCGGGTCGAGTCGGTAGTACGCCGGCTCGGCCGCAACCGACGCCTGATCCTTCTGAGCGTCGATAACTCGGTGGCCTCGGTCGTCCACTACCTCGCCGCTCTCCGGGGAGGTCATCCGGTCCTGCTGACCGCGTCCGGCCCCGACTACGCCACCCGCCTGATCGAAACGTATGACCCGGATGTGTTGATGTCCGACACGACGGATCCCGAGGTGCGGCGCGCCGCGTCGACTCACGATCTCCATCCGGACCTCGCTCTACTCCTCGCGACCTCGGGCTCGACCGGTTCGCCGAAGCTCGTACGGCTATCGCATCGCAACCTTCAGTCCAACGCGTCCGCGATCGCGGAGTACCTGCGACTCACCGCGGACGAACGCGCCATCAGCAGTCTTCCCTTGCACTATTGCTACGGGCTCTCCGTGCTCAACAGCCACCTGCAGGTCGGCGCCAGCGTCGTGCTCACCGACCATTCGGTGGTCGACGCCGCGTTTTGGGAGCTTTTCGTTCACACCGGCGCGACCAGCTTCGCCGGGGTTCCTCATACCTTCGACCTGCTGGATCGAATCGGTTTCGACCGCATGGATCTGCCGACTTTGCGATACGTGACGCAGGCCGGAGGAAAGCTGCCCGCCGACAAGGTGAACCGATACGCGTCGCTCGGAGCGCGGGACGGCTGGGAACTTTTCGTGATGTACGGCCAGACCGAAGCGACCGCGCGCATGGCCTTTCTCCCGCCGCAGTTCGGCACGACCCACTCCGAAGCGATCGGCGTGCCCATACCGGGCGGCTCGTTGACCGTCGATTCACCGGACGAGCGCGGCGTCGGAGAACTCCTCTATCGAGGCGAAAACGTGATGCTCGGCTACGCGGAAAAGTCCAGCGATCTCGCACTTGGTGGGACGATCTCGGAGCTTCGAACCGGCGACCTCGGCAGGATCACCGAAGCGGGGCTGTTCGAAGTGGTCGGTCGCACCAGCCGCTTCGTCAAAGTTTTCGGTCTGCGGATCGACCTGGATGCGGTGGAGTGTCGCCTGGCGCAATCCCGGCTCACCGCGGCCTGCGCGGGGGACGACAAAGGCTTGGTGGTCGCATTGGAACAACCGGGCGACTCCGATCTCGCCGTCGAGATCCTGACCCGCGAGCTCGCACTACCGAGGTCGCACGTTCAGGTGATCCCGACGAAGCGACTGCCTCGTTTGGTAGGAGGGAAGCCGGATTACACCAAGGTGCGAGCCGGAAGCAGGGAAGACCGGGTGGCGGAGGCACCCAAGTCGTCGACCGCGGATCCAGCGGCTGCAGTACGCGCCGTATTCGTACAGGTGTTGGGCATAGAGCCAGGCGATGCTGACACCTTCGTCGGGTTGGGCGGCGACTCGTTGTCCTACGTCGAAATGTCCATCTGCCTCGAGGCAGTCCTCGGCTCCCTCCCCCGCGACTGGCACAACACACCGGTCGGACAGCTCGCGCCAAGCCGACCGGGGCGAAAGTTCGTAGCGCGAACGGACACGAGCGTCGTAATTCGAGCTGTCTCCATAGTGCTGATCGTCGGCACGCACGCGAAGCTCTGGCAGCTCCCCGGCGGTGCCCACGCCTTGCTCATAGTGGCGGGCTACAACTTCGCCCGGTTCCAGCTGCGCTCGAAGCGAGCGTTCGCCAGTGTGGCGCGGGTCGCACTTCCGAGCATGCTTTGGATATCCGTGGTTGCTGCGGCGAGTGACAAATACGGCTGGCCCAATTCGCTTCTCGTCAACGGACTGGTGAATCGGCCGGGCGACCACTGGGGTTACTGGTTCCTCGAGGCCTTGATCCAAATGCTGATCCCGTTGACCGCACTGTTCGCGGTTCCTGCCGTCGCCCGTTTGGAGGAGCGGAGACCCTTCGCCGTCGCGGCGGCCGCCCTGGGCTTCGGTTTGCTGTTCCGGTTTGATGTCGTGGAGCTCTCGAAGACCTTTCCTATCTCCCGGCCCCATGAGGTGTTCTGGCTCTTCGCCCTGGGATGGGCCGCGGCCTGCGTCGACTCCTGGCGGGGGCGGCTCGTGGTATCGGCCGTCGCGCTGGCCGCGATTCCCGGATTCTTCGACACTCCGAGCCGCGCCGGTCTCGTCATGACCGCGATGTTGCTGGTGAGTTGGGTGCCCTCGGTGCCCTTGCCTCGGCCAGCACAACGGTTGGTCGCTCCTCTCGCGGGTGCGTCTCTGTACATCTACCTCACGCATTTCCAGGTCTACCCACCGCTGGAGCGGTGGCACGGGCCGCTCTTGGCGGTGACCGGCTCATTGTTGGTGGGAATCGCCGGCTGGCTCACAGCCCGCCGCCTGATCGACCGTTTCGAAGCGGCCTGGCGGGCCGGTCGAGTCAGCCCGCGTCCGGCTCGGCCGTCCCCGGAGCTGATGCCGCGCTGAGCTCGCGTGCGTGGTCGATGGCGTGGGCCGTGTCGCGTAGTGGCACCTCGCGGAGAAGCCAGGTGATGGCGAAGCCCACAACCACCAGCGGCGCCGCGTAAAGGAACACGGTCGTAAGCGCATCGGCGAAACCCGCCACGAACGCCGCCCGCGCCTGGGGCGGCAACTGCTGAATCGACTCCGGAGTGAATCCGGCGCGCTCGCCCACCGCGACCGCGGCGCCGAGGCGCTGTTGGAGGAGACTGTTGAACAGCGCCCCGAAAAGGGCAACCCCCACGGCACCCCCCATCGACCGGAAGAAGCTCACCGAAGATGTGGCTACGCCCAGCTCCTTCACGCTGACCGAGTTCTGGACTGCCAGTACGAGGGTCTGCATGGTCAGGCCGAGACCAACTCCCAGGATGACCATGTAGGCGGTGACCGTGGTCTGCGAAGTCGCGGTGCCCATCGTCGACAGCAGGTAGAGGCCGAACGCCGCTACGGCACAGCCGGTGACGGGAAAGAACTTGTAGTGGCCTGTGCGCGAGATCACCTGGCCGGAAGAGATCGAAGCACCGAGCAACCCCACCATCAGGGGGAGTAGGAGCAACCCTGAGTTCGTGGCCGAGGCTCCGTTGACGACTTGGAGGAAGAGGGGGAGGAAGCTGATGGCCCCGAACATCGCCACGCCGATGATGAAGCTGACGGAGGTCGCCACGTTGAACGCGCGCGTCCGGAAAAGGTGGATCGGCACGATCGGTTCTGGCGCCCGCCGCTCGACCACGACCAGGAGCGCGAGCAGGGTCAACGCGCCACCCCCGAGCGCGAGCATCGTGGGGGATCCCCAGCCGTACTGCCGACCGCCCCACGTCGTGAAGAGCACGATCGCCGTGATCGCTGCGGTGAGGATCGCCGAGCCGAGGTAGTCGACCTTCGGATCACCGTGTCGGGGTGACGTCGGCAGCACGACAGCGGTGACGACGAGGGCGATCAGGCCCAGCGGGAGATTGACGTAGAACACCCAGCGCCACGACAACTGGTCGGTGAGAAAGCCACCGACCAGCGGCCCGAGAACGCTCGACGCCCCGAATACCGCCCCGAAATAGCCCTGGTACCGGCCCCGCTCGCGTGGCGCCACGATCTCGGCCGTGATGGCCTGGGCGAGTACCAGGAGCCCCCCGCCGCCCAGTCCCTGGATCGCGCGAAACGCGATGAGCTGAAGCATCGATTGCGAGAGTCCGCACAGGATGCTGCCGCCCAGAAAGACGCTGATGGCGATCTGGAACAAGCGCTTGCGGCCGTAGAGGTCGCCGAGCTTCCCGTAGAGAGGGGTGGCCACGGTCGAAGCCAACAGGTAGGAGGTGACGACCCAGGAGAGATGGTTGAGTCCTCCCAACTCGCCGGTGATCGTCGGCAACGCGGTGGCCACGATCGTGTGGTCGAGTGCGGCCAGGAGCATCCCCAGCATGAGTCCGCTGAAGATCACCATGATCTGACGGTGGGTGAAGACCCGTGGGGTTACGGCGGACACCTCACGAGCATGCCTGCTCTCAGGGTCGCCCCCGGCCGACCCTGGAACGCGAAGAACCCCCGACCTTCTGGCCGGGGGTTCAGTTCAGTCGCTTCATTTGTGTCCTCCTCCGGAGCCTCCGCCGCCGGAGCCTCCGCCACCCCCACCTCCTGGACCGCCGCCGCCGCCGCCACCGCCGTTTCCGCCACCGCCGTTTCCGCCACCGCCGTCTCCGCCAC
>DATLBX010000011.1:0-3793 GCA_035526705.1 Acidimicrobiales bacterium | reverse complement strand
CCGCCGTGGAAGTTCGAGGCCGGCACGCCGCCGATCGCCGAGGCCATCGGCCTCGGCGCGGCCGTCGACTATCTCGAGTCGCTGGGAATGGAGGCCGTTCGCGAACACGAGAAGGAGCTCACCGCCTACGCGTTGCGCTCTCTGCAGGAAACGTACGGCGAACGGATGACCATCTTCGGGCCCTCCGACCTCGAGCGCCGCGGCGGGGCTATCTCATTCGCTTTCGGCGAGATCCATCCCCACGACGTATCGCAGGTGCTAGACGACAGCGGCGTCTGCGTGCGCGCCGGGCACCACTGTGCCAAGCCCCTGATGCGACGACTCGGCGTCAACGCAACCACGCGGGCGTCGGTCTACGTCTACAACGACGAGTCGGACGTCGATGCCCTCGTCGACGCTTTGGCGAAAGTCGACAACATCTTCTCGTGACCCAGCTCGACAACCTGTACCGCGAAGTGGTGCTCGACCACTACCGCAATCCGAGGGGCAAGGGCACCCTCCCCACCCCCCCAGCGGAGAAAGCGGAGGGTTACAACCCGTATTGCGGTGACGAAGTGACCGTTTATCTGGAGGAACAGGACGGCACGGTTCGCCTGGCCTGGGAAGGGGTCGGCTGCTCGATCAGCCAGGCGTCGGCTTCGATGATGGCCCGAGGCGTCGCCGGCAAGTCCGCCGAAGATGCACGCCGCCTGCTCGCCCGCTTCCGCGAAATGCTCGATCTCCACGGTGAGAAGTTGGCCGACACGGACACCGATGCCGCGGCTGCGCTCGACCGCGCCAAGCAAGCCGAGCTCGGCGACCTGATGGCGCTCGAAGGAGTGGTGAAGCTCCCCGTCCGGCTCAAATGCGCGCTGCTCCCCTGGACCACGCTCGCGGAGGCCCTCGACCGCAACAGGTAGCCACCGGCGTCTCGCAATTAGGGTTCCCAGACGTGCGGTTCTTCTCGTTTCACCTGATGCCCTATCCGGAGTTGCCGGACGACTACGACGGGCCGGCTTGGATCACCATCCCCAACAAGCTGTTCGATCCTGCGGTGGGCACTCAGGTCTACAACCGGTACATCGATGAGCTGATCTACGCCGAAGAGTTGGGCTTCGACGGCGTGTGCGTCAACGAACACCACCAGAACGCTTACGGGATCATGCCTTCCCCGAATCTGATCGCGTCGATTCTCGCCCGTCAGACGTCGCGCGTACGAATCGCCGTCGTCGGCAACGCGCTCCCCTTGTACGACCCCCCGACCCGGGTCGCGGAGGAGTTCGCCATGATCGACAACATCTCCGGCGGACGGCTGATCGCGGGACTGGTCGTCGGTGGCGGGCCCGAGTACTACTCCTTCTCCATCAATCCCGCGCATGCACGCGAGCGTTTCGCCGAAGCGCACGACATCGTCCTCAAGGCGTGGACCGAGCCCGGTCCGTTCGAATACATCGGCAAGCACTACAAGCTTCGCTACGTCAACAGCTGGCCCCGTCCGGTCCAGCAACCCCATCCGGAAGTGTGGATCCCGGGCGCGGGGTCGGTAGAGACGGTCGAGTTCGTCGCGAAGCACCGCTACGCGTACATGGGTATTCCTTACTTCCACATCTCCGTCTTCGAGCGCATGTTCAAGATGTTCCGCGAGGCTTGCCAGAAGGAGGGCTACGAAGCGGACCCACAGCAGATGGGATGGCTCGTGCCGATCTTCGTGGCGGAGACGGACGAGGAGGCCAGGGCGCAGTACGAGGAGCACTTCTGGTACTTCGTAAAGCGTCTGCTTCCCGGCATCACCATCAGTCCGCCTGGCTACACGAGCCTGCGGTCGTACGAAAACATGATGAAGGGCATGGGGAGCTTCATGGCTTCTCTCGACAGCTGGGAACAGGTCGTCGACGGCCAGTACGCGATCGTCGGCTCGCCGGAGACGGTCACTCAGCGACTCACGGAGAATCTGGAGCGGCTCGGCGCAGGCAACCTCCTTGGGCTGTTCCAACTCGGGACGCTGCCGGCCGACCTGACCAAACGGAATCTCGAGTTGTTCTCCTCGGAAGTCATGCCGAAACTGCGCGCCCAGTTTCCTGACGTGGCCGCCGCATCATGAGCGGCGTGGTTTTCTTGACCAAGGACGAGAGCGTCCAGACCGACGTCGGCGCCGTAAAGCTGTCCCGCGGGGGCGGGGGACGCCCTGTGCTGTGGCTGCATTCCGCGATGGGAGAGGCCGCAGACGCACTCACCGCCGACCTCGTCGCCGACTTCACGGTCGCGGCGCCCTATTTCCCTGGCTTCAGCGGATCCGAAGGGATCGAGCAGATCGAGGACATGGAGGACGCGGTGTACCACCTCCTCGATCTCATGGACCGACTGCAGATGGAACGTCCCATCGTCGCCGGACTGTCGCTTGGCGGGTGGATGGCGGCGGAGTTGGCGGTGCGCTATCCCGATTCGGTGTCCGGGCTCGTAATCGCCAACCCAGCCGGCCTCTACATCGAGGGGCACCCCATCGGCGAGATCTTCGGCCGGTCCACCTCCGAGATAGCGGACGAGATCTTCGCCGACACCGAGCAACCGCTCTATCAAGCGATGAAAGGGATCGGCGGCTCGATCGAGAAGTCGCTGTCGTCGGGCGAGCTTCCCTTCGACGTCGTGCGGCCTCACCTGGAATCGCAGGCCGCGGTGGCCAAGCTGGCGTGGAATCCCTATCTGCACAACCCGCGTCTGCGGCGCAGGCTCAACCGGGTGAAAGTGCCGACCGTCGTCCTTTCGGGCACGAAGGACGGCCTGATCCCGCCGGCGCACCCCGAGGCATTTGCCGCGGAGATCCCGGGCGCCCGTTTGGAGCGCGTCGAAGCCGGCCACATGCTCGTGCTCGAGCGCCCCGACGTAATCGCCGCCGCGGTGAGGTCCATCTCGTAACCCCGGGCGGGGCATGAAGCCGCGCTCCCGCCACATTCCGTCATACTGGAAATTCATGGGGTGGGCGCGGGCAAGATTCGCGGCCGTGGCCGTCCTGGTCATGGCCGGCGCGAGCGTTACGGGCGCGGACTATGTCAGCGACCAACCGCTCAACGCGGCGACGTCGGACCCTGTGGCCGCGGCCGTCGTCGACACCACGACCTCCACCACTGCTGCGCCGGTGACCACGACAACCGTCACCTTGCCGGCGGCGCCTGCCCCGGGCTTCGGCAACGGCGACGCGGGTCCCGACGTCATGGCCCTCGAGCAGCGGCTGGTAGCTCTCAAATACGACCCGGGCAATGTCGACGGAACTTTCGACTGGGCCACGCACTACGCGGTCATGGCGTTTCAGAAGGTTCAGGGGATTCCCCGAACGGGTCGCGCCACCCCGGACGTCATGGACATGCTCACCCGAGTCGGTGCTCCGGGGCCGATGCTGCCGGCAGGCGGAGCAACGCGGGTGGAGGTCGACTTGAAGCGCCAGATGCTCCAGCTCTACGTCAACGGCGAGCTCAACCGGGTGCTGTCGGTGTCGACCGGCAGTGGCAAGCGTTACTGCGTCAACGGTGACTGCGCGACGGCTGTCACGCCGGGCGGATCCTTCAAGATCACTCGTCGGATCCCGGGCTGGCGCACCAGCCGCCTGGGCAAGCTCTACAACCCGCTGTACTTCAACGGCGGTATCGCCATCCACGGCGCGCCCTCAGTGCCCGCCTACCCCGCATCGCACGGTTGCGTCCGGATCCCGATGCACTCGGCGCGCTGGTTCCCGGACACCGTGCCGAACGGCACTCCGGTCTACGTGATCGGGGGCTCTCGCGCCGCGGTGCCCTTCAACGAGCCTGCGCCCGGCGAGGCC
>DATLBX010000010.1:0-6620 GCA_035526705.1 Acidimicrobiales bacterium | reverse complement strand
ATGCGAAGGAGCGCGAGGCGGCGCGCCGATGGCTCCACGACTACAACCGCGGCGACGTCGAAGCAACTGCTGCAGTGCGCGACTGGCTCGACCGCGAAGGACCGTCGATTCCCAGCGTCGAGATGGTCACGCCACCCGACTGACCGTCACCGCCGCCCGGTACGCTTGAGTCGTCTTCCCCCGACGCGCACCTCGAGTTGGGAGACGACCGTTGAGCATCACTGACCGTCAACGCACGGAGTTGTATCGAGCAGTGGAGGAAGCGATGGGACGAGACCCTGCCGACTCGCTGATGGCCTTACTGCCACCGGTGGGCTGGGCCGACGTCGCGACCAAACACGACCTGTCGGAGCTCGAGAGGCGCATCGAGCTCCGCCTCGGTTCCCTCGAGGACCGGCTCACGGCTCGATTCGAACAGGCGATGCGGACCTACTTCGTCGCCCTATTGAGCTCCTTCGCAATCCTGCTCGGCGTGGCCACCGCCGTCACCCAGCAACTGAGCTGACCCCGGTCGACCGGCTGCGAGGTCCAATCCGCCATGTGATCGGGCATCATGACATCACGTACGGTGATGCTATGATGCAGGTGTGCGGACCACGATCACGTTGGACGCCGACGCGGAGCAGATCGTCCGGCGGCGCATGCGGGAGCGCGGCATGACCTTCAAGGAAGCGGTCAACGACGCCATCCGCAGCGGGGTGGCCGCGTCGGCCGAACGTCAGCCCTTCCGTACCGAGACGGCGGCCATGGGCGAGTCCCGCGTAAATCTCGACCGGGCGCTGCAGATCGCGGCCGACCTGGAAGACGACGACTTGGTGCGCAAGGCCCGCTCCGGGTCGTGAAGCTGGTCGACGCGAACGTCCTTCTATACGCCGTCAACTCCGACACGCTCCATCACGCCCGCGCCCGGCGTTGGCTGGACGGTGCGCTGTCCGGGGCCGACACCGTCGCGTTCTCCTGGGTCGCGCTCCTGGCGTTCGTCCGGCTGTCGACCAAGGTCGGGCTCTTTCCCAACCCGCTGAGCACCGACCAGTCAATGGATCGCGTCGAGGCGTGGCTGGGTGCCGAGCCCGCGGTGGTGGTGGAGCCGACCGCTGCTCACGCCAGGATCGTGCGGGATCTGCTGAAGGGCATCGGCACCGGCGGGAACCTCGTCAACGACGCGCATCTCGCCGCGCTGGCCATCGAGCATCGTTGCGGAGTCGTGTCGTTCGACAACGACTTCTCCCGCTTCGCCGGCGTCGACTGGGAACCGCCCCCGCCGTAACCGCGCCCCGGCGACAACCGCGCCTGGCTAGAGGGGTTTGACGAGCAGGATCTGGCCGGCTCCGAAGTCGGCGACGTACATGCCGGTGCCGGGGGGACCGAAGGTGAGGTCGAGCGGGGTGACGCTGACCAGCACGTCGACCGGCGCGCCGGCCACACCGCCCGGGCCCATCGGGACGCGCACGATCTTGTGTCCGACGATTGCGCTGCCGTTGAAGTTGCCGAACTGCGCGATATAGAGGTCGCCGCCCCACTCGGGTTGCGGCCCGAAAGCCAGGCCGTCGGCGGAGGTGTGCAGGCCGAGCGTCACCTCCGGCGGGTGGTGGCTGCCTGCGGCGCACTTCTCCGTCACGTCCGGGTTGGTGTTCTGCTCGAAGACGGGCTCGGTGGGTCCGCCGGGGCCCGCCCGGTAGACGCACTCGGGGAAGCCCATGTCGAGCGGACCGCCGGCCACGTCGACGCGGTGGAGCAGGTCCTCCCCCCACGGGTCCTGCGCGTCGGGTCCGTTCGTCGGAAGCCACGCCTCCGATGTGCCGGGCCGGAAGGCGACGTCGTAGACGTTGCGCATCCCCGTCGCCTCGACCGTGAGCCCGCTCGGCAGGACCGCGTTCGGCCCGCCGATCACCAAGCCACGCGCCCCGACGGGCACCGATACGAGCGAGCCGCTCAGAGGCTCTTCCGTCTCGCCGCCCTCGACGCCGTCGTCGCTGGAGTTTCCGTTGGCGACATAGAGCCGGCCGCCGCGTACCGACATGCCGTTGGTGTTGTGCCGGCCGTTGGGGAGTTCGTCGACAACCATCTGTCCGACCTCGGCCACGTCGCCGCCGCCGGGCGCGATGGCAGTTACCCGTCCCGCGGTCGTGCGATCGGTGCGAGTCGAGGGGTGCGAATCGGCGACGAACATCGTGCCGTCCGGCGCGAAGGTGACGCCGAGCGGATTGGTGAACCCGGTCGCGTACGGAGTCGCCGGGCCGAGCACGCCTTCGGCGAGGATCGGCAGGGCAAAGACGTTGCCGGTGACGTAGCTCGTGGCATAGACGTTGCCGTCGAAGACCTCGACGCTGGTAGGCGTGGGCACTGCGCCGGAGACGCCGACCGCGCCCGCGTCGGGGACGGGGGTGACGGGTGGCGGGATCCCGCCCGGGAGCGTCACCTGCAGGACGCCGTTCATCCACGGATGGAGGCTGCAGAAGAAGGGGTAGGCGCCGGCTGCGAGTTTCTCCACTCCGACCACGTCGGAGCGCGCGCCGCCGGAAGTGACGGGGCTCCGGAAAATCGGGTTTCCCTTGTCGTCGACGTCCTGCGCGACCACATCGTGGGGGAGGACGTCGGAGTTCTGGAAGTCGAGCGCCTGGCCCGAGTCCGTCGCGATAACCGGCGGGATGAAGGTCGCGGCGAGGGCAAGGATGACCTGGTCCTGCGCGCTCGAGACGGGCGCGAGACCGACGAGGGCGACTGAGGCGGAGACAGCGGCCGCGAGCCACCCAACCCTCATCCTCCTTCGTCCCCCCACATCCATAGCTTGTCAGTGTCATTCGACGTGGACGCTTGCGGCTCCTGGGGCAGGCTCGGATCCGTGGCGGGGCCAAGATGAGCGGTATGCGGCGAATCCCGGTCGTCCTCGCCTTGTCCGCGGGGCTGTTCTTGGCGGCTTGCGGCAGCGACGGGTCCCCGCGACGCGATGACGCGCCAGGGGCGCCCTCGGCGGGATCGGTCACCACCGGCGCGCCCGACACGACGGGTGGTACGTCCTTGCCTCCGCGAGTGACGCAACCGCCGAAGCGCGTCACCCAGAAAGCCGCGTGCGAAGGGACCTCGCGCAGCAGTCCGGCCACTTTTGCGGAAGACGGCGGCGTCTACGCCGCCCACATTGTCGAGTTCGTTGCGTCCGACGTGCCGATGACGTTCGACGTCATCCAGTGGCTGGTGGGAGACGACGCCCGCCGCGCCTATCAGCAGGACACGGGGGAGACCGACGGACCGCCCAACGACTACTGGGTGCGGAACGTGTCGGATAAGACAAGGTCGGCCACGTTGGCCGCCGACGCCACCCTCTGGATGGTGAACCTGGCGGTCGACGGTGACGCCGATGTCGACCGGGCGACCTCCGAGGACCTTTCGGGATACCTGGAGGAACGCCCGGCCACCGACATCTTCTGGCTGACCTTCGACCGCGGCGCCGTGACCGAGATCTGCGAGCAGTACGTCCCCTAGACCGCGACCTCCGCGGTGGTGGGGTCGATGATGGTGCGCACGTTGGAGATGACTTCGGCCGGGAAACCGCCGCACTCGGCGTGCTCCTTGACGGCGTCGACGTCGTCCGCGATGTAGACGCAGTAGATCTTGTCGTCGGTCACGTAACTGTGCAGCCACTGCGCCCGGCCGGCCATACCGTCGAGTACCTCGGCGGACTTCTGCGAGATGCCCTGCAACTGCTCGGCGTTCAGGCTCCCCGCGCCGGGGATGGGCCGCTCGATGACGAACTTCGGCATGTGTGTTGCTCCTTTGGGTCCACGGGGTTCCCCGTATTTGGTGTGACACGATGACTATCGGTGCAAGGGGGCGGAAACACCATGACCGGAAAGCCGGAGCAGATGACTGAAACACCGGATCCGGAGCCCGTCGCCCCGGCGCTCGACAAGCTCCGCCTCGAAGGTGCGATCTTCCTGCGCGGCGAGTACAGCGAGGCCTGGGCCTTCGAGTCCGTGCAAGCGGAGATGGCCGCGGCCATCCTCCACCCGGGAGCGGAGCGGGTGATTCTGTTCCACGTCGTCGCCAACGGGCGGTGCTTCATCTCCACCGACGGTGAGCCCCACTGGGCCGACACCGGCGACATCATCGTGCTGCCCTACGGCGATCAACACGTCATGGGCGGGGTCGAGCCCGTTGATCCCGTCGCCATGGCGTCGCTCATATCGCCGCCTCCGTGGAGCGAGTTGCCGGTCGTGCGACATGGATCGGGCGGGGGCCGCACCGACATCGTGTGCGGTTATCTCTATTCCGAAGACCCCCTCTTCGACCCGGCGCTGCGCGCCTTGCCCTCGGTGTTCGTGGTGCGACCTCCCGACGAGGCCACCAAGCAATGGGTGGGAGCCAGCTTCGAATACGCGGTGGCCGGTGGCGGGGACCAAGGCTCGACGCGGCTGTCCGAACTACTCCTCACCGAGGCGCTCAAACTCCATCTGGGGAGCGCGCCCGCTGCGGACCACGGCCTCATGGCCGCGCTACGCGATCCCGTGCTGGCTCCCGCTCTGGGTCTTCTGCACGGCGAGCCCGACAGGCACTGGACCGTCGCGGACCTGGCCGGACAGGTGGCGGTGTCGCGTTCGGTGCTCGACCAGCGCTTCCGTCAGGTGCTCGGCCGCTCGCCGATCCGTTACCTCGCGGACTGGCGCATGCACCTGGCCGACGATCTGCTCGCGGAGACGAAGTCGAACGTCGGAGCGATCGCGCGGGAGGTGGGGTACGAGTCGGAGGAGGCCTTCAGCCGCGCCTTCAAACGCGCCCGCGGCCTTTCACCCGCTGCATGGCGCGCCACCCGACAGGGCTGACCGCGTTCCCGCCAAGCGGCAAGTACAGGTCTGCAACGCCGAGGGAAGAGACTTCGGCTGACGAAAAGAGGGTGCGACCCCTAGGGGCCGCACCCTCCTTCCTTGGGGTGGCTTGTTGAGTTGGAGGCTCTAGTCCTCCGAGTCGCTTCCCGAGCCGGAGTTGTCGTCCGAGTCAGAGCTGTCGTCGGAGTCAGAGCTGTCGTCGGAGTCAGCCGTCTCGGGGCTGTCCTCGGATTCGGAGCTGTCGTCGGAGTCGGAAAGCTCGGCGGTGTCGTCGTCCGAGTCGGAGCTGTCGTCGGACTCGAACGTGCGGGCCGACTCGTCGTCGTCGGAGTCGCCGGCCTCCGGCGCCTCAGTGGCGTCGTGGTCGTGGTCGTCCTCCGCGGCTTCGTCGGCGTCGTCATCGGCGTCCCCGTCCGAGTCGTCGGAGTTGTCGTCGGAGTCGTCGTCGTCGGAGTCCGGGCCTTCCGAGTCGGAGCCGTCGACGTCTTCGTCGTCGTCCAGGTCGTCCGCGTCGTGCGCCTCGGTGGCGTCGTCACCGTCGTCCGCGTCGTCGGCCTCGTCCACCTCGGTGGCGTCGTCCGCTTCGCTCTCGTCGAGATCGTCGCTATCGGCTTCCTCAGCGACGTCGTCTGCCGAGTCGTTGGCATCGTGGTCGGCCGACGGGAAGCCGACGCTGGACAGCGGGCGCTGAATCGGGCCGGGCAGAGCGCCCGCGGCACCGAGGCCGAAGAAGATCAGGCTGAACGCGGCCAGTCCGGCGGTGATGCGTCGGGTGGTGTTGGAGAGAAGGAAGTTGAACACGGAAATAGGACTCCTCAGGGTGGGGACTGTTCGAGGCACCTCGAAAGTCGGAGCGGGTGTATTGGCGGCTGCGATGGCTGCGGCGTAGATGTGGGAGGCGGCTACCGACTCCTCGGGCCGGGCGATACCGGACTTGAGGGAGCGGACCGCTTCGGCTACCTCGTCGAGACCCTCCACCCCTGCAGGGACCCGGCCGGTGAACAGCTCGTCGAGCTGCTCGTCGGTGAGGCGGCGAAACGTTCCCATCGGCTCAGAACCGTCAGCGGCCGTCACGGCGATACCACCTGGCGCGAAATTTCTCGCCGCAGCGCGGCCAGGCCCCGGCGCTGCAACGCCTTGACCCCGCTGACGGTCCGTCCCGTGACGTAGGCCACCTCCTCGATAGGCAGGTCGGCGTATATGCGGAGGAGCAGGACCTCACGCTGATCCTTCGACAGGCCGTCGAGCAGACGGCCTGCCTGCGCAGCCGCCTGGCCGCGCTCGAACGACTCGACGGTGAGGTCGCCGGTGGGCGAGTCGGGGGATTCAGCGTGGAGCGTCTCAGGCCGGCGCGCCAAGCGGCGGTGCTCGTCGATCACCCGACGAGAGGCGGTGAGGAAGGCCCACCCCCGAAAGGCGTCCCACGATCCCTCGAACTCATGGATCCTCCGGGCGATCTCGAGGAACACCTCCCCGACGACATCACCGGCGTCTCGCGCTCCCCGCGCCCCGGCGTACGCCATGAGCGGGCCGGCCAGCTCGGCATAGATCTCCGACCACGCGTGCTCAGATCCCTCCCGGGCGGCGCGCAGCGTCGCCGGGAAGAGTTCGGAGTCCATCAGTGGCATCTTCTCCCGCAACCCTCGCCAACACTCCGCGGCTGATTCGCACGCTCGAAGCCCGAGGCACTCGACGGCCCAGCCGGCCCCAGGCGGATGCCGGCTGGATCGGGGCGGTCGGGCCGGGCCCCAGTTACCTCGACGAAGGCTCCGGCGGCCCGGAGTCCGACTTCACCAACCG
>DATLBX010000009.1:0-14472 GCA_035526705.1 Acidimicrobiales bacterium | reverse complement strand
GATCAGCGCACCGGCATCGAAGAACCTCGGATCGGCGCCCACTGGTACGGCCAGCATCTCGGCGCAACTCGGTACGGTCACTGTCACAGGCAGCGGCCTCGTCGCCCCCTCCTTCGTCGCCACGGTGACCGCCACCGTCTTCACCACCGGTGCCGGCACGGCCAGTGAAACAATCGGCAAGGCCTCCATTCTCTATTGGTCCGGTCCCGCGACTTCGGTCACGGGCTTGTTGAGCGGGGGCAGCCCCGGCCAAGCCACCTCGGCTCAAGCAGTCGATCTGACGGTGAGCCGCACCGCCTTCTCGGGCAGTGGAGTCGCGCTATCGATTTCCGCGTCATGGAATCCGACGCTCATCATCAATATCCCCGCCGCGGCTGTTGCCGGCACCTACACCGCCACCATCACCCACTCGGTCGCCTAGCTCTCACCTCGCCGCCGCCGAACTAGACAAGTCTGATGCGCCGGTCAGGTTCTCTCGTAGTACTTCTGTTGTCGTTGACACTCGCCTGGGCCGCCGGCGAGCCCGCGCAGGCGCGCTCGGGCCAGACCGACGGTACGGTCGGAATCCGCCTGATCGACGCCCCGCAGAACCGGGCAGATGATCCGCGCGCCCGTCTCTACATCGTCGATCACCTGGCGCCGGGCTCGAGTATCAACCGTCGGGTCGAAGTGGCCAACCACACGGACGCCCCGCAGCATGTCGAGCTGTATGCCGCAGCCGCCTCCATCGATGATGGCGGTTTTCGCTTCGGCGAAGCCCGCGAGGCCAACGAGCTAGCCGGTTGGACGCGCGTGGCGCCCGGAACGCTCGATCTACAACCCGAGGAGAAGGGGACCGCGACCGTCACCATCGACGTGCCGAAAGACGCTCGTGAAGGGGAGCGTTACGGCGTGGTGTGGGCCGAAATGCAGGCCGTCGCCAGTGAGGACCAAGCGATCGGAGCCATCAACCGGGTCGGAGTGCGCATGTATCTGTCGGTGGGCGTCGGTGGCGAGCCGGCAACGGACTTCGAGATCACCGACATCGAAGGACGACGCGACGAGGACGGCAACCCGGTGGTGGCCGCCATCGTCCGCAACATCGGCGGACGCGCCGTGGACCTGAGCGGAGAGCTGAGGCTGAGCAACGGGCCGGGTGGCCTTTCGGCCGGACCCGTCCCCGCGGAGGCCGG
Source organism: Acidimicrobiales bacterium (assembly GCA_035526705.1). Taxonomy (GTDB): domain Bacteria; phylum Actinomycetota; class Acidimicrobiia; order Acidimicrobiales; family JAHWKP01; genus JAHWKP01. The sequence goes on along the minus strand of DATLBX010000009.1, from coordinate 13,300 downwards.
CACCACTATCGCCAAGGGCCAAAGCGGGCCGGTGCTGTTCATCCTCGACCCGGCGCTCCCCCCCGGGCCGTGGGTCGCACAGATCAAAATGCGCTCAGGCAACACCAGTCGCGAGGCCAGTGGCACCGTCACCTTCCCGGACGAGCGCGGCGGCGTCACCGAAGGAGAGTTGAAGGACGCCGGCAAGATGGTGCCGCTGATAGCCGGCGGCATCGTCGGGGTGCTGCTGCTGAGTTGGTTTTTCTTCTGGTTCTTCGTCCGCCGCAGAAAGAAGAACCGCGACGAAGAGGACGCGACCTAGACCCGACCCGGGGGGTTGCGCACCGGGATGGCCACGGACACGCCGGTGATTTCGAGTACTCGGAACACTGCGGCCGTCGGCCGGTCCAGCACCACTTCCATGTCCTGCCCCCGAGCGCGGCGCGCCGCTCCCACCAACACACCCAGGCCCGTCGAGTCCACGAAGGTCGTCTCGCTCAGATCGAAGACGAGCTTGAGGGCCGACCCATCGACCAGTAGCTCCGTCAGCTTGCGCAGCCGGGGCGCCGTATAGGCGTCCAACTCGCCCCGTATCGCCACCGTCGGACCGTTCTGGTCGCGCGTGATCTCCAGACCGAATCTCTCCATGGCCTTAGCCATCTTTCGCTCCTTCGCCGTCAGATCCCCGGGCCCGGCGTTGTCTCCGGGCACCGTCGGCTGTGAGCTCAACCGGTGCGCAATTATTACCACCCGCGCCTGATAACCGCGGAAGCGGGTATAGGCGTTCAGTGGGAAGCGACACAGAGGTTCGCGAGATCGAGGCCGGTGAACCCGCGGGGCGCCAGGAAGTCGAGGACCGGCCGACCCGCCGGGTCGTGCTGGTCATCGCCGCCCTGATAGCGCTGATGATGGCGGGGGCCGCAGGTGCGGCCTTCGGTCCGGGACGGGGCATCCGTACCGACATCGCCGACCAGCGCGGTGCGGTCCGCGACCAACTCGAGGCGCTGCACCGCCAGTTGGAGATCACGCAAGCGCAGCTGGAGCACATCAAGGCGACGCGCTCGTCGTCGCAGCGGACCGTGGAACTGGCCGAGACCCAGCTGTCGATCATCGAACGCCAACTCGCACTGCTCGAAAAGCAGGACGGCAAGACCGACGAGGCGCTACGCATTCAACGCCGCCTGCTCGAAGTCGCCGAGGAGACACTGCGGGAGGTGAAGGAGATCAACCGCAAGACTCCACCGGCCGGCGCCGCGGGTACGACGACCACCTCCGTCGCCCCCCGCTGACGCGGTCAGTCCTGCAGGTGGGCGGGATGCATGATCAGGTCGATGGCGGTCCAGAACGTCTTGCTGAAGGGGTAGGCGATCAGCGGAGTGAGCACCGCGACGGCCGCGCCGCCGATCGCCAGCGGCAGTAGGGGTGGGTCCGGCAGGGTGAGCACGATCGACAGTCCGATATAGGCGACGACCGCGAGCTGGGTGATGCCGAGGTTGACGACGTACGCCCCGAGGAAGAACCCCTCCTCGCGCTCGAACTTGTAGCCACAACCCGGACACCGCTCCACCATGGTGAACCACCGCCGGAACAGCCGCCCCGACGAGCAGCGCGGGCAACGCCGCACCAGCCCGCGCAGCAGCAGGCGGAGCGACCCCGGTTGGTTGGCGATGCCGTAGTTCTAGAGGACGAACCGACCGCGTTCGGTCACGGACTGTGTGAAGGGCCGAGCGGGCCGGAAGTCAATTGCGTAACCTTCCAGTGAACCGATCGAGAAGGGATCCGGGGTTGATCGCCGCACCCGCCTGCACATGGACGCGCCGCTTGACGGTCGCCACGCTGGTCTCGCTGGCCGCCCTCATGGCGCCCACCCTGGCCACGCCGTCCACCGCGGCCGCCGCCCCGAGGCTGGCTTTCGCCATGGACGGCCAGGTGCGGGTGGTGGACGCCGACGGTACCGATGAGCATCCCGTCGCCTGGACCGGAGACGGCACCCGGCCCCTCACGTGGCACTACATAGCCGAACCATCGTGGTCGCCCGACGGGAACCGCATCGCGTTTGGCGACAGTTATGGCGCGCTGTACTCACCCGTCAGCGCCGAGTTGCGGATCGCCCGGGCGGACAACAAGTCCGATGAGCTGGTACTCACCCTCCCCCTTGCCGGCGTGATCCAGCACGTCCGCTGGTCGCCCGCCGGCGACAAGCTCGCCTTTGTCCTGTGGACCCCCAACCCTCCCGTAGCGGTGGCAACGTGGACCTGGTTGGGTAGTCGTTGGGACATCTACGTCGTGAACGTGGACGGCTCCGGACTCCGACCACTGGCGCCGGTGCACGCCAGCATGTCCACCAGCTTCGATTTCTCCCCGGACGGTAAGCAGATCGCGTTCGTCACCGACCAGGAGGGCGTGGCCGGTGTCTTCACCATTCCGGTGGACGCCCCCGCCTTGCCCACCCGCATCACGCCCCGCGACGTTTCGGTCGAGTTCCCGCGGTGGTCACCCGACGGCAGCCGCATCGCCTTCATCGGAAACTCCCTGACGCCGTCGGAGCTCCTCGACTGGCCCCGTCTCTGGACGATAAAGACGGACGGCACCGATCTCACTCCAGTTGACGCCTGGACCTACCACCCACCGACCTGGTCGCCCGACAGCCGCACGTTGGCCTTCGCCTGCGCCAACGCGTGTGGCATCGGTTCGATCGGGATCGACGGGACACGCCGCCGCGACCTCACCAGTGGCCTCGCCCGCGACAACTGGCCGGTGTGGTCGCGGCACGGTCAGATCGCCTTCGTGCGTGAGGAGGGGGGGCCGGTCTGCTGCACCACCACTTTGTGGGTGATGGACGCCGACGGCTCCCACCCGCACCGAGCCAGCGCGGCCGGCTCAGTCACCTTCGCCATCGCCTGGTCGCCGTAGCGACGGGCGGGGGTCAGCCCCCGATGGTGATTCCGCCGATGTAGGTGCTGCACGGGTCCTCCCCGGGACGCCTCTGTTCGGTGGGATCACCGTCCGGCGGGGATGGCCCGATGAAACGCCGCCCGCCGAGCACGGCGCGATAGCAGCCGGATCGATCGCCGCCGCTCGCGTTGGGCGGGGTGGAGTCGGGGTCCCACCACATGGCGAGCGCGTCCTTTACGCAGGTGTAGTCGCCGCGGTCGTAATAACAAGCCGGCACCGCCGGGCTGGAGCTGGCGATCGCGGGGATGGCGTGGAACCCCTTGTCCATCGACGCCGGACTCAGCTTCGGACCGGCGACCTGAACGCCGGTGAAGAATTGCCGCAGGTCGACATACAACGGATAGAAGTTGCACATCCAGGAGATGTCCTCGGGCAGGATCTCGGGATCCGCTTCGAGATAGGCCTTGAAGCAGGGGGTGTCCTCCATCTTTCCCTGGAGCACGACGTTGCTCACCGTCCACGCGTAGCGCCAGACGCTCTGCTCCTGGTACTGCGCGTCCTGCCACCCCTCCATCCAGCCATCCCCCGCGGTGAACCACTCGGGGCGGTAGTTCAGGTTCGCCGCGGCCTGCGACTGGCGCGTCTCGTAGCCACCGGCCCAGATGACGGTGGTGACTCCGGCAGCGACGAAAGCCGACATGTTCTGCGCGGGGTAGTCGTCCGACTGATCGGCCTGCACCGCGAGTCCCGCGTACGGAGTAGAGCGCTCGATGGCGAACTCGCCACCGCAAGCCTCGATTCGCCGTTTGACCTCTTTGGCGAAGGCGGTGAGACCTCCGTAGCGGTAATCGGTGGTGTACATGAATCCGAGCTTGCGAGGCTTGCCCACCTCGCTGGCGTTGCCGCTGAAGCTCACCGGCCGTCCCACCACCTTCTTGCACACCCACGCGGAGAACACCTCGGCCTGCTTCTCGATCGACGGCGGGTAACCCCAGAGCAAGCCCGGGTAGCGCTCGTAGAAACTCGCCGACCGCCCCGTCGAGGAGCCGAAGACCATCACACCCCGGCGGGCCAGCGGATCGACCATGGGGCTCGCGTCGACGTCGGTCATCGTCAACACGGCGAACGGCTTGACCTTCGTGTAAATGTCGAGCGCGTCAGCCCGCAACTCCTCCGGCGTGTTGCCGGCGTCCGTCCAGTACATGTACATGTGGACGTGTCGGTTGTAGGTCTGGAACCGATCGTTGAAGAAGACCTGCATGGCCCTGCCGGCCCGCGTGACGAGGTGCTCGTCGCCCTCGGGCGGCTTGTCGAAGTCGTACATGCCCGACGTCGGCTCCTCCTCGGCCTGCTTCGAAGTGCCGACGGAGTAGTAGCCGCCGTCCACATAAATGACGACGCGGATCTCGTCCTCGGTAACCCCGGGGTACGTGGCACCGCCGTTGTCACCGTCGAAGTACGCGACGCATGGCGGGGCCAGCGGGTCTGCGGTCTGCTTGGGGGGATTGCCGACGCACCGCTTGGTCGACGGCCGCGCTCCCTTGCCCCCGGGAAGTTCGATGGGAGCAGGGGAGCCGCCTTCACTGCTCGCGCTGGCCCCGAAACTCCCCGAGCGGCCGAGGCCCAGCGAGGAGAAGTTCCCGGCTGGCGGAGTCGAGTCGTCGTCCTCGGGCGGCACCGGCGCGTACTCGAGCGTCTGGCTGGGATTGGCCTGGGGCAGGTTCAGGGCGGAAGGCAGGACGGCCAGCAGCGCCAGCATCGCCACGGCACTGATGGCCAGCGGCGGTGTGTCCGCCCATCTCCTCCTGCGCTTGGACAACTGCCCTCCCCATTTGTTCGCTGTCAGGGTCAAGGGTGATTCTGCTCGCTCCCGGGGTAAGAGCCCCCCATGATCTCTCTCAACAGCGCGTCCCCGGACGACCGGCTGCGCGTCTATCTCAACGACCACTTGGCGGGCGCGGCGGCAGGTATCGCCCTGGCCAGGCGCATCCGGGACCGGAACACGGGCCCGGTGGGCCAGACCTTCACCGAACTCGTACCCGACCTGGAGGACGACGAGCGCACACTGCGCCGCATCATCTCCGCCCTGAACTTCCCCGAGTCGGGCCTCAAGCAGAAGCTCGCCGACGTGGTGGAGAAGGTCGGCCGGTTGAAGCTCAACGGCCAGATCTTCGGCTACTCCCTGCTCTCGAAGATGGAAGAGCTCGAAGCCATGTCGCTCGGGATCGAGGGCAAGGGGAAGATGTGGTCCGCGCTTCAGACCGTCAAGGACGCTCGGCCGGAACTGGCCGAGTTCGACTTCGAGAAGCTCGGCGTGCAGGCGGGGCTGCAACATGACCGCGTCGACGCCCTGCGCCTCGAAGCGGCGCGCGACGCCCTAGCCGCGACCCAAGAAGAAGTCGCACAGGAGCGCGAACCGGCGAACGCATAGGGGGTCTCCCGTCCGACAGACTCGGGCGATGCCAGGCGAAGTCCCTTACTCGACGGAGACCTGCGACGAGTGCGGCTTCGATGGCCGCGACTGGACCGCGCAGAGCGTTTCGGCCGAACCCGCTCGGCTGGCCGAGGCGTGGCGCAGCGCCTTCGACGGTCGCTCTGATTTGGACCTGCGCACCCGACCCAAGCCCGAGGTGTGGTCGGCCGTCGAATACGCGCTCCACGACGCCATCCACCACCTCGACGACATCGAAAAAGGGCTGGCACAGAGCGCGTGAGGCGCGCCTTCGACTGGATGTTCCGGAGCCGGGAGACCGGCGAGGTCGTCTTCGTCCAGGCACCGAACATTCCTCTCGGCGTCTTCTTCGTGGCGGCGGCCATCCGACGCTTCGCCCACCTCGACGGCACGCCGCGCACCGTGATCTCGGTCATCGCCTTCGTCTCATTGATGTGGTGGGCCATCGACGAAATGCTTCGCGGCGTCAACCCGTTTCGCCGCCTACTCGGCGGAGTGGTGGTCGCGTCCACTGTCGGCGGCCTCCTCCTCTAGGGACCGGTGTCGACACCGTGCGCCAGACTCTGCCGATGGGGGAATTCGCGGACGGGATAGTCGATTCAGGCGGCGTCGAAATTGCGGTGCGCGACTACGGCGGTGACGGCCCGCCGCTCGTGCTTGTGCACGGCAACGGGCTCAGCCTGGCGTCCTTCGACGCGATGGTCCCGCACCTGCGGGACCGCTTCCGTCTGGTGTCTTACGACATCCGCCGCCAGGGGTTGTCCGGCGAAGGGCCCTTCACTTGGGACACCGCGTTGGCCGACCTCGAGGCCGTGATCACACATTTCGGTCTCGACGCTCCGGCCATCGCGGGCCACTCCCTTGGGGGCATGATCGCCGCGCTGTACGGCGGCACGGACCGCCCCTGCCGCGCCGCGGTGAATCTCGACGGGCACGGTCTGGGCATCGGCATCCCCGCCGACGATCCGGGCGAAGCCGCGACCAGAGCTCGCCTGAAGGCCCTCAGCGACGAGGCCGTCGACTCGCACTTCAATCCGATTCCCGCCGCGGCGCTCGACGCGCAGTTCGCCTCCATACCCGAGGACAAGCGCGAGGCGGTTCGCGCCAGCACGATGCGCCAGCTCGTGCAGCAACCGGACGGCTCCTTCCGCCTCCGGCTGACGCGCGAATCCATCGACGAGGTCATGGACGCCGTCAACGGCACTGACCTGTTCGACGTGTATCGCGACTGCAAGTGCCCACTTTTGATCGTGAACGCGACGAAGAACGATCCCTCGATCGCAGCACAGTCTCCGGAGATGGCGGAGCTCATGCCGGCCCGACGGGCCACGCTCGCGGAGAACCTTCGACAGCTGGCCGACTCGAACCACCACATCGAAGTCGTCGAGGTCGACGCGACCCACGGGCTCATCGCCGAGATACCCGAGGAGCTCTCCAAGATCGTTGCCGGGTTCATCGCGCGGACGCCGGAGTCCGCGGTTGATTAGCCCTGCGCTTGAGAAATGTTGACCATCCAGTCGACGCCGAAGCGGTCGGTGAACATGCCGAAGATGTCGCCCCACATCTGCTTTTCGATCGGCATGGTGATGTTTCCTCCGTCGGACAAGTTGTCCCAGTAGCCCCGAAGCTCGGTTTCGTCCTCGCCGCTCAGGCTGATCGAAACATTCCCGCCCTTCGGGACCTCGGTGCCCGGGGGCATGTCGCCCGCCATGAGCACGAGTCCCGCCGGGGTCTCCAGTTGCGCGTGCATGACCTTGTCGCCGCCCTGGTCGGCCGGCGTGCCGAACTCCGCGTACGTGTGAATGACGAGTTCGCCACCGAAGACCTTCTGGTAATGCTCGATCGCCTCCTTCGCGTTTCCTCCGAAAGCGATGTATGGGTTCAGTCGAGATGCCATGACCAGGAAGCTACCCACTGGCGGGCCCCGAGCCCGTTGCCGGCGATCGGCGTATCGTGACGCGCCTACTCACACAAGGAGACCATCGACATGGCATTCGTACAGATCATCGAGTTCAGCACGTCGAAGTTCGACGAGATGGAGAAGCTCGGCAACGAGTGGGAAGCCGCGGCAGGCGCCGATAAGAAGGCCCGACGTCGGGTTCTCTGTCGCGATCGTGACAACGCAGACCGCTATTTCAACATCGTGTTCTTCGACTCCTACGAGGAGGCCATGGCGAACTCCGCGCTTCCCGCGACCAGCGAGTTCGCTCAGAAGATGACCGAGCTCACCGACGGCGAGTCGAAGTTCTACAACCTCGATGTCGTGGAGGAGCGGGGCGACTGACCCCACCCCCCTCGCCGGTGAGGCAAGACTGCCGGCCATGAGCGAAATGGCAGAGCGTTACCGGAAGATCGCCGGCGAGTTCACGCAGCGGGTAGAGGCGGTGCCCGCCGACGCGTGGGACCGCCCCGCCCCCTGCGAGGGCTGGGTCGCCCGCGACGTCGTGCGGCACCTGGTCGAGTGGGGTCCGTCGGTGCTGTTCGAGAACTGGAACATCGAGCGGCCCGAGACTCCGCCGGTCGACGACGACCCGGCGGGCGCTTGGCGCCCCATCAACGAGACGCTGCAGCGCGCCCTGGACGATCCCGCTGTGGCAACCAGCGAGCGCGACACGCAGATGGGCACCAACACACTGGAGAACGTGACCGACATGATCTTCACCAGCGACGTGTTGGTCCACACCTGGGATTTGGCCCGCGCCACCGGCCAGGACGAGAGTCTCGACGCCGAGGCCGTCTCCCGCATGTACGCCGGCATGGAGCCGATGGACGAAGTCCTCCGCAGTTCGGGCCACTTCGGGCCGAGGACGGACGTCGCCGACGACGCCGACCTCCAGACCAAGCTCATCGCCTTCACCGGCCGCAACCCGAACTGGAAGCCGTAGCGCGCGCCTAGGTCAGGACGACACGGCCTCGCGGATCATCGCGGCGAAGGCGTCCGCTTCGGTCCTGCCGTACGCGGCGAGCGGGTCCGGCACGTCGATCCCGAACCGTTCTTTCACCAGCTGGCGGTAGATCTTGACCGCCAGTGCGGCGGGAGCCAGCGAGATCGTGTTGCTCAAGCACGCGAACGAGAAGTCGTGCTCGGGCAGCGCCCAGTAGGACGCCCTGCCCCCGAAGTTCCCGCCGCTGTGGCGCAGCACCTTCGTGCCGTCGAGATCGTCGAGGATCCAGCCGAGTCCCTGCTTCTCGCCTCCGGCGTCGGCACTCGCTTCGAACTGCACCTCTTGCATCGCCCGGGTGCTCTCGGGGGAAAGGATCCTGGCCCCGGTCCCCGCCACGCCGCCGCGGAGATGGACCTCGGAGAACCGCGCCAGGTCGCGGGCGGTGCCGGCCGCGCCGCCACCCGCGGGCCCGCTCGACCTACCCAACCACCACCGGCCCGAGAGAGCGAGGTCACCGTCAGCGCCTTGAACGTGACCCACCACATGGAGTTGCTGGATCGCGTCGGCGGGAAGAGTCACGGTGTTGGACATGCCCACCGGTTCGAAGATGCGCTCCCGGATGGCCGCATCCCACGACTGCCCCAGGATCTTCTCAGCCACGCGACCCGCGACAACGATACCCGCGTTCGAGTAACGCCGGGTCTCGCCCGGCGCGAACACCGTCGGCTTGTCGGCCATGTACGCGAGGTACGCGTCGATGCAGTCATCACCGTCGCCGAGGTCCACCCTCGGCCACGACCCTTGCTGCGGGGCGTCGATCCCGCTGTCGATGCCGCTCGTGTGAGTGAGGAGATTCCAGACGGTGACCTTCTCCGCCGCGGCTGCGTCCGGTAGCTCGAAGTTGGGCACGATCGACTTGACCAGCGCTTGCAGATCGAGTCGACCCTCGTCCACGAGCCCCATGAGGAGCGTCGCGGTCATCACCTTCGTCACCGAGCCGAACTGAAAGATGTGGTCGGGAGTGACGGGCGCGCCGGTGCGCACGTCAGCCACGCCGGTGACTGCTTCGTCGATCTCGCCTGCGTGGAAGGTCGCCGCGGTCACGCCGGCGAATGCTCCCCACTCGGACTGGACCGCGGGAGCGTGCTCATCGAAGAGGTCCTGCAGGCTGGCCTGGCGTTGTGTCATCGTCACGACACTACGGAGGTGACAGATGGCCAAGCTGATCTACGGGGCGAACATGACGCTCGACGGCTACATGGAGGACCGCGACGGGAAGTTCGACTGGTCCGAACCGGACGAGGAGGTGCACACATTCATCAACGACCTCTACCGCTCGACGGGCACGTTCCTGTTCGGTCGCCGCATGTACGAGACGATGGCCGTCTGGGATACCGACCCCGAGTTGGCCACCAGCAACGAGGTGATGGCCGACTTCGCCGGGGTGTACCAGGCCGCCGACAAGGTCGTCTACTCGACGACCCTCGACGCACCGTGGACGCCGCGCACGCGCCTCGAGCGCGAATTCGATCCCGACGCGGTGCGCGAGCTCAAGAACACCGCGTCACGTGACCTCGCCATCGGCGGCCCCGATCTCGCGGCGCACGCGTTCCGCGCCGGGCTGGTGAACGAGTTGTGCTTCTTCGTGGCGCCCGTCTCCGTGGGCGGAGGCAAGCCCGCGCTCCCCGACTTCCGCGTCGACTTCACCCTGGCCGACCAGCACCGCTTCCCCAACGGCTGGGTCTTCCTGCGCTACGAGGTGAATTCCGCGTAGATCAGCCCGCGGTCGTCGCGATGAGGCTCTGGCAGGCGAAGGCGGTCATGGGCTTCGAGAGCGCGTGGCCTTGGGCGAACCGCCAGCCGATGGAGCGCAAGGCGTCCAGCTGCGGGGCGTCCTCGATGCCCGTGGCGATGCAGGGCCAACCTTTGTTGGCGCTGGCCTGAAGCAGAGCGCGCATCGTCTCGATCGCCGCGGCCGAATTGCCGATCTCGTGGGTCAGACCGCGGCCGACCTTCAAGATGTCCGGTCCAAGACCGGCCACCCGCCCGAGCTGCGAAGGCCCCGTCACGATGTTGTCGACCGCGGTGCGCACGCCGATCGCGCGCAGCTCGCTCACGCGCCGGGCCGACATCGTGAGATCCGCGGCCAGGTCGGCCGCGTCGAACTCGAGTACGAGGCTGGGCGGCTCGACATCGCAGAGCCGCAGGGTGGCCTCCACCCAAACCGAGAGGTCGGGGCGGCGCAGGTTGATCCCCGAAAGGTTCACCGACACCCAATTGGGCGGCCGCACCCCGGGCTGCTGCTTCCACGTCGCCAGTTGCGCCACTGCGGTGCGCACGACGTGCCGGTCGTAGTCGGTTACCCGTCCTTCGGCCTCGACCAGCGGCAGGAAGCTTCCGGGCGGAACGAGCTCGCCCTGGTTGCCCCAGCGCATGAGCGCCTCGAAGCCGGCGACCGTGTCATCGGCGGTCAAGTCGTGCACGCCCTGAAAGTGGATGAGCAGTTCGGTCGTCGGCGGCAGCCCGAGCGTGATCACCGCAGGACCCTCCCCCGAATGCAACCGCCGAACCGCGGCGGCCAGACGGGGCGCGGGGCTCATCTGCCGGGGGGCCAGATCGGCGCGCCCCGGTTCGGCCTTGGACACCTGAGCTGCGGCCGCCAGGCCGTTCACCGTCAGCACCTTCGTGTGCGGCAGCGCGGCGCGCATCTGCTCCACCAGCCGGCGACCCTTGAACCCGCCATCGACCAGGACGACGTCGGGATATTCGGTCTGGGCCCGGGCGATGGCGTCGTCCTCTCGGGCCAACCACGCCACCTCGACGCCCGGCTCGGTCGCCAGCGCGCGCCGGAAGAACACGACCGCCGCGGGGTCGTCGTCGACCAGCATCAGCCGTATCGGCCGCTCTCCCCGAAGCACCGACGGATCCTCCCAGAGGAGAGTCGCCCGAGCCACGCGCGCCCGCAGCCCGAGTCACCTGGTGCGACATCAGAACTGACGCGGGCTAACCATCCTTGACGCCGACGACTTCGACTCCGATCCCCTCATCACTCAGATCGAGAATCACCAAGGTGGGCCGGCGCGTGGCCCAACGCGTGCTCCCCGGATTCACGAACAGCTTCCCCGCTCGTAGCTCGATCGAGTGATCGTGCGTGCCTCCGTGAACCACCACGTCGACTTCCTCACCGAACATCTCATCGCCCGCCAGGGAACGCCGGATCGCGACCGTTCGACCCGCCACGTCCAGCGCGCGGGCCGTGCCGACCAAACGCGCGTCGGCTGGATCGGTCTCGCTCGTGACGCCTATGACGGGTGCAATCCGCTCCAAACGGTCGAGCACGTCGGCTGCGGACACGTCGCCCAAATGCACGATGTATTCACAGCCGGCAAGCGCTTCGGTCACCGACTCGTCGAGGTCGGCCGCCGACTGACAATGCGAGTCCCCCATCACCCCCACCCGCACTCCGCTCATTCGCTTTCCTTTCGTGAGTCGAGTGAGACGACAATCGGAACGGCCTCTCCCGCGACGGTCCCGATAAAGGCAACAGTCGGGGGCCCCGACGCCGGAAAGGTCGGACTCCCGGGGTTGAGCATGGTGACGATCAACCCGTCGCTCTGCTCGACCGATAGGACCTCGGCGCGGTGGGTGGTACCGGTGAGCACCACGTCGACCGAGGTGCCGAAGATCTCATCGAAATCGCGGGATGCATCCTCGACGTGGGAAACCACTCCGACAAGGAGCGACCCCATTCGGATCAGGCGGGGGCCGTCGAACAGGCGGCGGCCGTCCGGCTCCGGATCGTTGGCAGACCTGATCGCCAGAACCGGGGCGATCGCCTCGAGCCGGTCGAGCACGCCCGGCGCGCCGATGTCGCCGCAATGCACGATCAAATCGGCCCGAGCCAGCGCGTCCAGCGCGCTCTGGGGGAGATCCTCGGCGCGGGCGCAGTGGGTGTCCGCAATGACACCGATGGTCATGCCCGCGGCTGCGGCCGTAGGCGCCAAGCGCGCCGCGTCGCGGTGCAGGGCCGCTCCGAGAGAGGCAGCAAAGTCCGGGCGGGGCAGCCCGGAGAGCACGCCTTCGAGTTCATTCACGACAGGTCCTCCAACGTCGACGAGGCGAGCCACGATCGCAGGGTGGCGAGGGCTCGGTGTTGAAGCTGCTTTACCGCGCCTTCACTGCGGCCCAGCGCGCCCGCGACCTGAGCGACGCTCTTGTCCTCCCCGAAACGCAACGCCAGCACGAGGCGCTGGTCCTCGGGAAGTCGGCCGACGAGTTCGACCACCCTGTCGTCGAAGTCCGGGGGCGGTGTGGATGGTTCTTCAGACCGTGATGCGATCCCCGCCTCACGCGAGCCGCGGCTGGATGCGTCGGCGAGGACGTTGTCCGCTATGCGCCTGAGGTAGGCGAGGTATGGCACTCCCCGCCACTCGAATCGCGGCAAGGCCCGGAGGGCCCGAAGAAACACTTCGGATGTGACGTCCTCTGCGACCGATCGACTACCGCAGCGCCGCAGGACGTGGACGAAGACCCCGGCCAGGTTGTCCTGGTACAGACGATCGAAACAACTCGGATCCGCCTGCGCCCTTTCGATGAGGGAGCGCTCGTCGAGGGGTGCCTCGCTCACTGCAGCCGCCGCCCCCATGACTAGATAACCGGTTAAGGACCTCGCAGGTTACGGCGCGCTCCTTCGGGCCGGCTGGGCCGTCGAGTGCCTCGGGCTCGGGCGTGCGAATCGGCCGCGGAGTGTTGGCGAGGGTGGCGGGAGAAGATGCCACTGATGGACTCCGAACTCTTCCCGGCGACGCTGCGCGCCGCCCGGGAGGGATCTGAGCACGCGTGGTCCGAGATCTATGCCGAGCTGGCCGGCTCGCTCATGGCGTACGCCGGGGCGCGGGGAGCGCGGGACGCCGGTGATGTGGTCGGGGAGGTGTTCCTCGAGATCGCCCGGAGGATCCACGAGTTCGAGGGGTCGTGGGACGCCTTTCGGGGGTGGGCCTTCCTCACCGCCTCTCGTCGGGTGATCGACGAGCACCGCCGCTTGGCGCGCCGGCCTGAGACGCTCCACGCTGAATCCCCCGACTCGCCC
>DATLBX010000008.1:0-24241 GCA_035526705.1 Acidimicrobiales bacterium | reverse complement strand
GTAGGCGCTGCACCCACGGCGTCTGGACGGTGCCGGGCGCGACGCAGTTCGCCCGTATGCCCGTGGCCGCATACTGCACAGCAACCGCCTTCGTGAAGGCGATGACTGCCCCCTTCGACGCGCAATACGCAGCTCGATCCTTGAGCCCTACCAGCCCGGCCACCGATGCCGTATTGACGATCGAGCCCTTCCCTTGCGCCGTCATGTGGCGGAGCGCGGCGCGGGTACCGAGAAAGACACCGCGCGCATTGACCGCGAAGACGCGATCCCACTCGTCGACCGAGCAGGAGAGCGGGTCAGAGGTCGATCCGACGCCTGCGTTGTTGCACATGACATCGATCCGCCCGGTGCGGTCGACCGCGGTACTGACAAGTCGTTCGACATCGGCCTCCGATGTCACGTCCATGCCGACGGCGACGGCACCCTCCGGCACACCTCCTGGAGCCAGGTCACCGGCGACGACCAAGGCCCCAGCCGCGAGGAAACGGCGGGTCACCTCGAGCCCGATGCCAGAGGCCGCTCCGGTGACGACCACCGTCCGATCGTCGAACGACGCCATCAGCGGAGACGCGGGGCTCGAAGCGGCACGGCTATACACCCAGCTTGGATAGAAGTCCCCCGTCGATGCGGAAGCAAGCTCCCGTTATCGCCCGTGCATCGTCGCTCAGTAGGAACAGGACCAGCTTGGCGACGTCCTCGGGCTCGGTGAGGAAGCCAATCGGGTGCATGGCGCCCCATTCCTCCATCACGGCTTCCGGATCGCGATCCGAGAACTTTTCGGCAGCATGGCGCAGCATCGGTGTGCGCACCGACCCGGGAGCGATGCAGTTGACGCGAATGCCGTCTTTCGCGTGGTCCATCGCCAGGGCCGACGTGAGAGACACGACGGCTCCTTTCGACGCGGCGTACGCAGGCACCGTCTGCTGGGCCGCGAACGCCTGGACCGAGGCGGTATTCACGATGGCGCCACCGCCGCGTTCGCGCATGGCGGGAATGGCGTGCTTGACCAATAGGAAGCACCCCTTCAGGTTCGTGTCGACGATGAAGTCCCAGTCGTCCTCGGAAATGTCGGTGACCGTGCCGTAGCGGTTGACCCCCGCATTGTTCACGACATAGTCCAGCCCGCCGAAAGCGGCAGTCGCCTGCCGGACCGCACCGGCGGCATCGTCGGCACTACGGACATCGCCGGTGAAGGCGATGGCCGCGCCGTCGTCTGATGCGATCTGCTTCGCGACAGCCTCGGCGTCGTCACCGTTGGCGTCGAACACACACACGCCGGCACCCTCTGCGGCGAGCGCGCGGGCGACGGCTCGTCCCATTCCCGCCCCGGCGCCGGTCACGATCGCGACCTTCCCGACGAACCTCATGACGCTGTCATAGTCGCTCCGCGGACAGCAGCACCTTTCCGGGGTTCAGGATCCCGTCGGGGTCGAGCGCCCGCTTGACTGCGGCGTGCAGAGCCATGCCGCCACCACCCAGCTCCCGCGACAGCCATTCCGCCTTCAAGCTGCCGACGCCGTGCTCTCCGGTGATGGTTCCACCGAGCTCGAGCGCCGCCCCGACGATGGCGTCGAAGGCAGCTCGCGCCCGGCGGGTCGACTCTCCGTCCGCGCCGTCGAAGACGATGGTGGGGTGCAGGTTCCCGTCGCCGGCATGACCGAAGGTACCGATCAGCACTTCGTGCTCGGAGGAGATTCGCGCCACGGCGTTCAGAAGGTCGGGGATCGCCGATCGGGGCACAGCCACGTCGTCGAGAAGGGTCGCGCCCTGGCGCTCCAGCGCCGGGTAGGCCAGGCGTCTCGCCGCGAGGAGCATGTCGCCCTCGTCTCGATCGGCAGTCACCGCGACGTACGTGGCCCCCGCTTCCGTGCACGCCGCGGCGTAACGCTGGACGTCCTCATGGCCTGCGATATCCCCGCGGTCCGACTGCGCGAGCAACAAGGCAGCCGCCTCGCAGTCCAGGTCCATCCTCTTCCAGCGTTCGACCGCTCGAATCGTGGTCGCGTCCATCAGCTCCAGCAACGACGGCCGTGAGTGGTCGGACGCGACGGCGACGACGGCTTGGCCTGCGGCCCCCGTGCTGGCGAATGCTGCGACCATCGTCGCCGGGGCTGGAGGCGGTGGGCGGAGCCGGAGCGTCACCTCCGTGACGATGCCGAGAGTTCCCTCCGAGCCCGCGAACAGGCGCGTCAGGTCGTATCCCGCCACGCCCTTGAGCGTCCTCCGCCCGGTTCTGACGATCGACCCATCGGCGAGGACGACCTCGAGAGCGAGCACGTAGTCGCCGGTCACCCCGTACTTGACACAACACAGCCCGCCGGCGTTCGTCGCGACGTTGCCACCGATCGTCGAAAACTCGAAACTCGCCGGGTCGGGCGGATACCACAGGCCGGAATCGGCAACGCGGCGCTTGAGGTCACCGTTGAGCACGCCCGGCTGTACGACGGCCAGCTCGTTGGCAACGTCGACCTCGAGAATGTCGCGCATCGCGCTGAGACAGACAACGATGCAGCCATCGACCGCGTTGGCTCCGCCCGAGAGTCCGCTCCCTGCCCCGCGGGGCACCACCGGCACTCCGTGCTCGGCGGCAATAAGCACGACGTTTGCCACCTCGGCCGCGCTCCTTGGCAGAACGACAGCGAGCGGTGATCCCGCGCTCACCCACGAGGCCTGATCGGACGCATAGGCCCTCATGACGTCCGCGTCGTGGATGACCCGGTCGGCGCCGGTTGCCTCGACCAATTTCGCCACGACGGCGCTCGCCGTCGGCCGTTTGATCAACGCAGCGCGCCTACCACCTTCCCGATCGTATGCGCCCTTCCCGTGAATGACCTTGGAAGCTCCCGAAGCCGGCCTCACCCTCCGGGGTTAGGGCACCGGGAGGTCAACCGGGGCCGGCATCGGTGGCCGCCGGCCAGGGGATTCAGACAGCGGAAGGATTTCCGCGGTGTCCTGCGTTGGGTGCCACCGCGATCTCGTCGACCAACCCCGCTTGGCGGGCTTCGCTCGCCGTGAACACGCGACCGCTGCGGATGTCGGCTGTGATCTCGCTTCGCGCGCGACCGCTCACGCCGACCAGACGCTCGATGAGATCGTCCAGGCGCTTCTGGTCCGAGACCGACGCTCGAACCAGTTCGTCGGGCCTTCCGGTATGCGCGAAATTGGGCTCGAGAAGTTGGAGGCTCGCGCTCGGCGCGGCGAATCGCACCGGACACAGCGCGAAGACGAAGGCGGCCGGCCCGGCAACACGACCGAGGGCGACGGCACGAACCGGCACGCCCAGGAGGTCGATCGTGTCTATGAGCGAGAACGCGGCGTCGATCGAGCCGCCCTGGCTGGTCATCCGGAACTCGACGGCGTCGTCTCCTTCCGCATCCATCGTCATGAGAGTCGCGGCGAGACGCCCTCCGACCTCGTCAGCCAGCACGCCGGCGAGTTGAATCGTGCGGCGTTGGTAGAGCTCGCTCTCCAACCAGTCGCGCATAGAAGGCGGGGTGCTCACGCTTGGTCCTTGCGCAACTTCCAGTCGAGGGTGCAACCAATGGCCGCCGCGTAGCGCTCGAGGGTCGAGAGGCGGACGTCAGCCTCTCCGGATTCGAAGCGGGCCACCGCAGATTGCGACGTGCGCATGCGAGCAGCCACTTCCGTCTGTGACAGTCCGAGGCGGGTTCTCCGCTCCACGAGATCCTCTGCGAGCTCCCGCCGCCGCGCCGCCATCTCCCGGAAGCCGGGAAACAGCGGCGGATGTTTGCGATCGCTCATTCGCCTCGAATGATACCCGTAATGGTATCTCACATACGCGATAGCATCGCCGGTATGACGCCAGTCCCCAGGCACTCCATCATCCCCACTGTCCTCGAGCAGTCGCCTCGCGGAGATCGTGCCTTCGACATCTTCTCGATGCTGTTGAAGGAGCGGATCGTGTTTCTCGGACAGGAGGTCGACGATCAGATCGCCAACCTGATCATCGCGGAATTGCTGTATCTGGACGCCGAGGATCCGGGGAAGGACATTTGGCTCTACATCAACTCTCCCGGCGGCCTCTCATACGCCGGCATGGCCATCTACGACGTCATGCAGCACACCGCCTCGGAGGTCGCCACCGTCTGCTGCGGAATGGGGATGTCGGCCGCGGCGATGATCCTGGCCGGAGGTGCGACCGGCAAGCGGTTCGCGCTCCCTTCCGCGAAGATCATGATTCACCAAGGTTCGGCAGGCGCAAAGGGTGCGCCGCGCGACATGGAGATTCATCTGCGCGAGGTGATGGCGACCACCCAGCGAATGGTCGAGATCCTGGCCCATCACACGGGCAAGCCCGCGGGCGAGATCGAGCGGGATATCGACCGTGACTACTTCATGACCGCCGGCGAGGCGATGGAGTACGGCCTCATAGACGAGATCCTCGATCCCCGCCGAGGCGTGTCAAAGGTCGTCCTGGAGCAGGCAGGCCGCATCGCCGTATGAGGCCCTCCGCCGAACAGATCTGCCAACCGAGTTAAGAAAACCTCTTGCGTCTCGGGTGGCCCGAGACCTGCATACTCGGCCCGTGGCCGACGGACTTGTCAGCATCGGTACCTTTTCACTGCTGACGGGATTGTCGATTACGACCCTCCGCCACTACGACGACGTGGGTCTTCTGGTTCCGGCTGATGTCGATCCACGAACCGGCTACCGGAGATACCGACTCGACCAAGTGGATCGGGCCCACCGCGTAGGCAAGCTGCGTTCGGTGGAATTGTCGCCCGAGGATATGGCCGACGTCCTGGACAGCAACGACTCAACGGCCCGCCTGGTGATGAAGCGGCATCGCCGCGCTCTCGTGGAGCGGAGCACCCAAATGGAGCGACTTATCCGCCAGCTCGACACCTATATCGAGAAAGGACTCGACTTGATCTCTGACAAACGCATCGCGCAGGAGATGGCCGGAACGCTGGAGTCGACATCGTTCACCGGTCTCGGCGATCTGCACTCGGGGAAGGTTCGCGACAGCTACGTCCAAGACGGCGTCCGCACCATCGTCACCACCGACCGGGTCTCCGCCTTCGACAGGCTCCTTGGGACCATTCCCTTCAAGGGACAGGCGTTGAATGCAGTCGCCAACTACTGGTTCGAGGCGACGAACGACATCATTCCCAACCATCTCCTCGACGTTCCCGATCCCAATGTCGTCCGTGTGCGCGAGTGCGCGGCGGTAGCGCTGGAGTTCGTCGTGCGCGGCTACATCACCGGCGTGACTCCCACATCGCTGTGGCTCAACTACGAGGAGGGACGGCGGGAAGTCGCCGGTAACGCGCTACCAGAGGGCCTCCGCAAGAACGAGCGTCTCGAGTCGCCGATCTTGACGCCGACGACCAAGTTCGAAGAGCACGACCGAAACCTGAGCCGCGCCGACGCCATCGAAGAGGGGTTGGTCGGAGCCGATCTGTTCGATCGAGCTGCCGCGGCCAGCTTCGAGTTGTTCGACCGAGGCACCCAACTCTCCGCCGAACGCGGCCTGATTCTCGTCGACACCAAGTACGAGTTCGGCGTTGTCGACGACGAGCTGGTGCTGATGGACGAGATCCACACACCCGACAGCTCTCGCTACTGGTACGCAGATAGCTACGAGGAGCTCTTTCGTAAGGGAAAGGAGCAGCGCGCCCTCGACAAGGAGCCCCTCCGCGAGTGGTTGGTCGAACGGGGATTCCGCGGCGAGGGCCCGCCGCCGTCACTCACGGATGACGTCCGCGTTGCGACCGCCATGCGCTACGTCTCCCTGGCGGAGGAATTAACCGAGCAGCCCTTCGCCGTCACGGATGAGACGGCGACGGAGCGAGTGACGCAGCTACTCGGCGGCGCGTAAGTCGAGTGCACAAAATGACCGTCCGAAAGGAATGGCGGATATATCGAGATGCGGGACGCGTTCGGTTGGCTTATCCCTCGACGATCTTCATCGACTCCGAGCTGCGGCCGGTGATCATGAGAGCGAGGTCCACGGCGGTGCCCGTCCTCGGTTCACCCGCACCGAAGGTCCAGTCCGTGTCGGTGGCCCGAAGGCGAAGTCCGTCGAGCTCGAAGCCGAAGTTGGCGTGTCCACCCCCGAGCGTGAGTTGGTCCAGGACCGCGAGGATGGCGTTGTCCGGTACGTGTCTGGCGACACCGAGGGGAACGGTGATGTCGAGGCCGTGTATGACGACGTGATTGAGGGCTCCGATGGCACCCCCACCTGGCGGGGTCCACGCGTGCATCCGGTCATCGCGAAGGTTGGCGACGAGCGTGTCGGTCGGCAGCGCTGCGTCACGGGCGGCGACGCGATTGGACAGCAGGGTGAAATCACCTTCACACGCTTCCAGCTCGTTGTAGAACTCGGGCGGCGAGTAGCGGACCGCCATGGTCATGTGAGCGACGACCTCCCGCACCCGCCAGCCGTCGCAGAGCGAGGGGGTGTTCCATCCCACATCGCCGGTCTCATCGAGGACGTCGGCCAGCCAAGTGAACTCGGCGGTGACCGCAGCTTGCAGGTTGGCTGACTCGTGCCGACTCATTGCACGACTCCTTTCTGTGGCGACACCGATCAGGCGTCCTGGTGCGGGTTGGCAGCGTTCAGCGCAGCGACGTAAGCATCGAATCGGTCGAGGCTTGTCGCGAACCCGGATCGCGCCGCCGGCGTGCGGAAGTGGGCCGGCACATTCGCCTGATGCGTCACCACCTCGGTCGTCCCGTCGCCGAGATCGTTGAAGGTGATCGTGGTCACCATCCCGGACGCGGACTCCCGCCACACGAGCCGCTCGGGCGGTTCAATGTCCTGGTAGACCGCGCTCATCGTGTATTGCGAACCGTCGACTTCGCTGATCATCAATGTCTCGAAGACCCCGCCGGGCCGAAGGTCCACGGTGATGCCATCGATCGGCGTCGTGCTCCCGCTGGGCCCCCAGAACTGTGCGAGGTGCTCCGGCGTGGTCATGCACTCGAAGATCAATTCCCTCGGGGCGCGGTGCACCCGCCGGTAGTTCAACTCGGCTACTTCGGTCACGGCTTCCTCTCCCTCTTGGCGGGCCTGGACTGCAATCTCTCGAGATGCCTGTCGAGCCGGTCGTAACGCTCCGCCCACATCTGCCGTTGTTCGTTGATCCACGCCTCCACCGCGTCGAGGCGGGCCGGCTCCAGGTGGCACGGGCGGGATTGCGCAACGCGCGTCCGCGAGATCAGACCGGCCTGCTCGAGCACGTGCACGTGACGCGATATCGCCTGCTGGGTGAGCGCGAATGGCTCGGCGAGCTCGTTGACGGTCGCATCTGCTTTCGCGAGTCGGCCCAGTAGCGCCCGTCGCGTCGGGTCGGCGAGCGCCGAGAGGGTCCGACTCAACTCGTCTTCGAGAACCGGCATTTCCCTCACCCCTGTCCGACGTATACAACACTGTCCTTGTACAAGGTTACTGTTGTATACCGCGCGCCGCTCCCTGTCAAATCGAGCAGGGGGCACCCTTCGCCGTCACCGATGAGACCGCGGCGGAGCGGGTGCCGCAGCTACTCGGAACCGCGGAGGTCACAACGGCAAGTGTCCGACTCCTATTCGGAACGCGGCCTCGGCTCTACCTACTTTGTGGCAGTCATCAGGATCGCGAGTCCCGCAACCTCGCCGAGCGCCACGCCCGCGAGCACAAAAATTCGGAGGTCGGGTCGCCGCCTCAGACGTACGAAGAAGAAGATCGCGGCGGCGGCCAGTGCTACGGCCGTAGCCCCGGCAAATTGCCCGCGAAACTCGGTGGCTCGCTCAGCGGCGGTGTAGGCCCGGTCGCCGCCGAGTCCACCCGAACCGAAGGTGATCGACAGCCCGAGGATAAAGATCGTCACCGTGCCGATCAGCAGATCCCACGTCAGGAGGAGGACCGCCAGTGCGTTCAAAAGGCGGCCCGCCCCGGTGCGATCAGGCATCTTCACGCCTCCACTACGAACATCTCTCATGATGCCGCACGGCTCTCAAAACCGTTCAACTTACGGCTGGGGGAACCAGGGCCTTGTCGAAATCGTACGCGGTGGAAACGCTGTGAAGCCTTCGCGCTCCACGCAACCCCACCAGGTTCTGAGTCTTAGATCGCTTGGTGGAGTTGCGGGAGCCCCGCCTCGGCGCCGGTCAGCAGAGTCGCCGCGTCCTCGAACAGCCGGCGGTTCGCTTCCGATC
Organism: Acidimicrobiales bacterium; assembly: GCA_035526705.1. Lineage (GTDB taxonomy): Bacteria > Actinomycetota > Acidimicrobiia > Acidimicrobiales > JAHWKP01 > JAHWKP01. The sequence continues at coordinate 16,081 of DATLBX010000008.1, read as the reverse complement.
GCCAACGGGCTCCCCGGATGATTCGGGGCGCCCACTCGGGCGTCTCTTCGCACAGCGGAGCCAGAGCTTGCTCCAGCCATTCCTTCCCGTGCCGGGGATCGGTCTCCGCGTGTTCCTCGTAAAAAGGAAGAGCCTCGGAGGGGGCACCTAGACGCGCCAGCCCGCGCAGGACCTGTCGACACCGCGGGCCAGCTTGAAGCTCCAGGAGGCCCAGCGCGCCGAGCATCTCCGGCTGCAGCCACCGGTTGGTCGCCAGAAGTCCGTTCAGCGCGGTCCGATGTAACGCACTGAGCGGCAACTGCTCATAGGCCAGCCTGGGCATCTCGACCGCGGCGACAAGCCGTTCGTGCAACCGGGTGTGCACCGCGTCGACATCGCCACGGCCCATCTCGTCCCAATAGTTGGCACCGAGCACGACCTTCGGGGCGCCACCAATCCCGATCTGGGAAATGGCCACCAAATCGTCGAAGCCTCCATCAGGGCCGCCCTCGATGGCGAGGAAGTGCACGAGCTCGGGCCAGGACGCGGTAGTCGCGACCCACTCGTAAACCGGCGGTCGATCGGCGCGAGCGATCCGGCGAAGGGCACCTACGACATCGGAGTCCTCGACAACCGCAGGCTGGACCCAGCTCTCGAGACGCGCCAGCATTCGTGCTTCGAGCTCCCACTTCAACGCGGCCACGGCGGGATGGTTCTGGAAACGTTCACAGCCGCCAGTCATTGCCGCGGGCGCAAGCCACAGTTCATAAATGGCCAATAAGGCAGCAGCTTCGTCGAACTCGTCGGCTGGCTCCTGCCACTCCAAGGTCTCGGGTCGACCGGTGGTGAGCGCCCGTTCCAGTGCCGTCGCCAGGGGGGCGGGACGAGAGCCGTCGCGGTGGGCGAACAGAGCCGAACTGGTCGTCGCCGTCATCAACTTGTTCTCTCCGAATCGGGCGTGCGACAAACGGCCGACTGGCTTTAGCCGCCGCGGGGTAGCGGTGTGACATGAAGGTCGAGCCTGAGACCCGGGAGCCACGTACGTGCCGCTTCGGGCCTCTCGTCGTGGCCTACGACGAACGGGTGATCGCACCAAGGCCGTGGACCGAAGCACAGAGTCGCTGGTCAGCCGAGATAGCGGCGGCCGCACCGCCGGGTCCAATGCTGGAGCTCTGCGCCGGTGCGGGCCAAATCGGCCTGCTCGCAGCGGTACTGGCGGACCGGGACCTGGTCCAGGTGGAGGCCGATCCCGTTGCCGCCCGGTACGCGCGGGAAAACGCGGCCCGAGCCGGCTTCGACGAGCGCGTCGCCATCCGGTCCTGCGATCTCGATGACGCCGTTGGCCCCGGCGAACGCTTTGCCGTCGTCATCGCCGATCCGCCCTACCTCCCGAGCGATCACGTCGCCTCGTGGCCCACCGATCCCCCCGGCGCGATCGACGGCGGCGCAGACGGCCTTCGGGTCGTGCGGTCCTGCCTTGCCATCATCGATGGGCACCTGATGGAGCAAGGCACCGCGATCCTCCAGGTGTGGGGAGAGCGTCAAGCTCGTCAGGTCAGCGAACTCGCGTCGAGCAGTCACCCCGGACTCGTCGTCGGCGAGCTGCGAGTCGAGGACGAGGATCGCGCCCTGCTCGCCTTGCTCCGCGAACCCGCGAACGCCGGATAAGTCGCGGCCGTTTCGTTGGCCTCCGGCCAACGCTCCCGCATCGACACCAGTAGGTGGTCAAGGAATTCGCACAACGCCGGAAACCGGCCGACGTGTCTTGCCGCCCCCAACGCGACGGTCATCGTGTCGACAATCTGAGTTCGACGGCGAAATGCATGCTCTGGCTGCTGGTCCTCCGCGGCCACCCGGGGCAGCCGCTCCAGTCGCAACAGCGTCATGGCCATACTCCCGACCGCGATCGCCTCGTCGACGGCCGCAGGTGCCCATCCCAACTCCTCGCGGTACGCCGCCTCCATCGCGGCTTGAACCGAGGGTGGCATCGGTGCCCACCGGCCGTACCAGGCGAATGGAAACCGCAGCATCGCGGCATCGATCCCCAGATGTTGCGGGCCGCTTCCTTCGAAGTCGACCAGCCGGCACGAACCGTCGGCGTCCAGTACCGCATTGTTCGGCCCCAGATCGCCGTGAACGAGCACGGTGAAGCCGCCGGGGCTACGCAGTTCGTTTCGCAGCATCCGATGTTCAGCCTGGGCATCCTCGGACGGAGGGGTGAAGCGCAGTTCGGAGACCGCCTGGGCGACTGTCTCCCACCCGTCTTCTCGCGTGGCGATGGACCAGGTGCCGAGGTCGGAGAAAGCAGCCGGGTCGATGGGCACCCGGTGCAAGCGAGCCGTCGTCGTGCCGAGCGATACAAGTGCTGCCTCGGCCAGGTCGGGATCGGCTCCAAAGAGGGCGTCCTCGAGTGGACGTCCGACGTCGGTCAGGACGAGCATTCCGCCGGCGTGTCCACCCGCCACGATTTGGGGGCCGATGCCGGCTCCCGCGGCCGACAGCACACGTAGGGCACGTTCTTCCGTTTCGAGGTTCGTGGCCGCGAAAGCCGCCGGCTCACCCGCAGGGTCCCGCCGCTTTGCGATCAGCGTCCTCCCGCGCCCCGGCAGCTCGGGCTCGACGGTGAGCCGCAGGACCTCGCCGCGAAGGTGGGCGAGCCGGTCGGCTCCGACAACTCGAACTCGATGCCCCCTCTCGGCCGAAATGAGTTGCTCGAGGACGCCGAAATAAGACTCTGGGTCACTCACGCCGGACACCGCGTTGGGCCAGGCGGGCGGCATGGGTGGGCCCGGCCGGCACGTGCGCGGGGCGCGCCGAGTCGAGTTCCCGGCGGAGAACGGGCACGACCTGCTCGCCGAGGATGTCGAGCTGCTCGAGGACGGTGCGCAGCGGTAGTCCTGCATGGTCGATCAGGAACAGCTGGCGCTGGTAATCACCGAAGTGCTCGCGGAAGGTGAGCGTCTTGTCGATCACCTCCTGCGGGCTGCCGACGCTGAGGGGAGTTTGCTCGGTGAACTCCTCCAGCGACGGGCCGTGACCGTAGACAGGGGCGTTGTCGAAGTAGGGCCGAAATTCGCGGACCGCGTCCTGGGAGCGCTCTCGTATGAAGGCCTGCCCGCCCAGCCCGACGATGGCCTGATCGGGGCGGCCATGTCCATGCGCAGCGAACCGGTCGCGGTAGCGCTCGACCAGAGCGATGAAGTGCTCCTTCGGCCAGAAGATGTGGTTGGCGAAGAAGCCGTCGCCATAGAAGGCGGCCTGCTCCGCGATCTCCGGGCTTCGTATCGATCCGTGCCACACGAACGGGGGAAGGCCGTCGAGCGGCCTCGGTGTCGACGTGAATCCCTGGAGCGGAGTGCGGAAACGCCCCTTCCAATCGACTACTTCTTCGTCCCACAGGCGGCGCAGTAGGCCGTAATTCTCGATGGCCAGATCGATTCCGTCGCGAAGTTCCTTCCCGAACCATGGGTACACAGGTGCGGTATTGCCACGGCCCAGCATGAGGTCGACGCGGCCACCAGCGAGGTGTTGCAGCATGGCGTAGTCCTCGGCAATCTTCACCGGGTCGTTCGTCGTTATGAGAGTGGTTGCCGTGGAGAGGATCAACCGCTCCGTGCGCGCCGCGACAAAACCGAGCAGCGTGGTCGGCGAAGACGGTACGAACGGCGGATTGTGGTGCTCCCCCGTGGCGAAGACGTCGAGGCCGACCTCCTCGGCTTTCTCCGCGATGCGGACCATCGCCTTGATGCGCTCAGCCTCAGTCGGCACGCGGCCGCTGTGGGCGTCGGGCGTGACGTCGCCAACCGTGAACACCCCGAACTGCATGCGTGTGGCTTCGTCACGCAGGCCGCCGGCTGACACCTCAGGATCGTAGGAGAGGTCGGGCAAACCCCAACGCTGTATTCGTGACCCGGCCCCTCACGGCGGCGAGCTAACCCCGCGGTACCGCATCGATCTCTGACGAAGGAGCGACCCAGTACATGTCGGCGCCGGCAAGGCCGGATCCCGGGTCGGTCCGCCGCGTGTGGCGTACGCCGCGAGCCTGCTTTGCGGCCTGACCCCGCTGAACATGTGCGCTCACGACCCGCTCGTCCGACACCACGACCCATTTGCCGACATGACGTCCCACAGTTCCTCGCAGTGGTTCGGGCAGGTTCCGCCAGGCGCGGTCGCGCCGAAGCTGGTCGCGGATTCGTTCGAGTGCCTGTCCCGCGACCGCTTGCAGCTTGGGACTCGTGTCGCCTTGGAGCGCGTCCTCCAGAATCGCTACAACCCACGGGTGAACCAGGTCCCAGCGCCAGGTCAGGGGGCCGATCACTGCGGCACGAACGACCGGGCTCGGGTCGCGCGCGCCCCGCTCGAGCAGGGCGCGTTCATCGAGGGCGCAGCCGTCGGGCTTGCAATGCACGCACGACAGGGAGTGAAGTGCAGCGGCCCGAACGTGAGGGTCGTCGTCATCGAGGGCGGCGGTCATCGCCGATATCGACTCGTCGGTCAGCGCCATGTCATCGAGCAGCTGACAAGACCGCCGGCGCACGTCGGCATTGGCATGTCGCAACCCCTCGATGGCCGCGACCCGGCGCTCGTCCTCCGGGAGGGTTTCCAATAGAGCGAAGGCGGCCCGGTTGTGGGACGAGCCCAAGAACCCGACCCAGCGACGAGCCTGATCGGAACCTTCCGGCGATCGAGGTTGCTTCTCGACCAGCTCTAGGAGTGCCTCCGTGTAGCGCTTCCCGGTAAGGGCCATGCTCTGGCGGACGAGTCGTTTGCGGTCTTTGTCTTGGGGCATGAGACACCTCGGCCGAGCTGCAGGTCCCCCAGCGGCCAGCGCCCGGCGTGCCTCGATCCCGGTAAAGGTCCGGAGGTGTCCCCTCCTTCGTGCACCACCCGGCTGGGGCGTCTGATGTTGCACTCGGCGTCGGACCGCGCCGTGCAAACCACGGTACCAATGCGGGCGCCCCTCGTGTCCTCGATTTTCGGGCAAGCGCTGAATTGCTGTTGTCAACTGCACGGGGCGCGAGCAGGCCGTCGGTGAGCATGCGGAGCGTTGCGCCATTGGGTTCTGCGATGGTTGGCCCGTGGCCGCCGGTGATCTCGTCGTTACGGACCTCGACGGGACGCTGTGGCACCTGGAGAACGACCTCCACCCAGCATCGCTCGCCGCGCTGCGCGAGCTAATGGCTTCGGATACTCCGTTGCTGGTCGCGACCGGGCGCCGGCGGGGCGCAGCCCTACGACCCCTCCAACCCCTCGACATCCTCCCGCCCGCAGTCGTTCTCAACGGCGCCATCGGGGTGGACCTGGCCACCGGAGAGCGCTTCCGACGACAGGGGTTCACACCCGACGCGGCAGTCGCCGTCCTCGATGCCTTTCGAGCCGTTGGGCTCGACCCTTGTCTCTACGTCGACGAGGAGCAGCATGAGGTGGTCGTCAGCGAGTCTCCGTCGACCAGCCGCGAGCACCTCGAGTCGCTGGTCGACGCAGTCCGCCCCGGCGATCTCGATCAAATCGCGCGGGAAGAGCCGGTGTTCATGTTCTCGTTGATCGGACTTCCTCACGGCCAGTTGGTGGTGGCGGCGGAGAAGATCGGGGCGCGAGCCGAGACCCACGTCGACCGCTCCTTCGATGTTCCGGGCATGGCGACTATGACCGCGGCGCCGGCAGGCCTGTCGAAGTGGGATGGAGTCGAAGCATGGTGTCGCCACACGGGGTACAGGCCGGAGCGCGTCATCGCTCTGGGCGACGGCCCCAATGACGTGGAACTGCTCGCTCGTGCCGATCTCGCGCTCGTGCCCGAGAACGGTCATCCGGCGGCCGTCGAACTCGCCGACTTCCTCATTCCCCCGCCGGATCAGGGCGGCTGGGCTTCGCTGTTGGGCTTCCTCTAGGCGGGGTCGGCGCTCGACTGCCAGAATTGGGGAGTGCGCCGGTCGATTCTCAGGCTGTTGGTCGTCGGCTCGATGGTCGCGGCGGCCACGGCGCCCGCGTTGTCACAGCCCCTCCCGCATCCGATCGACGACACGGAGGACACCTGCTCCATCACCAGCATGTCCCCCAGCGCGGCCTACGTGCCCGCAGTCGACTCCGACGACACGATTCCCGTCGACCTCTTCCTCGTCGGTGATCGCGGGATAAGCGAGTACCGCATGACCGAATTGGTCGCCCGGGCCCAGAAGGCCTACACCCCCCTCGGAATGAAACTCGACGTCGTGGGGACCAAGCAGGTTTCTCTCGAAGGGACCGATTCGAAGGGACTCCTGAACCAGTCGAAGTCCCTCTTCCCGGACGGAGAGCGGCCGGCCGACGCCGACGCCGTCCTGATATTCACCTCCGTCAACATGACCAACGCCTCCGGCGACAGCGTGGCCGGCCAGGCCGACTGCGTCGGAGGTATCGAGTTCCCGACCAAGGCGTTCGTGGTAATCGAGGACGACCGCTCCGACGCGCCGACAAAGTTCTCGGGCGTCACGATGTTCGGCCACACCGCGGCCAAGATCCTCGCCCACGAACTGGCCCATTTGTTCGGCGCGCATCACCAGTACGCCAACTGCGCCGAGGGCATTCCGAGCGAAATGGACGACACCGAAGCATCGCCGTGCACCGTCATGTTCAACGACGTCGGACTGGTTTCGCTGGCTTTCGGGGTGTTGGAGGGTTCCGTCGTGCGGGGTTACGCGCTGCAGCACCTCGCTCCCTAGCTGACTGTCGTTCAGAGACGCGGGAGCGACAGGCCCGCTAAGGAAAGGAATCTCGGTGCGACCGTGGTCTCCTCCGGACCCCAGGTGAATGCGATCGGTGCGTTCCAACCGGATACGCGCGGAGCCCGGCCCCTCACTCGCAGGGCGGGCGGCGAGCCGCCCACGGTTTCGCGTTTTCCAGCTGGGCGGCGAGGCGGAATAACGTCGCCTCGTCCGCGGGACGACCGACGATCTGGACGCCAACAGGCATCCCGTCGTCGTGCCAGTGCATTGGGAGCGAGAAGGCCGGCTGACCGGTGATGTTGAACGTGGAGGTCACCAGAAGGCTCGCCTCCGCGTCGACCTGTTCATCCCGCAGCCGTTCGATCGGTAGCGGAGGCACAGCCACCGACGGACACAACAGCACGTCGTAGTCGGAGAAGAACGCGACGACCTGGCGCGAAACCAGCCGGAGATGGTTCTCGGCCCTGACGTATTCCTCGGCGGTGAGACCGACGACTATGTCGAGCATGTGCTGAATGATCGGGTCGAGGAGCTCCCGACGCGGCATCTCGTCCTGGGAGGCAGCGAGCTTGCCGCCATAGGAGACGAAAAAAGCGCGGTCGGTGTCGGCTCCCGGCCAGGGCACGGTTACTTCTTCGACCTCATGGCCGAGATCGAGCAGCACCTTGGAGGTCGCGGTAATCGCGTCAGCGTTGCCTCGGAAGGGCGGTGCCTCCGGACAGTCGGTGGACACGGCGATACGGAGCCTCCCCGGCTCAGTTGCTGCTTCCTCTAGGAAGGGTCGGGCCGGCCTATCGAGCCACCATGGATCGCCGGTTCCGTAACCGGATACGGCGTCGAGAAAGCCGGCGGCGTCGGCAACTGTGCGACTAATCGGACCGGCGGTCGCCAGGAGACTCGGGATGTTGGGTGAGTTGGAGATGCGACCACGCGACGGTTTCACGCCGACCACACCGCAGTAGGCCGCCGGAATGCGGATCGAGCCTCCGCCGTCTCCGCCGTGCGAGACCGCACACAACCCCGCCGCGGCGGCAGCCGCGGCACCGCCGGAAGACCCGCCGACGGTGCGGGTCAGGTCCCACGGATTGCGGCAGGTGTCATAACCGATGGGATCGGTGGAGCCGACTCCGTACTCCGGAGTGTTCGACTTGCCGAGGATGATGAACCCGGCGCGCTTGAGCTTCGCGACCACCGGGTCGTCGACAGTAGGAACGTGGTCGCGGTGGGAGGCGGTGCCGTGAGTAGTGCGGATCCCGGCCGTATCCGCCAGATCCTTGATGGAAATTGGCACCCCGTGAAAGGGAGGGAGATCCGGCTCCCCCAACCCTCGGGTAGCGCGGTCCGCCTCTCGCAACGCGTAATCCGCCGCCAGGGTGAGATAAGCGTGCAGCCGCGGGTTTAGACGATCGCAACGTTCGAGATAGAGCGTGACTAGCTCGACCGGCGAGATTTCCTTGGCGCGAATCATCCGCGCCTGCTCCACCGAGCCGAGAAACGCGACCTCGTCATCCGTCATGGCCTGACGCTAAGGCTGCGGGGCGGGCGGCGGCCGCGACGCGTTGTGGACGCCTCTCCTGGGTCCTTAGACACGTGTTGGGCATGCGCCGCGCACGCGGCGCATACGGTCGGAGACCGTGGATTACCTCCCATGAACGAATCCGAGCGGCGGTCCCTCGTCGCCGCCGCGGAGTTCGGCCGCAAGCGCGCGGTGTCGAGCGCGGGCGGCGTAGCAATCACTTCCAGCCCCATCGCGACGCGAGTGGCTGTGGAATGCCTTCGCTCCGGGGGAAACGCCACAGACGCGGCGCTCGCGGCTTCCGCAGCGCAGACCGTCGTCGAGCCACACATGACCACGATTACCGGCGTCCTAGGGATGCTGCACCACGCCGCAGCGACCGGCGAGGTCACGTATGTGAACGGAAACCTCAACGCGCCGCTCGCCCCGCTGCAGGGTTTCCGCGCGGCCGATCTGGAGGGAGGCCGGGGGGTCGGTGTGGGCGGATGGATCGCGGCGTTCGAAGCGTCGCGAGCACGACACGGTTCGATGTCCCGAGACGCCCTCCTCGCTCCGGCGATCGAACTGGCACGCGACGGCTTCGAGATCTACCCCTTCCTATACGGGATGATGTTCGAGCAGATCGCGCCCCTCGGCCGCTCTGCCGTGGGCCGCGACATCTACTTCGCCGACGGTGCCCTCAAGTCCCCGGGGCAGATGATCGTGCAGCGCGACGCGGCCGACACGCTGGAGCGCTTCGCGGCCGACGGGCCGGAGCCCTTCTATCGCGGCGAGTTCGCCAAGCGCTTCGTCGATGTGGTGCGCGGCGCAGGCGGCATCCTCACTATGGAGGATCTAGACCACTACGAGGTCAGGTGGATGGAACCGGTTCGCGGCACTTACCGCGGCCTGGAAGTTGTGGCTGCCCCTCCGCCGGACAACGGCGGAGCCCACATCATCGAGGCGCTGAACATGATCGAACTGCTCGACCTACCTGGCCAAGGCCGATCGACCGAGTCGATCGACACCTTGGCCCAGATGATGCTCATCACGGAATCGGTGAAGGCCGAGGGGGCGAAGCAGAACGACCCGGCGAGTCACGAGCTGCCGATCGAAGTCATCCTCTCCAAGGAGTACGCCCGCGCCCGGCTCTCCCTACTGCGCATGAGCATCCCCATGGAACTGAAGGCCGACCCGCTCCCGGGCAGTAACCACGTCACCGTCGTGGACGCCGCCGGGAATGCGGCGAGCGTTCTTCATTCATGCATGGCCATGCCGTGGAGTAATGGCCTGTTCGTGGACGGAGTCAGCATCTGCGCGGGCGGCGGGCACTTCACCCGCACCATGCCCCTGCCGGGGAACCGGATATCCAGTTACGGCGCGCCGAACATGGTGCGCCAGGACGGTGTGCCGCTTCTCGTGTCTGGTTCTCCGGGTGTCGGCCTGCTCCAGGCCATCGTCCAGAACATCGTCAACATCGTGGACTTCGGCGACGACATCGAAACGTCGGTGCACCGGCCCCGCTTCGGCTCTGTGTATCTACGCGGCCAGATGATCGAGGCGGACTTCGACGACTCGTTGATCGCAGGTCTGCGGGAACTGCGGATGCCGTTGGAGGTGGTGAACCCGTGGAGCTTCCACAACGGGACCTTCGAGGGCATCCACATCGATCCGGCAAGCGGGGTTCGAAGCGCTTGCGCAGACCCGCGTCGAGCCGGTGCCGCCGAAACGCAGGACGACCGCTAGGAGGCTGGGGGCCGTCGATCCCCCCACGGCAAAAGGACTTCCAACTGTCCCGACAAGCGGAGCAGTGTGGCCTCGTCGGCGGGGCGCCCGACGAACTGAATCCCAATTGGCAGGTTATTCGAATCGACGTGCAGCGGCAGAGTGATGGCCGGCTGGCCGGTGGAGTTCCAAATCCAACAAAACTGGCCCACGTTGCTGTCTCCGATGGGCTTGCCGTCGGCGTCGCGAAGTTGGTCGATCCGGCGGGGCGGCCCGATCACAGTCGGAGTGAGCAGCACATCAAACTCCTCGAAGCTCTCCACCATCTTTCTCGCATGCGCGGCTATGTCGCTCTCCGCCTGAAGGTATCCCTTCAAGGGGATTTGTCGGGCCGCTTCCATGAGGTCGCGGATTGTGGGATCTAGCGTTTCGAGCGGAGGCATCTTGTCCTCCAGCGCGGTGAGCTGTCCCGAGAACGCCCAGATGAATTTCGCCGTCAGTTCGAGATCCGGCCAGGTCGGCCCGCCCTCGAATACCTCATGCCCCGCACCTTCCAGAACCTTGGCCGTGGCGCGCACCGCCTCCCGGTACTCGGGATGTGTCGGAGTCGGGTCCAGGTCGGTCATGAACGCGATTCGCAGGCGGCCCGGATCGCGCCCGACCTCATCTACGAAAGCTCGCTCGGGGGCCGGGGCCCAGAATCCGTCACCTGGCTCGTAGCCGGCCAAGCAATCCAGGAACGCTGCTGCGTCCGCGACCGTTCTCGCGCAGGGCCCTTTCTGCACCTGCATGCTCTGCGCCCCGGGCGCCGCCGACACGCGGCCCCGCGATGGCTTGAGTCCAACTGTCCCGCAAGTGGCCGCCGGCAGCCGGATGGACCCGCCGCCGTCGGACGCGTGGGAAATAGGACACATGGCGGCGGCGAGGGTCGCCGCGGACCCACCCGACGAACCACGCGTCGTGAGCTCCGGATCCCAGGGGTTGCGCGCGGGGCCGTAGGCCAGCGGATCGGTGGACCCGATGCCGAATTCGGGCGTATTGCTCTTGCCCATGACCACGAAACCTGCCCTTTTCAACTTGGCGACCACAGGGTCATCCGCGTCGGGAACCCGTTCGCCGAACGCAGCGGTGCCCTTGGTGGTTCGGATCCCCGCCGTGTCGGTCAGGTCCTTTATCGAGATAGGCACTCCCAGGAAAGGTGGGAGTTCCGAGGAAACGCGGCCCTCTGCCAGCACCTTCTCGGCTTGCTCAGCAGCCTCCCGCGCCTGCTCATGGGCGATGGTGATGTAAGCGTTCAGCTTGGGGTTGAGCCGGTCAGCGCGCTCCAGGTAGAAGTCGACTACCTCAGTGGGCGACACCTCCCTGTCGCGGATGCGCGATGCCCACTCGAGTGCGGGAGTGAATGCGTCGTCTTGGCTGATGCCGTTCTCACTGGGCATAGAACACTCCATTGATCGAGTTGCACGGGTCCGCGGCCGGGTTCCGCCGCGAGGCAAGGTCCTCCTGAGGCTGCTGTCCGGGAAGAAAGCGCCGCCCGCCTTCGGGCATCCGCCAACATCCCGGCTGGTTTCCGCCGGGGGCGATAGCCGCCGGGTCCCACCACATGGCCACCGAGTCCTTCACACATGTGTAGTCGCCCGGTTCGTAATAACAGGCCGGCACTGTGGGGTCGCCGCTCGGGATGGCTGGGATGGCGCGGAAACCCTTCTCTACCGACGCCGGGGTCAAGCGTGGCCCGGCGACCTGGATCCCGGTGAACAACTGGCGGAACTCTGTGTAGTAGTTGCGCAGGTTGCAAGGGAGCCTGATGTCCGATGACGCCATCTCCGGATCGCCCTCCCGGTGCGCCTCCGCACATCGCGATTCCAGGACCGGCGGTACGAGCACGGCGGGCGTAACCACCCAGGTGTGGGACCACGCGTCCTGATCCTGAAAGCGGCTCGACGTGTTGCCCTCGTTCGCGCCGTCGCCCGCGGTGATCCACTCGGGTCGATAGTCGATTTGCGCGCCGGCCTTGCCATGGTTGGTCTCGAAGCCCTGCGGCCAGATGATGGTCGTGACGCCTGCGGTCTTGAAGGCCGCCATGTTCTCCGCAGCGGTCGAAGCAGCCTCGCCTTGCTGCCCGAACGCCGCGGTGACGTATCCCGCCTGGCGGAAGGTCCGGACCTCACGAAAGGAGCCACCACATCCCTCGACGAGAGACTTCACGAGTAAGGCGAAGTCGCGGAACCCGGGGAACGCGGGGTTGTCAACGTAAAGCAGCCCGAGGACCCGGGGAAGGCCACCGTCAGCGGCGTTGCCCGAGAAACTCACGGGCCGATTGACTATGCGGGAACAAACGGTGTCCGCATAGGCCTTGGCCTGCTTCTCGAGCGAAGGGGGATAGTTCCACTTCAGTCCCGCCTTCCGCTGGAATGAGCTCTCCCTCTGGCTCGTCACGCTCCCGAAGTTCATGACGCCCTTGCTGGCCATCACGTCGAGGTAAGCCCCTTCGTTTCCATCGGTCGTGTAGGTCATCACCGCGAAGGGCTTGATTGTCTTGTAGTTGTCGATGGCGTCGGCGCGCCGAGCCTCGGGTGTGACCGCACCGTCTACCGAGTTCGTGGCGAAGTAGAGCCAAACGTGGACAAACCGGTCGTAGGTCTGGAAGCGGTCGTTGAAGTAGCGCTGGAGCGCCTGTAGCGAGCGAGCGTGCGGAGAATTGCTCTCGGGTAGTGGCTCGGCGAGGTCGAAGTAGACCTGGTCGGGATCGGTCTCCACCCCTTTCGAGGTCTGATTGTTGATGATGCAGCACTCGTGATACACGAGGACGCGGATTTCCTCGGCGGTCACCCCCTGATAGGTGGAACCGAAGTTGTCGCCACTGAAATGCGCGACACAAGGAGGAGCCAGCGGGTCACCGGTCTGCCGGGGAGGCACGCCGACGCATTTCTTGGTGCGCGGGTTCTTGCCGACTCCTCCGAGCCCCGCGCCATCGCCCGGACCCTCCCCCGGCGTGGCTGGCCCGGTGCCGACTGTGCCGGACTCCGCCAGACCCAACGAGGAGAGGTTTCCGAGTTGAACCGGGGGGTCGCCGTCCTCAGGCGGCACGGGCGCGTACTCGAGCGTTTGGCTGGGAGTGGCCTGGGGGAGGTTCAGGCTCGAGGGAAGGACGGCCAGCAGCGGTAGGAGTACGAGCGCCATCAGCAGCGGTCCGATGTTGCGCCCTCTTTGCCGGCGCACCGCAGTGGGGGCTTCGCCCATCAGCACAACCCTAGAAGCGCCGAGGGCTCGCCGGTATCCTCAGTACGAACTATGGGAGCTTTCACGCGTCGCGTCGCGCGGCTGTTCGCGGCGACGTCGATCCTGCTCCTCGCGTGCCCACTGCCGGGCGCCGCGAGTGTCCGCCACGCTCCTATGAGTGTCGCGTACACCCCTGCCCGAACGGTTGGCGGATCCGGCGGCTCGGGCGAAGCGGCGTGCCCGGTGGGCTACCTCCCCAGTGGGTCGGTCCGCGGGGTCGAGCTCTGCGCACACGCGACGATCGATCCCCCGCCGTCGCGGGATATGAGCGACGGCGCCCCGGGCGAGAGAGCCACGAGCTCGACTGCTGCTCATCTGACGCCTCACTGCTATGGAAATGGCGTCTCTGGCAATCGCGTCGAATTGCTTTACGTCGTCCGCGATCAGACAGCCCACAAGCACGCCGAGTGGTCGCCCCGCCTATTGAGCCAGGTCGTGCCCGCCCTCGAAGGTCTCGTGCGAGTCACCTCCAAGACCCAAGGCGGCGAGATGGGAGTTCGCTTCCACATGCCCGCGTGCCAATTGGGTATCGAGCTCGTGCGACTTCCGGCGGAAGTGATGGCGCCAGAGCCGGACGTGTTCACCCAAACCGACCGCATCGTCGAGGCCCTCGCCCGACTCGGGTTCGACCTTTCGGACCGCAAGTACTTGGCCTGGATAGAAGGCCTGCCCGCGCCAGACAACCGTCCAGGGTCTCCGTTGGGCGGCCTCGGCCCCTGCGGTATCGCTACTGGAGCGGTCATGGAGTCAAGGCCGCTACCGAATCCCTTCGACCAACCGACCGCGACCAACTACCACGACGGGCTGGTGCCTATGTACGCGCTGATCTACCGCAGTCCAGCCGCGGCTTACCCGCCCTTCTTGTGTTGGGGCCTCGGCTCGACTGGCGCCGACACCGAGCTACACGAGCTGTTCCACACACTGGGCGCAGTGCAGCTGTCGGCGCCGAACTCCAACGGCTTGGCCCACTGCACCGACGGTCCGGATGTCATGTGCTACCCCGAGTTCGGCAAGAAGGTGGAAAACCGCTGTTTCCGTTCAACCAGCAAGGTGCTCGACTGCAACGGAGACGACTATTTCAACGTGGCGCCGCCGGACGGGTCCTATTTGTCGACCCACTGGAACACAGCCAAGTCGAGCTTCTTGGGCGATTCCCCACTGGACGCTCTGCCTTTCGAGCTGAGAAGGCAGTAACTCAGCTAACCATTCGAACGTTCGACCGCAAGTCGCGCCATAAATGAGTCGCAGAGTTCGAGCTGGCTCTGCTCGATGAACTCGTCCGGCTGGTGTCCTTGTTCCATCGAGCCTGGGCCGCAGATAACCGTCGGTAGGCCGCGGCCCTGGAGCACTGCCCCGTCGGTGCCGTAGGCGACTGGGTCCCCCTCCGCCAAACCACCCAGTTCCCGAACGAAACGGGCCCCCGCTTGGTTGGCGGAAGGGTCGAGCGCGGGAACGTCCGCGATCACCTCGGTCGTGATGCTCGCCTCGAGCGCGGTCGCGAGCAGCGTCGGCAGTACTTCCTCGGTGGCGAACCGCTCGACTCTTCTTTGAATCGAATCGACGTCCTCTCCTGGTACCGCGCGGTACTCCCAGACGAAGTCGCACGACCGCGGCACGATGTTCAGCGCGGTTCCTCCGGAGATGGTGCCGACATTCATCGTGGTGTGTCGGGGCGCGAAGCCCGGCACGGAAACGCCGTGCGATACCAATTGAGCGGCCACGTCCTCGATGAAGCCGACGATCCGAGCGGCCGCCATGATGGCGGAAGCCGATTGATCGGGGCGGCTGGAGTGGCCCTCGCGCCCGATCACCGTGGTGCGCAGCACGCGGATCCCTTTGTGCGAGCGCACCACGGACATCCGTGTCGGCTCTCCGGTGATCACCAGTGCCGGCGCTGGTCCGTCCGCGTGCAACGCCTCGGCCAGGCTCGGGGCGCCCCGACACCCCACCTCTTCGTCATAAGTGAGCGCCAAGGTGACCGGCCGTTGGAGCGGACGGCCGGCCAGCGCCGGAACCACGGCCAGGGCCGAAGCGATGAAGCCCTTCATGTCTGCCGTGCCGCGACCGTAAAGCCGCGTTCCTTCGCGCGTGAGGCGGAACGGATCCTTGGTCCACGGCTGGCCTTCTACTGGGACAACATCGGTATGGCCGCAGAGCACGATTCCGTCTTCGCCCGGAGGGCCGAGTCGCGCGATGAGATTCGCCTTCCCAGGCGGACCGGGGTCGACGCGAGAGTTGATCCCGTACCGGTCCAGATAGTCGACCACCCACTCGATGAGCGGTTGGTTGGCATTGGACGACGTCGTGTCGAACGCGACCAGTTTCTCGAGGATCTCGACCGTGCCTACCGGGTCGCTCAGTTCAGCCACTCCAAAACTCGTCCCACGCGTACGCGTCGCAGGGGACGTTGCGTCCGGTCCGGAGTTTGCCGGCGTCGAACTCGTATATGTAGACGTTCTGACCCTCGAGTCGGCGGCCATTTCGCTCGGCGGTGAGCGTCGCGTACATGATCACGAAACGGTCGTCCGCGCTCACGCCGAGTGGTTCGACCTTCAAAGTCCCGCCCGCGGCTCCGTGGATAGCTCTCATGAAGTCCTGCATGCCCTGGTGCCCTCGATAACGCCCGGCGATCGGGGACTTTCCCTCGAGGACGTAGTCGAAGTCCTCACTTACGAGCGTCCGCAAGGTCTGAGTGTCGTTCGCGTTGAAGGCTGCGACGATGCGCGCGAGGGTGGCGATGGATGGGTCGGCCGCAGTCATCCGAGGATCTTGGCGGCGCCGTAGCCCGCATCCAGGGCTTCGCCACGAACGAAGCGGTCCGGTCGGAATTGGTCGATCCCGGGGTCGCATGGCTCCCCGGTGACGAGGTCCGCGACGTGGCGGCCAAGCGCTGGTGCCC
>DATLBX010000007.1:0-4385 GCA_035526705.1 Acidimicrobiales bacterium | reverse complement strand
GATCCGCGGGCTTCCTGCCGATCCCCGTGCGGGTCGGGGGCGACGCCTCCGCGGTCCCGCCGTCATTGAAGCGGTACGTGGCGGGCGCCTACCTCGCCCCGGCGGCGAAAGCGTCGGGGAAGAAGTCCGCGTAGCCGTCCGCCCGCCCGCGCGATCTGTAGCGTTGTGAGCACACCCCGCCCGGGTGGCGTAACCGGCAGCCGCGGCGAGCTTAAACCTCGCTTCCCGAGAGGGAGTACGGGTTCGAATCCCGTCCCGGGCACTGCTCTGACTTGCAGAATGCCAAACACGCGCCCGCTCGGCCCTCGTCGCCTCCGGAATCGGCGATCTGGTCTTGGTGGGGGAGAGCGACGGCGCCGAGCTGACGTTCACGCGGGCCTGACCGCGGGTCCAGGGGCGGCGCCGTCGGATGGAAGCAACCCGTACATCACGCAGTCCTGCCAGGCGCCTCGGCGAAAGGCGCTCGCACGGGTCACCCCTTCACGCTGAAAGCCGCACCGTTCCAGCGCGCTCTGCTCGGCGACGTTGGCCGGCTCGGTGGTCGCCTCAAGTCGATGAGCGGGCGTGTTCGCAAACAGGTAGTCCAGCAGCAGCCGGTGGCAGCCGTCCCGACCCCGCGCCCCCGATGTTCCGGCACCAGCCAGGCAACCCGGCTTCCTGACGTCGGTCCTCGGGGCTGTGCCAGCTCACCGCGCCCGCTGCCGTCCCCTGCTCGTCGACCACGAGACGGAAGGGAGCCCGGCGCGGGAAGGTGTCCTCGGCCCAGCGCGCACGAAACTCGTGCACGTCGCTGAAGCCGCGCCACTGATAAGTCCCCAAGACGTCAGGGTCGACGGCGTAGCGCTCCAGGGCACCGAGATCCTCTGAACGGAACGGACGCAGACTCACCGTCGACTTATCCATGCCGCCAATTTTCCCAGCGGCGAGTCGAGACATTCGGCTCGCGTCAGCGTTCTTCACGGCGACATCGCAGTGTGTTTCGGGGGGGACCAGTCCGACCGGGCTCCCACATCCCGGTGCAGGCGAGAGCCGCCCGGCTCTGCTTTGCTGGTGGCAGGCCGGAGAAGCCGAGGCCTGATGTAGTGCTCCGCGCGGTGCGAGGAGTAGGGGCCAACCGCGGGGTGGTCAAATGTTCGCCCGGGCGGGTATGCACGGCATGAAAGCTCGTGGTGATCTTGAGAGGGACGCGCCGGCCGGCGCAGATCGACGCCCGACGGAGGTCAGTATTTGAACACCTTCTTCCGCCGAGGCTGCGTTGCCGTGGCGCTTGTCCTGGTGGCGGGGACCGTGCCGGTTGTGGAGGCCCAGGCCGCTGACGCCGCCGTGACCGCGATGTCGGTGATCGACGACAACGGCCGCTCCGACAGATCGGTGGCCGCGGCGTCGTTTTGGCGGGACGGACCCGACCGGATCGCGGTGAGTCGCGACGCCTACAGCGGCGAGGTCAAGGTGCAGGCGTATCGCGGCACGTCCGGGTACGGCGACCCTGGCGGGATCTCCATCGCTCCTGCGTGGGAGAAGTCGCTGGAAGCGGGCACCTACACCGACGCTCCCGACGACTTCCCGACCGCAGACAAGCCCCGGTTCAGGCTGTCAGGCAGTCAATGCCAGTTCGGGTCCGCGAGGACCACCTTCACGATCTCCGACCTTGCCCCGGACCTGAGTCATTTTTTGCTGCAGTACCGGACCCGCTGTCTGAGCGGCGGGGTCGGCACCTTCGGGGAGGTGCGTGTCAATCAGTCCGCTGACGCCGGCGTGGTTCTCGGTGCGCGCCGCCTGATCTGGCCGGAGCGTCTGGTGGCGCTCTCGCGGTCGGAGATCCCGCTCGTGCTGTGGAACCCGGGCAGCGACCCGCTGAGCATCACCGGGGTTGGACTTGGTGGGCCGGACGCCGATCAGTTCCTTGCTGAACCCCTCGGCGCGTGTTCGCAGATCCAGCCCGGTGGCTCGTGCCAGCTGACCGTCGGGTTCCGGCCGACCCGTGCGGGCGATGCGCAGGCCGTGTTGACCCTCGATGATCCCGGTGGCTCGCACTCGATGCCCCTGGCCGGCACGGCGGTCATGAACCCAGCCACGCTGAGCATCGCGGGCGACTGGCAGAACCGGATCGCCTACAGCCCGGGCAACTTCTGGGAGGGCCATGACAAGGTCAGCGTGACCCAGGCCGAAGGTTCGGTCTCGGTCAGGGCGAGCAGGCCCGGTGCAAGTTCCGGCACCTCGATCGGTTTCCAGCCCGTACGGGGGGAGCGGCTGCACGTGGGTCACTACGTCGCCAGCACGGCCCTCGATGCCCCTCCTGGCCCGGTGATCACGATCAGCGAGGGGAGCGGGGGAGCCTGCCAAACGCAGTCCGGGCAGTTCGACGTTCTCGACCTCGCGCCGGACCGGGTGTGGATCACCTTCATTGCCACGTGCAGTAGCGGCGAGGGACCGTCGGTGTTCGGTGAGGTGCGTTCCGGAGAGCCGGTTGACGGCGACGTCCTCACGGTCCCGACCCGGATGCCGTGGTCGGCGCAACAGGTGGGCGAGACCAACGACCCCGTGCCGATCACCCTGGTGAACCTCGGAGAGCAGGGGCTGCCAGTCAGCGACGTCCGGGCCACCGGAACCGACGCCGCCGACTTCACCGTCGCACCGCTCGGGACGTGCGCGGTCATCGCGTCCGGGGACGGCTGCAACGTGAGCGTGACCTTCCAACCCGCAGAGCTCGGCCCGCGCTCGGCGACATTGACGGTCACCGACTCCCGGGGCGGGCACACAGTCGACCTGACCGGCTCCGGTCGCCCCGGGCCGCAGCTCGCGACCACCCCCAAGCCGGAGTACAACCACTTCCCGACCTGCAACGTCAGGATGGGCGCCACCGGCCCCGACTCCGTCGCGTTCTCCTGGGGCGAGGAGTGCAGCAGTCAGAGCTACTTCTACGACTACGCCGCCCACTACCTCATCCGCGGGGCATTGGGGACCGCGGCGCCGCAGGTCGAGGCTGACGGCTTCGCGGTGTACTCCGGGCACGGGCGCAGCGCGTCCATCGCCCACCTCCAGCGCGGCCAGACCTACACGTTCACGCTCTTCACCCAGCACAACGGCGGCGGCGAGGTCAAGACCTATCGGACGATCTCCCCGGTCCTCGTCTCGATGAACGCGAACCTGACGAGCCCCGTAAAGGGCGCACAGCTCCTCGTGACCGGCTCGCTGTCAACGGCGAACGGAACGGGGATCGGGACTCAGCCGGTCGAACTGCGGGCGATCTACGCAGGGACGACCTCTGCAGTCACGATTGCCACTGGCCAGAGCGACTACTCAGGGAATTACGAGTTCCGGACCGTGCCCACGCGGCCGGCTGACTACGTCGTCTCCTACACCGGCACCGGCGGCTACTACTTCCCCGGAGGCTCGGCGGCGCGCTCCGTGCCGCTCGTGGCGCGCGTGGTCCTGCAGGCGCCCGCTAAGGCCGTGAAGTACGGCCAAACGGTCACCATCAAGGCCACTGTCGCCCCGGTTCAGGCAAACTCACCCGCGCAACTTCAGGTGTACAAGAACGGTAAGTGGAAGACCCTGGCCACTGCCCGCTGCGCCACCAAGGGACTGCTGTCGTTCAAGGTTAAGCTCAAGGACAAGGGAACTTACAACTATCGCGTCCAATGGCTGGGGAGCGCTGTCACCGTCGCCGGGCCGAGCAAGTCCGTCAAGATCAGAGTAAAGTGACCTATCGTCAGATCTGCTGTTGTTACCTCGCCAAGGCGCGCTTGCCATCGGGATTGGAGGGGCCGCGGTCACGACGGCGAAGTTTCGACGGGATGGGTTCAGGAACGACGGCTCGCCGGCGCCTCACGGCGGGGAGACTCGTGGGCGTCGCCGTGACTTACGGGATCTGACTGCTAACCATCTGAACCCAGGTGTCGATGAAGGTGTCGTCGTCGATGGTCATAGGGTCGCGACCCAACAAGAGGCGCAGCAGGCGCGCTGAGAACAGGGCCCCGAGGCTGACAGTCGCCAGAGCGGATGCTTGCGTGTCGTCGAGCTTGGTGCGGTCCCGCAGCCAGCCGGAGAAGCTGGTGTAGGTCGCGCCGATGAGGGTGTCGACGGCGCTGCCGATGAGGTCGGGGTGGTTTCGAGCCTCGGCGAGCACGATACGCAGCAGGTCGGTCTCGTGGTCGATCTCGGCGAGGGCGTAGCGGGCGAGCACGGTCAGTTCCGCCTGCAGGTCGCCCAGGTCGACGAGGATGCGCCGGATGTCGCGCAGGGCGTCGAGGCGCGAGAGGTGGCGCGCGATCCCGGCTTCGAGCAGCGCGTGCTTGCTGGGGAAGTGGTGGTAGATGCCGCCGGCGCCTTGGGCGAGACCGGCGGCCTTCTCGATCGCGGTGATGCTCGTGCCCTTGTAGCCG
>DATLBX010000006.1:0-7679 GCA_035526705.1 Acidimicrobiales bacterium | reverse complement strand
CCCCCCTTCGGTCCATGACGCCGCAGGAACCCAGCCCGACTGGGTGACAGCGACCTCTGCCGAATCGTAACGCCGGCCTCTCCTCAATGCTCGGGAGCGGGCTCTCGCGCCCCCCAACTTTGAGAGCCGCCAGTGGCAGTTCGTTGGCGTCCCCCTCCGGCACCAGCAGTCCGCGCCCGCAAAAAATCCGGTTGATACGAACTCCCATGTGGGTACTGTTGTGACAGAACCGCTCGTCTAAACCCGGCGAAACGATTCGAAATTGGACAAGGAAGTTCCACGGTGGACCCTGCGCGATTTTCTCCTTCGGTGTTGTCGAGGTCCGGTGCAGAGGCGGCGTGGGAGGCGAAGCAGGGCTTCCCGGCCCCCGCAAGGGTCTGAGATGAGCCTCGCCAGTCTGCTCTTGACCGCCGATGGCAGCCCCGAGGAGCGGGCGCGACTGGCGGATGTGGAAGTCGAGGCGATCGATCTTTTCTTTGGGACGACGCCCCCTGGGACCATGCTTTCGCCCACCCTTCGGCTTGCCGCCGTGCGCCAGGCGATGGTCGCGCTGCATAGGTGGTGTCCGTCGCTTCGAGAGGCGGAGAAGGCGGCAGTCGAAGATGCTCTGTGCCTCGCCTCCGCCTCGCTTGACCTGAGCGAAATCGTCAGCAGCGTCGGCGGCGGTCCGGACTTCGGTTGCGACCACGCTCGTTCCGCGCGTGAAGTTCTGCTCGGCAGCAAGCTTGATTCGCCGGTAAAGGTTCTCAAGGCCCTTGCCATAAAGCGGCATTTGCTCACCCTCACGGCGGCGCTCGAACGCGAAGCGGACGCAGGAGACATCGAGCGGAACCGCCAGAGTGCACTCGCTCGGGTCGAGAAGGTGTTCGCCGAGTCAGCGAGTGCTGCGTTGTCCGAGCCCATCGCCGCCGGATGACGGCGCGGCGGAGGGCAGTAGCGACGAATCATCGACAACTCCATCTTGTAACGCAGGTATCTAAAGACGAGCCCGCCGCCCAAGTGTCGGAGCGGAGCGACGACTTTGTTTCGCGGTTCCTAAGCGAGGCAGGCGCCGCTCTCGAGGCAACTGCAGCCGCAGCCGACCGTGGTGACGTAGCCGAGGTCGCGCTGATGGCACACGACCTTCAGGGGCGCTCCGAGGACTTCGCTACAGCAACGTTGGCCGCTCTCTGCGCGGACCTCGAACGCAGTCACGATCGCCGCCAGATAACCGGCGAGGAGTCCAAGCCCCGCGAGGTGGCCGGGAGGAAGGCTGAATCGCCGGACAGTCCCCACCCCGCAGTTGCGGAGCTGTCAAAGGGAAGGGCTCGTCCATGAGCGTCGCTGAGCCGCTCCCTTCCGCAGCCGGGGGTGACCGCGAGCGCACCGGTCTGGCAGCGGTCCCGCCTCAGCCACAGGCTTCCAAGGGGTTTAACGGGAACGGCCCGGCCACGGTTTCTCGGATTTTTTCGCAAGTCGAGCCTGGTGCTGTCCCGGAGATCGACCATCTCCTGCACGCCATCCGAGTCCACTTGGGGATGGAAGTCGCCTTCGTCTCCGAATTCACCGAGGGCCAAAGAGTGTTTCGAAACGTGGACATTGCGCCCGGCGCGTGTCAGCTACAGCCCGGCCACGGGGATCCGTTGGAGGCCAGCTACTGCGCGCGGGTGGTCGACGGCCGTCTCCCAGGTCTGATCCGCGACGCGGCCGCAATTCCCGAAGCCCGCACAATTCCGGCAACCTTGGAGTTGCCCGTTGGTGCCCACCTCAGCGTTCCGATCGTGCTGAACGACGGCTCGGTCTATGGGACTTTCTGTTGCTTCAGCACGGTCCCGGATCTGACCTTGACCGATCGGGACCTCGCCATGATGCAGGTCTTCGCAAACTTGACGGCAGCCCGGATCGAAGCCGACCAAGAGAATGACCAGTTCCGGGAAGAGACCATTCGGCGGTTGCAACCCGTGCTCCGCGGTGAGGGCCTCGTGACGGTTTTCCAGCCCATCGTCGAGTTGGCGACAGGCCGCGCGGCCGGTTACGAAGCGCTTTCCCGGTTCTCGCTGCCCCCGACCCGAGGGCCCGATCAGTGGTTCGCCGACGCGGAGCGCGTGGGCCTCGAGGTCGAGTTGGATCTTGCGGCGCTTCATTCCGTCGTAGGGCATCTCGGGGAATTACCGCCTAACGCTTATCTGGCGGTGAACGTGACACCTGGGACGATCGTCTCGGGTCGGCTGGAAGAACTATGCGGGCTATTCGATCCGGCTCGCACGGTGTTGGAGATCACCGAGCACCACGTCGTGTCGAGCTACGAAGACATCGCGGATCACCTCGACCCCCTTCGCGGTCAGGGCTTCCGGCTTGCGGTGGACGACGCCGGAGCCGGCTACGCCACCCTCCAGCACATTCTGAAACTCGCCCCTGATGTGATCAAGCTCGACATGAGCCTCACCCGCGGTATCGACAGCGATTCCCCGAGGAGGGCTCTCGTGTCGGCGATGGTGGCGTTCGGACGCGAAACCGGGGCCGCGGTGGTTGCTGAGGGTGTCGAAACAGCCGAGGAGCTCGAGACTCTGCAAGGCCTAGGCATTGAGTGTGGGCAGGGCTTCTACTTCGCGAAGCCCGGCCCGTTCCCTCCCCGGGCTGGCTGAGCAGTCCGTTCGCTCAGGCGCAGCGGCTGTCGTTCCGCGTCAACGCTAGGAAAGGTAGGCCACGGCTTGATCCGCCAGTGGCAGTTCGTTGGAGTCCCCCCTCCGACACGCAGTTGAGGAATCCCTTGCGTCGTCCGCGGACACCTCCGCCTTCGCACGCCGCCTGCCTAGCCCGCCGCATTCCGAACGGGCATCGCGGGATCCACCCGCGTTTGCGGCTGTAGGGGCATGCTCGGGTGATGGCGGAGACCCTTCAGTTCAGCTGTCCCCGGTGCGCGACGGAGGTGGACGAGCGCTTCTACGGCCCGTGCGAACAGTGTCGAGTGGACCTTCGTGCGACCCAACGCATTGAAGCGAAGGAACTCGACGTGACGCCGTACGAGCCGAAGATGAATGTCGTCCCGAACCAGGTTGCGATGAAGGACTAGCCGGACGCGCGCCAACGGTGTTTCCGGGCCCGCCGACACCTTCCACCAGCGAAGGTCGCGCGTTCGGAGACCCCACACTGCGAGGCTGAATGAGCCCAGGATGAGAGGTGTACTCAGGGTGTGTGTCCCCCGTCCGACACGCATGTGATGTCTCGGACACCGTGCACAGGTGTCGAGCGCATTGTGCGTCGGCCGCCGCCGCGCCTAGGGCGACCTACTCCCCGCGCGTCGCGCCTGCCGTCCGACGCTCAACTCCACTGCCACGGTCTGATCTACGGCAATCCCTGCCGACCCGCGGACCGCGCTCCTCAATGGCAGCAGGTAACGCCCGTCCTTGGGAAAGAGCGCGGTCGAGAACTGGACGTCCCCGATTCGCACAGTCACAGGGACTTGACCCCAGTACTCGATTCCCTTGGCGGCGAGCTTTATGTCGTCGCTCTCCTCCTTGGGAATGGCGACGAAATAGAAGGGGGCAGGCCCACGCCACTCGATGACGGCGCCTTCGAACTCGAACTGCATCGACCGCAAGCGCCCAGTATCGGCGACAGCTCGTCGGGACGAACGCCGTAACGTCGATGGTCACAACGAATTGCAGGAAAGACCTACGACGCTGAAGCAAGCTAAACCCCGCGTGTTCGGCACCCATCCCGAAGAGCTGCCGGCCGAGGTCCTGAACGACGTGGCCCGCGTGGTCGGGGGAAAGGTCACTCTTCTTCCTCGCCTTCCCGGAGGCCTAAATGGGGGTGCCACGCGCGTCCAGTTGCCCGGCACGACGGACGCGGTGCTCAAAGTCGTGCCCCGCGCCCACCGCAACCACCTGGCCGAGACGTTGCGAGCCCTGAGAATCGTCGAGCACATGCGGCGGCACGGCTATCCCACCCCGGCCTGGCTCGGAGTGGGGGAGACAGCCACCCATGTATGGCATCTCATGGACTTCGTTGACGCGGCTCCCGCGCCCGAGCTGACCCCGTCCCTGGTCGAGCAGCTGATGGACATCATCGAACTTCAGGCGGGCCAAGCCACCGAGAGCTATGACCACTGGTCGTACGCGTGGCGGGTCGCCACCGGTCAGGAATCGGCGGTCGCCGTACCGGGTCTCGAAGAGACGCCCTGGCAGTCGTTCCTGCGCCGGTCGATCGCCGGGCTCTCGGGGTATTCCTCCGAGGTGTCGGCCTTGGTCGAGCGCCTGCGGCTCGAGTGCGCCGAGGTCCCACCACCACCAGAGGCCCCCGACATGGTCCATGCCGATCTCTCGACCCCCAGCAACGTTCTGGTCCGTGACGGGGCGGTGGTCGCGGTCGTCGACATCGGGAACGCAGGTAGCGGCACGCGGGCGGAAGATCTCATCGGCCTCGTTTGGTACACCCTCCAGGATCCGCAGCTGGACGCCGTCCGAGGGCGGCTGTGGACGAGGATCCTCGACCTGGTCGGCTGGGAGCAAGCGGCCGTGCTCGCCGCGACACACGTGCTCCACATGCTCGAGTTCCGCATTCGTGACGCGCTCCACGATGCCGTCCCAGAGTTGGTGAAGCGCGGCCATCGCGCCTTCGACGAGCTGGACGCGCTTCGCTACGGTCTCTTATGACCTCGAATGCGCTCCGTTTCGGGGTCTACCTTCCACCTTTCGGACCGTTTGGTGATCCTGAGGTCCTCGTCGATCTCGCGGTTCGGGCCGAGCGGGCCGGCTGGGACGGCGTGTTCCTATGGGATCACCTGGTGCGCGGGTCGATGCCCGTCGCGGATCCGTGGACTGCCCTCGGCGCGATCGCCCAGGCAACAGACCGGATCCTCCTCGGCCCGAGCGTTACGCCCTTGCCGCGCCGGCGACCCTGGGTAGTCGCCCGGCAAGCGTCAACGGTTAGCCGGCTGTCCGGTGGGCGGCTGATCCTCGGAGTGGGCTTGGGCGTGGACCATTCCGGCGACTTCAGCCGTTTCGGAGAGGGATCCGATCCTGCGGCTCGACCCTCCATGTTGATGGAGGGACTCGACGTGCTGCGGGCTATGTGGTCCGGCGAGCCTTTTGAGCACGATGGGCCTCATTACAAGGTGAGGCTCGACGCGACCCCTCCGGAGCCGCACCCGATCCCAGTCTGGATGGCGAGTTCCTCCCGCAAGCCGGCGGTGATCCGCCGTGCCGCTTCGTGCGACGGCATCTTTCCGATTGCGGATCACACAATGACCCCAGGCGAGGTCGAGGATGTGATGTCGGCATTGCGAGCGGAAGGATTGCCCGAGGAGCGACGGTACGACGTCGCCATTTCCGGTCAGGCCAGCCCCGCGTGGGAAGCGCCGAACCCAGAGAGCGTCGAACTGATGGGACTGGCCGCCGCCGGCGCGACCTGGTGGTTGGAGTCGCTCCGCTATGTGCACCCGCTCGAGCAGTGCCTCCAAGTTGTTGATGCCGGCCCGCCCCGCTGAGGTGGTCACTCGCTCGGCGACAGCTGAGGCGGGTGTCTATCCCGGAGGGTGAAGGAGGCGGCTAGCGAGGCGTAGCGTTGAGTGCTCTTGGCGCGCTTCGAGTTTCGCTTTGCTCCCGTTCACCGGGTCCTCTCCGCTCCGTTCGGGGTGACTCCCGAGACGACCATGGTCGAGGTCTCCGAGGGGGAGTTCCGCGCCCGCTTCGGCCCCTGGGTCGTGGTCACCCCCTTGAGCAACATCGCCGGCGCGGAGCAGACCGGTCCGTATGCCGTGCTCAAGACTGTGTTATCGGCCCGACTTTCCCTGGTCGACCGCGGCCTGACCATGGCGACCAACGCGGACGGGGGACTGTGCGTGCGCTTCCGCGAGCCGGTTCGCGGAATCGACCCACTGGGACTGATCAGGCATCCGGGGCTGACCGTCACCGTCGCCAGACCCGACGAGCTGCGCAAAGCCCTACTGGAGCCACTGGACGATCAGGAACTCGAAGACCTCTCCACCGGAGTGACGGGAGAGTCCCCTTGGGCGATCGCACGGAGGTGGATGCGCTGGCCGGTGGGAATGGCCGTCGCCGTGGCGCGCTACGCAAGCCTCCTGCGAGCCATGGAGCGGACGACCGTGAAACGAGGCGGCCCGCACCCGGAGCTGAGCCCACCGGCGGACACGGCCGACCTGCAGCCGATCGAAACCGGAGTGGGTCCGGCCTACGAGCGGATCTACCGGGTGGTGTTCGAAGCGCCGGGCGCAACCCCGGAGCAACTACTCGACCAGATCGTCCAAGACCTCAACGCGGTGTCCCCGACCGAGGTGGCCGAGTTCGTCAGCCGAACGTCGGAGCCCGCCGAGGCCGACCTCGGGCAGGAATACGTCGTGCGAATGCCCGGCCCTTGGGACGCGGTGGTCCGGCTGATCGATCGGTCGCCAACCTCCTTTCGATTGGCGACGCTCAAGGGGCACATGGAAGCGGGCCAGATCGAGTTCCGCACCGGGCACGTCGAGCCGGCGACCTCTACGTCCTCCACCGCGCCGCTCTACTTCGAAGTTCGGTCCGTCGCCCGCAGCGCCAACCGGCCCTTCGGCCTCCTCTACGAGAAGCTGTGGTTCGCGTCCGAGATGCAGATGCACATGTGGGTGCACCTCTGCACCCGAGTGATCGAGCTGGCCGGGGGCAAGCGGATCGGGAAGGTACAGGTCCAGACGGTTCGCTATGCGCGGTGACCGGGTTCGGCGTCCGGCAAATCGCGACCGGGCACTGGAAGCGCTGCGGCAGCTGCACGAAGTCGACGTCAACTTCGACTACCGGAGCGGTTCGCCAGTCAGTGCGGAGACCGGGTGGCGCGTCGACGACTACTGCGTGGCCCTACCGCCGGAACCACCGGGTGCGCCATTGGAAAACGGGTCATGGCAGGTGGCCAAGCGATTGTTGGCCGACTACGAGTTCGCCGATCCCCAGATCGTTCGGGCGGTCTACGACTCGGAGCATCCGCTGGACGGCCGGACGATGCTCCTCGAAGGCCGGTTCTTCTGGATGCGATTCCTCTTCGGAGTGCGGGTCGGTGAGGTAGTCGACGACCTCGTCAGCATCGAAGGTCGGAACGTGCGGGTGTGGGGATGGAACTACCGAACGCTCGAAGGACACCTCGAACGGGGGCAGCTGGATTACGAGATCTGCAAATGGACCGATACCGGGGAGGTCGAGTTCCGCATGCACGTCGTGTCTCGGGCTGCGGAGATCCCGAACCCTGTGATCCGCATTGGATTTCGCGTGTTCGGCCGCCACATGCAGAAGAAGTTCCTTCGACAGGCGCTCAAGCGGATGCGGATACTTGTCGAATCGGAACTGGTCGCGCAGGAGACGGGAAGGCCGCTGTCAGACGCCCCCGAGAGCGCGGTCGGTGCATTCCGTGAGGCGCCGCCTCCGCCTGATTCCGGTCCTCCCGCTTGAAGTCGCACCTACAGCTTCGGCGCAAGCGAACACGGGCACCTCACTCAGATTCCAGGGCGAGCGCCACAACCTCCTCGATGAGTTCCTCGGAGTCCGAATCGGAGTAGTTGCAGAGCACAGCAGCTGCCACGCCGGATTCGGGAACGATCACGAATTCGTTCTCGAACCCGAGCCACGCTCCGCTGTGATGGAGGCTTCGCTCGCCGTCGAGATCTTCGACGATCAGCCCGGCGCCGTAAGCGCCTTCATCCATTTCGACCGCCT
>DATLBX010000005.1:0-3259 GCA_035526705.1 Acidimicrobiales bacterium | reverse complement strand
AGATTGAGAAGTCCCGGATTCTGGACGAGTACGTTGCCCTGGCCGAGTGCCATCGCAAGCATGCCATTCGTCTTCTAACGGGAGTGGATCTCGTTGAACCGGTGGCCCCCATCCACGGTCGGCGGATTTATGCGGAGGCGGTCCGGGAAGCGCTGATCGTCTTGTGGAAACCCGCGGATCGCATCTGCGGCAAGCGTCTGAAGCCCCTTCTTCCCAGCCTGATCGCGGCAATGGAACGGCACCAACACCTGACGCTCGATCCGACCGTGCGTGCCCTCGTGCTGGCGGCGAGCCCGGCGACCATCGACCGGTTGCTGACACCCGTGCGAAGTCCTGCCTCGCGGCGAACGAAGCGAAGGCCGTCGACGAAGTTTAGCCGGCAGATTCCCATTCGCACGTTCTCGGACTGGAAGGAACCGGAGCCTGGATTCCTGGAGATCGACTTCGTTTCCCACGGCGGCAGTTCGATGCAAGGGGTGTTCTTGTGGAGCCTGGTGGCAACGGATGTGGATTCGGGCTGGACGGAGATGGTTCCGCTCGTGGCCCGCGAACAATCGTTGGTCGTCGAGGGCCTCACGGTTCTGCGTCGCCAGTTCCCGATGCCGATCCGCGGGATCGATTCCGACAACGACAGCGCCTTCATCAACGAAACGCTCCTGGCCTATTGCCGAGATCAGAAGCTGGAGTTCACCCGCTCGCGGGCGTACCAGAAGAACGACCAGGCCTGGATCGAGCAGAAGAATGGCGCCGTGATTCGACGGTTCATCGGTTATGAACGCTTCACCGGATTGCTTGCGGGTCAGTGCCTCGCCCGGCTGTATCAGAGGATCCGACTGTACGTGAATTACTTCCAGCCGTCGTTCAAGCTGAAGTCCAAGACGCGGGAAGGTGCCAAGGTCCGGAAGCGTTATCACAAACCGGCGACCCCGTGCGACAGGCTCTTGACCCAGGCCGCGGTCTCGATCGCCGCGAAAGAATCGCTTCGAGCAACGTTCGCTTCTCTGGATCCCCTCGGCCTGTTGCACGGGATTCGAGAAGGCCAAGCCGCGTTGGTGGCTCTTCAGTCCGGAGACCGGAGTCACGGGGCGGATCGAGAAAACCTGGAGGAGTTCCTCGCCAAGTTGCCGGACCTGTGGCGCAAGGGTGAAGTCCGCCCGACCCATCGCCAAGAGGCATCGTCTCCGCGCGATTATCGAACGCGGAAGGATCCGTTCGAGAGCGTCTGGCCCGAGATCTTGGTGTGGCTTCAGAAGGAACCCGAGGCGACGGCGAAGTCGTTGATGGACCGACTGCATCAGCAGTTTCCGGGCCTGTTCCCCGATGGACAACTGCGGACGCTGCAACGTCGGATCCGCGACTGGCGGCATGTGATGGCCCGGTCTCTGGTCCAGGGTTGCCTGGACGGAATAAACGCCGATCGAGAACCGGTGGTCATCGGACAGGGAACGACGAATTGAAGCGAGTCGCACCTTCGCTGAGTGAGACTGTTTGGATTTATCGCAAGCCGATCGGGGTAATGTCCGGTTGCTCCGATCGGCATTGGTTCCGGAATCGGCGTTCGAGTTGGTTCCCACCAGCGCTCGACCCTCCGCTCAGGTTAAAGTCGTGGTCGCTCCGCTTCGTCTCCGAGCCAGATCACGTCGCGGAGCCTACCTCCACCTTCACCACGAACACAGATTTTTGCCCCAAATACGCGAGCCGAATGCAGTTCGCGCTTGGTAACATTTTCGGGTGAGGCAACACGATGGGGAGAGGTAGTTGTCGCCGAACACTTCTGGCAACGCCAACTGGCCGCTTGATACAAATGACTACCAACTTATGTGACGCTTACCCGGGATCGCCCGCGTCCGCTGCCAGCGGAACCCGAGCCCGGCCAGGAACACCCGCACCTGCGTCGGCCCGCGACGCAGGCCGGTCAACGCCTCGATCCGCTCGCAGGCCTCGGCCACCGTTCGCACCGGCGTCTCGGTCAAGGACTTCTGGATCGCCTCGGCGTAGCCGGCCAGGTCGCTGACGGGGCCCTTGACATCCCACTGACGCAGACCCGCCAGACCCCCCTCGCGGAACGCGGCCACGTACCGCTGAACGGTCGCCCGGCCCAACCCCGCAATGGTCGCAGCCTTCGCCCGAGTAACCTCGCAATGCAGCAGCCACAAAACGAGCATCTTCCGCCGGACATGGGCGTCCGGGTGCGACTCCCGTTCGGCCACCACGATCTGCTGCTCGTCGTCCGTCAAGACGATGGGAAACCAGGCCATCCGTGGCTCTCCGTGCGGGGTCAACGCCGAGGTCGGTTCACGGTTATCGGTTATACTCCATCGAGAGCTCATTCGGAATGGCTCATTCGGAGCCGGGCGGAGTATAGAGTGGCACCGGCTTTTCGTTGGCCGGAACGAACTCTCGTGGAAGGTGTCGTGGGTCGCCGCCGATCGGGGACGGCCTCGGCGTTGACAGACTGTCATTCGACAACCGCGACGGATCGGAGAAGCTGACGGCGACGGGACTGGGCAAGTTCTTCCCCTTCTACGTGACCGGCACCGAAGTGCGCTGCTCGGTGAACATGATCCACGTGTACCTGTTGGGCGTCGTCCCGCTGGGGCCGCATACCATCTTCTGTGAACGGATCGACTCAGGGGCGCGGACGATCCAGACGCGGGAGAGTGGGCCGCGTGTCCGCCGCTGGGACCATCAGATGCGCGTCCGCCCGTCGCCCGACGGGCGGACGCTCTATAGCGACGAGATCATTATCGAGGCCGGGTGGCTGACGGGCTTGGTCTGGGTGTAAGCCCAGGTGCTTTACCGCCACCGGCAGCGGCGCTGGCGGCACCTCGCCCGCCGGTCGGCCGCCGCCGAACCAACCGCGGCCGCAGACCCCGGCCGGGTGAACGGTTCCTGGAGTTCGTAGGTTACCCGTCGGCCGGGTCTGCTGAGTTGGGTCGTTTACGAGGGGTCGTAACGAATGCAGGGAACCGCACCTCATCTGCTCGACTCGGCCACCGCGCTCGTGGCCACCCTCCGGCGGCGGGAGGTCCGCTCGGTGGATGTCACACGGGCGTTCCTCGACCGGATCGAGCGGGGCAACCACCTCGTCCGGTGCGTGACGCGACTGGAGGCAGACTCCGCCCTCCGGCAGGCGGCCGCGGCAGACCGCCTCGCCGACGCCGGCGGGCCGCTCGGCCCGCTCCACGGCCTGCCGATGACCCTAAAAGACGCCTACCCGGTGGCCGGCTCCCGTACCACCTTCGGGCTGCCGCACCTG
>DATLBX010000004.1:0-8154 GCA_035526705.1 Acidimicrobiales bacterium | reverse complement strand
GGCGTCCCCACGACGCGGCCGACCGTTACCTGGCCAACGAGCGGGCCACCCCTTGACCTCTACGACCTGTCCGGAGGCGTTACGCCCCCGAGGGCACGTCGCCGTCGCCGTCGATCCACAGCACCAACGACGAGAACGCCGCTCCGACCGCCGTCGCGCCAGCGAGGCGAAGTGCGCGAGCCCCTCGACCCCGGCGTCTGCACCGCACGCAACGACCCGACCCGGCGCCAACGCTGCATCGTCCGGCAGTCGAGCCCGAGGAGCTCGCAGGTCCGCTCCAGCGTCGTATCAGCGAGGACTGCGTCGACGCACAGGGCTGTGTGTCCGGCGGCGAGCCTCGGACTGATGACGCAGGCGCTGATCCCTGGGCGGGTCCGCGGGTGCGGTCGGGGCCGCAACGACCGGCACTTCCCGTATCACCCGGATCCACACGCGCTCGCCGGCCTCGCAGACCCGGGGATCCGCGGAGGTGACGGGCTGACCGGGCGCCGGCATCACGTCGAGCTGGAACTGCACCGCACCCGGCTCGCCGCGACGCAGGTGGTGGAGTGCGACCGCCATCGCCTCACCCGCGTCGCGCGCGACCACGTGGAGCCTGACGAGGAAGCCCGTGGCGCCCTCCGGCCAGCGCGCGGGAGGGTCGGGGGCGTGGGCCTGCACGACCGCCAGGAACGGCCGCGGCGCCCGTGTCCGGCGGACCTCGGAATGCTCGAGCCGATCTTCGATGCCGGCCGTGCTCCACCCGTGTCGACGGGCGACGCGGGCGACCTCCGCGGCGGCGTCATGGTACGACCGCTCCCACAGCGACAGGAACACGACCTTGGCGACGTCGCGGCAGTGGTCCACGGCCTCAGGTTTGCCGGCGTACCAGTTGACCAAGGTCGTCATGAGGCCCCGCAGCATGGCGACGATCGGCGCGTGGTCGCCGGGCGCCCGCATGCACCAGTCCCCGAGGAGCGCCTGCACGTAGAGGTCGCCGGGGGAGAGCCGCTGCGCCCGCTCGAGTTCCGCCATCGCCTCCGGGAAGCGGCCGGCGCGGTCGAGCGCGAGGGCGTTGCACAGACGCCCCCGTTCGTGCTCCGGCTCCGCGGACAGCGCTCGCTCGAACAGCTCGAGCGCCTCGTCGAGGCGCCCCGCGTCGAGGAGGCAGCTCCCGAGTTCGATCTCGACGTCGGCGTCTTCGGGGTCGTCGCGTAGGTGGCGCCGGAAGATCCGCTCGGCGTCGTCGAGGTCGCCCCTGCCCTGCAGCAGCGCGCCGATCCGGAGCGTCTCCTGGCGGTCCTCGCGGGCTTTCTCCCGGGTCATCGCCACGACTGCCGCGAGCTCCTCGGGCGTGCTGAGCCCGCTGATGCGAAGCCACTCGAGCGCGTTCCCCCTGGAAGTCGACCAGCAGTGGACGTGCGCGGCCCACACCTCCGCGTTCAAGCGGGCGATACACCGCTGCATTTGCCTGGCGTCCCACCCGAGCTCCGCCGTGAGCTGCTTTTGCCCGAGCCCGGCGGCGAGCGCGTGGGCGACCCGCTCGAGGTCTCCCTGGGGGATGACGGACTTCCGCGGCATGCGTGGGACGAGGTTATCATTGCGCACGAGGCGTAGGCGTGCTCGTCGCCGACCCGCGTGTGCACGGGCGGAGTGAGGCGGCCTCCTTGGTCATCGGAGTGGGTGATCCGTGATGCTTGCGATCCTGCAGGCCAAAGCGGTCGCCGAAAATACCCACGACGCGACGGCCGCCCGGTCGCGATAATGCGACGCCGTGCGGTCCGGCGTGGCCGCGCGAGTGCAGGGGCGCGCGAGTACCAGCACAGCTCCGTGAGCGCGCAGGTCGACCTGTTCCCCTCCTCAATTAATTAGGCCAAGACGGAACGTCCGCTACTCCGAGGCCATCGCCGTCGGGCCCGTGCGCGACCAGTTGATGCGGAGCTTGATGATGCGGCGCTTGAGCGCATGTCGCGTGATGCCGAGGATCTGGGCGGCGCCGATAATGCTGCCGGCGAGGCCGAGCGCCTCGACGCACAGACGGCGCTCCGCGCCTTCGAGGTTGAAATCTTCGAGGACGATCTGCGGCATGGCGCGTCATACCGCGCCTGCTTGTTCTCGCGCAGATCAAGCTCGCGCTGGGCGGACTCGCTCACGGACCCGTGGGTGTCGCGCGGAGGATCCGACGGACCGAGTTCGGGTGCCAGCGCCGGCCGCGTGGCGTGAACCCTTCGGTGGTCAACGCGACGGCGAGCTGCCGCAGCGAACGACCATCAACGGCGAGCTCGTGCAACCGCACGATCATCCGCTGCTCGTCAGGATCTCGCTCGAGGCGTTCCCCGTCGAGCCTCCACCCGTACGGAGCGGTGGACCCGAACTTGAGGCCCTTCGCACGCTTGGTCGCGAGGGCGGCCCGCGTACGACCGCGGAAGAGGGACCGTTCGTAGGAAGCAATTATATCGAGCATTCGTCGCATCAGCTCAGCCTCCGGCGAGTCGCCTTCGCCAGCGCCGTCCGCCGAGACGAGCTGCGAGCCTTGTCGCAGAACGAGACGCTCGAGCTGCGCGGCGATGATCACGTCGCGCGCGAAGCGGTCTCGCTTGGCCGCGACCAAGTAGCCGGCGTTGTGAAGCTCGAGGCTGTCGATTGCGGCCAGCAGACCAGGCCGGCGGTCGAGCGCGGCCGCCCCGGAGATACCGCGATCTTCATGGACGACGACGAGATGAAGACCACGGCCCTCAGCCCACCGGGTCAGCGCCACACGTTGCGCCTCGGGACCAAGCACCTGCTCATCGGTCGAAACGCGGACGTACCCGACCGCGATCGTCGCCGAACGCTTGCGACTCGCGGTCGCACGTTGACTACCACCCATCCACCACCTACCCTTCCGCGCCGAGCGCGGGTCTCAACGTGTCTTCACCTCAGCGTCGAGCGCAGCGTCGTCCACCGGCTGTCTCGCGTGCGTCTGTTTCAGAACCCTCACCCGGATCCCCCTCCAGGCACCCCGCGTCCCGTCTCCTGGTTTTCTCCAAGCCCACGGTGCCGCGAAGGGGGCTCGTGGGGATTGGCACGGTAAATTATGAGCGATTTAACCCCTGCAATCTCGCGCATTTAGCCTTGCTTGTGGGCTGTCGGGGTAGGCGCGAGATGCAGGGATCAGTTCTCGTTCTGTGGATCGCCGGAGGGCGAAGTGTTCGAGACTATTCGGTTTTTAGGGGCGGGCGAACCCGCGTCTCCTGGCATTCTCCTGCGACGACGTCGCGCCTACCTGGCGTGCAGTCCCGCGAGGAGATCGATGGCGCTCCCGGTTCCCTTGGGAGCGAGGTGCATGTACCGGTCGGTGATCGCCACCGAGCTGTGGCCCGCGAGGTCGCGGATCGCGGTGACCGGCACGCCGGCCATAGCGAGGTGGGAGCAGAACGAGTGCCGGAGGATGTGCATCCCCGGCTTGACGCCGGCCCGCTCCTGGGCGGGCTCGACGAACTCCCGGAGCGCGCTGCGGCTCATGGGCTCGCCGTCGCCGGCGTAGCGGCCGGCGTCCCGCGTCAGGACACGCGGCCCGATGGCATCGTCGGTCGGCTGCACCTCGCCAAGCTGCTGCAGCTTGAGGAGCGCCGCCCGCAGTCGCGGCGTCATGTCCACCGATCGCGGCTTCCCACCCTTCGTCGGGCCAACGATCCCGCGCCACACCGAGTACTCGACGTGGACCCTGTTGGCGTGCCAGTCCACCCGGGGCCACCCCAGCGCGAGGATCTCCCCGCAGCGCAGGCCCGCGTCGCCGCCGAGCAGGATCGCCACGAGCGCCCGCTGGTCGTTCACCGCCGCCTCGACGAGGCGGAGGTAGTCCGGCGGCGGGTAGAAGTCGGCCCGCGTCTTCGGGGCCTTGATCCGCTTGATCTTGAGCGGCTTGCAGTGCCCCTTCACCGCGGCCGCCTGCAGGATCTGGCCGAGCCCCTGCAGGATCTTGTTGATGGTGCCGATCGCCAGGTCGAGCCGCTTGATCTCGAGGATGTGGTCCTCGGTGATCTCGTCGAGCCGCAGGCCCCCGAGGCGCGGGAGCAGGTGGGTGCGCAGGTTCATGTTCAAGTTCTCGGCCGTGCTCGGCCGCAGCTTCGCCGCCTCGACGTGGTCGCCCACGAAGCGGGTGGCGAATTCGGCGAACGTCGGCGTCGGCGCCCGCTCCTTCCTCTGGGTGCCCGCGAGGAAGACCTTGGCCTTCTCGCGCGCCCAGCGCTCCGTTGCCGTACGCGAGCTGTGCGGCGACTTCCATCGCCTCCGCACCTCTTGACCGCCCACGAGCATCATCACGCTGGCCTCCAGTTTGCCGGTCCCCTTGTACTGACCGACGGTGATGTTGGTGATCTCTCCAGTGTGAACAACTGTCATGACTGACTCCATGACAGCCCACAAGCGCGCGGACTATAACGCGCGCTAGCGAGCTACGCAAGCGTTTTCGCTACCTGGGTGGTACGAGCCTCACGTCCAGTCGGGGACGGCCAATCGGAGGCTTCAAGATAACCGGGCCATGCCCTCTGCGACAACGGGCGGCGATGAGCGCCATCACCTTGTAGGTGGTTCGTCCGCCATGCGCGTGGGGGATGTCGACGCGCGCGTTGGCAGCGGTGCGGACGGAGGCGCGTCTCTCAAGACCGGGGCCGTTGGCCGGTCACCCGCTACAGGAACCGACGTCGGCGGCGTGGTCACGACACGGCCATCGCCGGTGATGATCGTGACCCGGCCACGTTCATCTTCGACGATTGTTTTCAGGTTGTATCTCCGGAGATATTGCTGGCTCCGGGGTAACAGGGCCTGACGAATGACGGCCTCACGGACTCGTTGACTTCGAATGATCATTTTCCGTCCTTTCCGCGAGTAACCGGGCAGCCGTGAAGGTTGCAAGATCTGTCCGGATTTTTGGCCAGGTACTGCTGATGCTTCGCCTCGGCGTAGAAGAACACCGGCAGCGCCTGGATCTCGGTCGTGATCTCACCGAACCCCGCAGCTTTCAGTGTTCTCTGGTACTCGGCCCTGGACCGGTTCGCGGCCTGCATCTGCGCGTCACCATGGGTGTAGATGCCCGACCGGTACTGGGTGCCGACGTCGTCGCCTTGGCGCATCCCCTGGGTCGGGTTGTGATTGTCCCAGAACACCCCGAACAGCGCTTCGTAGCTGACCTTGGTCGGGTCAAACACAACCTGCACGACCTCGGCATGGCCGGTCCGTCCGGTGCACACCTCCTCGTAGGTCGGATTCGACGTGTAGCCAGCCGCGTACCCGACGGCCGTGGAAAACACGCCGGGCACTCCCCAGAACTTGCGCTCCGCTCCCCAGAAGCAGCCCATCGCGAACACCGCCGTCGCAAAGCCGGAGGGGAACGGCGGTGCCAGCGGGGACCCCAGCACGGGGTGAACGCCACCCACCGGCATTCGCTCGCTTCGACCGGGCAGGGCTTCCCTGGGTGTGATCATCCTCGTCTTGCGTGGTTCCGGAAACATGTCTGAGGCTCTTTCTGGGAGGGATCAAGCGGCGGCCGAGACGCGAACGTCAGCGGCGGTATCGATGGTTCGCGGTAAGCCGCCGGGCAAATCGGCTTCCCAGCGGCACTCGACGACCATGATCAGAAACGGCTTGCCGCTCCTGTAGCCGGTCTCCGGGTGTTCCCGGGCTCGCCGCCGTTGGGCCAGGTAATAGACGCCGTACATCGTCCCGGCTGCGAGCGTCACGCCAGCGGGGACAGCCCAAAACGCGTATGATTGGCCAAGAACCTTCATGCACCCTCGCCGCTCAAACCTCGGTTGGAACCTGATGACGCTCCAGCCAGTTCTTGAAGATCACCCCGAGCGTGAAGCCGGCGACGAAGGACACGCCGGCGTAGATTCGCCAGTTGTGCCGATCTCGGTCGTGGACGTCACGCTCGCTCATACGGTCCCATGCGTCGTCGCGGTCCTTGTCAGGCATGTTTCTCCGTTTGTTTCATGCTTGGTTGTGGTGGCGGGCGGAGCTATGGCAACTCCGGTATGAAGATGAGCGGGAAGTAGTTTCCTTCGCCGCGGGCCCCATCCTCTGGATCCTTCACCTGGCGGACGGGTGGCCCGAAGACTGGCGAAACGTCGATGCGACGGCCGCTTGGCGGGTACAGGGCGATCTCGGTGGGATGGGCGGAATGGAAACGCCTATTGTCGGGATGGTTGCTCAGGACTCGTGCCGCAGCGAGATTTGCCGGACTCCCATTCACAGTCTTGTATGCCCGCGAAGCCAGGGCGAGCAGGTCCGTGTCGGTGGCCCTTGTCTGGTAGTGCTTCCCCGGCGTCGGTGTGTCGACCGGGACCGGGACCGGCGGGTAGAGTTTTTCCGTGACGCATGTGATCACCCGGCTGAGGGCCTCCACCTGGGCCGGCTGCACAGGACCTGTCGGCCAATCAGGGTATGCTCGCCGGTAGGCGACCAGGCCCAACCAGCCCGCGAGCGGGGTATCGGGGTAATCGGACTGACTGAGACCTCCGTAGGTCTTTGGTCGGTTGGCCACCGCAAAGCCGCAGGCTTCGGCCTCGCGCTGGGCCGGGGTGAGGAGCTGGTCGATTTGCTTCGGTCCCGGGGGTGGTCCAGGTTTCGGGGAGGGCTTCGGCACACCCGGCACGCCCTCGGGCAAGAGCGCGGGTGGAACCCCATTGTCCAGCATCAGCTTTCGGAGGTCCGCGACGACGTTGACGGCCGACGGCTCGTCGATCTTTCCGGCGGTGAGCGCTCCACGGACATACGCACGCAGGAGGCGGTAGGCGAATCCGAGCGCCGCGTCCTCGGCCTTGGCTGCCTCGCAGATCAACGGGACGCTGAGGGAAGCGCTTGCGTTGGCGACCCACTCGGCGCTGGCGGCCTGTACGAACGTACACGCCTGAGCCCCGCGAGACTCCGCGAACGCAAGGGCCTGGGCTTCGTCCGTGACGGTCACACCCCCGCAATTCGCGGCGACCACGTACCCGGGGTGACTGACCGGTCGACGTTTCACATACCACGCGACGCCCGCGACGCCGAGCCCGGTCAAGCCAAGCACGGAAATACCGAGGGTGAGGCGATTCATGCAGTCCTCCACTGCCACATGTGGATGTGCTGTCCTGCGTTCACGGTGATTTCCCTGGTTTCGCGTTGTGCTCGAGGTAGCGGAGCATTTCGTCGTACTGTCCGCCCTCGTTGTTCTTCGCCGCGTGCTCACGCGCGGACGTGAACCACTCGTGGGTGGTCGACCTGGCCCGCGCAAGCGCCGAGCGTAAGTGCTTTTGCTGGACCGGAACCTCTCGCTTCGCCGCCACTGAAGCCTCGATCGCGGCGTCAGTCGCCTCCTCGACCACATGCTCGAGGTCCGCGCCCGAAAAGCCGGCGCTGTGGTCGGCGATCCAGGCGAGGTCGACGTCCTTGTCCGTGGGGCGTCCATCGAGCTGGATTTTCAGGATCGCGGCCCTCGCCGCGCGGTCGGGTGGAGGGATGAAGAGAACCCGGTCGAACCGGCCTGGCCGACGAAACGCCGGGTCGATCGCCCACGGCACGTTGGTCGCACCGAGGACGAGCAGACCGCCGTTGTTGTCGGCGAAGCCGTCCATCTCCGTGAGAAACTGACTCACGAGGCCCGCGAGGGGGTTATTTTGGCGACTGTTGCTCCGGTTGGCGGCGAGGCCCTCGAGCTCGTCGAAGAACAGCACCGTCGGGGCGGAAGCCCGTGCTGCCGCGAAGATCGCGGTGAGCTTTCGTTCACTCTCACCGAACCACATGTCGAGGACGTCGCTGATAGCGACGTTGTTGAAGTTCGCGTTGCATTGTCCGGCGGTGGCGCGCGCGAGCAAGGTCTTGCCGCAGCCTGGAGGCCCGTACATCAAGACGCCGCCGCCGACACGTTTCCGGAAGCGCTCGTAGAGCTTGGGCTCTTGGAATGGCGCAATGATTCGCTTCCCAATCTGGTGCTTGATTTCCTCATGTCCCCCGACCTGGGCGAACGTGACCTTGCTGCGCGGGCTACGCGTCTTCGGCGCCGGCTTCGGTGTCGGTGTTGGCGTCGGCGCCGGTGTCGTTCGTGGTGCGTTCGTGGGTGGCGCACACATTTGTGTAACGACCGCATAGGCGCTCGCCGCGCCCAACAAGGCGACCGCATACTTCACCCACGTGGGGGTTCCATCCATCGGTTCGGGT
>DATLBX010000003.1:0-2583 GCA_035526705.1 Acidimicrobiales bacterium | reverse complement strand
CAGCGCGAACGCCGACTGGGAGCTGATCATGAAGCACGTCGTGGCGAACCTCGAGGACTCGGTGCGCCGCCTGAACGAGTGCCTGATCGATCACCTGATCCTCGGCATGAGCTCGCAGAGCTACATGGGGGGCGAGAAGGGAAGCTTCGCGCTGCTCGAGCAACTGCAGAAGCTTTCGGGCGTCGACGTGACCATGGGTGCCCAGTCGGCCGAGCAGGCGTTCAAACTCTGTGGTGCGAAACGCATCGCCCTCCTCACGCCGTACTACCCGGTGATTGAGCAGAATGCCATCGACTACTTCACCGCGCGCGGTTTCGAAATCGTCCACGTCGAAGGGCTGAAGTGCAAGAGCATCATCCACGTGGCCTCACAGACGTATGCGGATCTGCAGGCCGCGACGATGCGCTGCGCCGAGTCGAAGCCTGACGCCATCATCCAGCTGGGGACCAACCTGCACTTCGCCCACGTGGCGGCGGATGCCGAGCGCTGGCTCAAGCTCCCGGTGTTCTCCTCGGGCACGGTCATCTACTGGTCGGCCCTGCGCAAGATGGGGATTCAGGACAAGATTCGCGGATTTGGTTCTCTCCTGGAGCACCACTGATCCCACCACGGTGTCGCCCGAGCCGGGGGGGCCCTCGGCCGGGCGCCGCGCAGCTGGCCGCATCGGCGTCCGATCACACTCGAAGTCATCGCACATGAAACACGGCACCACGAACGGGCACATCCCACGTCTCTTCGGCGTGGTTGTACTGGCAATACTCGGCACGGCGGCAGGGGCGGCCGCGCTCGGTCAGTCGGCCACGACCTCGGTCTGGGACGGTGTCTACACCGAAGCTCAGGCGAAAAACGGCGAAGCAGTGTATTTCTCGCAGTGCGTCACTTGTCACGGCGAGGACTTTGCCGGGCGCGAGCAGGCGCCCGCGTTGGCAGGTCTCGGTTTCATGGAGAAATGGAACCGCGCCACGGTCCGGAAGCTCTTCGAGAAGGTCGAGCAGATGCCCCCCACCCAGCCGAAGTCGCTGGCGGCTCAGGACTATGTGGACGCCGTCGCGTACCTGCTCAGCGTCAACGAACTCCCCGCGGGCCCGGCGGCGCTGCCAAACGACCGTGCGGCCCTCGGGCGTATCGAGATCAAGAACGTTCGGCCCCAGAAGTAATGCACGCTGGCACCGGGCGCCCCCGCCGAAGACGCGGGTGGCCTCGAGGAGGAATCCCTGTGAGGAAATTCGGAGGGCTGTTGGGCGCTGCCGCACTGGCGGCGGGAGTGTGGGCTGGGACCGGGAGGATGGCCGTCGAGGCGCAAGGCCCCGCCGGTGGGGCCCCGGCCCAGACACCGGCAGCGGTGCCCGCCCAGAAACCGGCAGCCGCGCCCGCGGTTCCGGGCGCCGAGTGGCGGACCTACGGCGCCGATCTCGCGAGCACGCGCTACTCGCCGCTCGATCAGATCAACAAGGACAACTTCAAGGACCTCGAGATCGCCTGGCGGCTGAATACGAATCCGTTCGGGGCTCGGCCCGACAACCTGTATTCCGCCACCCCCCTGATGATCAAGGGCACGCTCTACACCACCGTCGGGAGCCGGCGCGGCGTGGCCGCGCTCGATCCTGGCACCGGTGAGATCCGCTGGCTGCACACCGAGGACGAGGGGGTGCGCGGGCAGAA
This sequence comes from Acidimicrobiales bacterium, assembly GCA_035526705.1. GTDB lineage: Bacteria > Actinomycetota > Acidimicrobiia > Acidimicrobiales > JAHWKP01 > JAHWKP01. The sequence continues at coordinate 921 of DATLBX010000003.1, read as the reverse complement.
CGCGCCGCGGAACGGCTCGGGACGCGGCGTGTCGTACTGGTCGAGTGCCGATGGGCGTGACGAGCGGATCATCTACGTGACGCCCGGCTACCGGATGATCGCGCTCAACGCCAAGACCGGCGTGCCGGTGCCTACCTTCGGCACGGGCGGCGTGATCGACCTCAAGCAGGACTTCGACCAGAAGATCGACAACCCCGACACCGCCGACGTCGGCCTCAACGCCACCCCGCTCGTCGTCGGTGACGTGGTCGTGGTCGGCGCGGCCCACCGCTTCGCGGGCGCCCGCGGGACCAACACCGTCAAGGGCTACGTGCGCGCGTTCGATGCGCGGACCGGCAAGCGGATCTGGACCTTCCACACGGTTCCGCAGAAGGGGGAGTTCGGCTACGACACGTGGCTGAACAACTCGACGGAGGTCAACGGCAACACCGGCGTCTGGTCCCAGATGAGCGCAGATCCCGAACTCGGGCTCGTGTACCTCCCCGTCGAGATGCCGCCGAGTGACTTCTTCGGTGGTTCCCGTCCGGGCAACACGCTCTTCGCCGAAAGCCTCGTCGCCGTGGATATCAAGACGGGCAAGCGCAAGTGGCACTACCAGATGAACCATCACGGGCTCTGGGACTCGGATCTCGCCTGTGCCCCGATCCTGTTCGACATGAACATGAACGGGAAGCGGATCAAGGCGCTGGCACAGCCCACCAAGACGGCCTTCCTCTTCGTGCTCAACCGGGAAACCGGTGAGCCGGTCTGGCCGATCGAGGAGAGGCCCGTTCCGCAGTCGGACGTGCCAAGCGAGAAGACCAGCCCCACGCAGCCGTTCCCGACCAAGCCGAAGCCGTTCGACCGGCAGGGGTTCTCGCTCGATGACGTGATCGATTTCACGCCGCAGCTGCACAGTGAGGGGCTCGAGGTCGTCAAGCG
>DATLBX010000002.1:0-8434 GCA_035526705.1 Acidimicrobiales bacterium | reverse complement strand
CTGAAGGCGAAGCTCACCGGGATGCCGGTGGACGAGCGCCCGATCGATGCCGCGCGCGAGCGGGCGTCGGAGATCAAGGGCCAGGTGACCGGGATGGTCGAGCACCTGGTCGGTCAGTTCAGTGAGCTCGTCGACGCACTGAAGCAGTCCGCCGACCCCGAGGCCGCGGCCGCGCAGGTTGAGGCCGTGGCCGCCGAAGCCGCGGAGAAGGTGGCCGAGGCGCACGCCCGCGTCGCCCGCGCCGAGCGCATGCACCTGCAGGCCGAGTCCGAGCGCGCGCAGGCCGACGCCGCCGCGACGGAGGCCGCTGCCGCCGTCGCCGCGATGACCGAGAAGGCCGAGCGCGCCACCGCCGCGATGAAGCTGATGACCGCCGAGCGGGACGCGATGCGCACCGAGTCTCAGGCGCAGAACGAGGCCCTGGTCGCCGCGCTGAAGTCGGTGGAGGAGCTCACCGGCCGGCTGGACGTGACGGAGAAGGCGCTGGCCGCCGAGCAGTCGGCGCGCAAGGCCTCCGAAACGGCCCGCCTGGGTGAGGTCGAGCGCCGGGTGAAGGCGACCGAGGGCGCCGCGGCCGACCGGGCCCGCGCCGAGGAGGCCACCACCGCGCTGAAGGAGTCGCAGGCCGAGGCGAGCCGTTCCGCCGCGTCGCTCGCGTCGACCCGACACCGCATCGAGGCGCTGACCGCGCAGCTGGCCGCGCAGAAGTCCGAGGCCGAGCGGGAGAACGCCGCGGCCGAGGCCGAGCAGCAGCGGATGGCCGCGCAGATCGAGGAGCTCAAGGCCGCGGTCTTGGAGAGCGCGCGGGCCAAGGCGGCCGCCGAGGCTCGGGCCGAGGACGTGCGCACCGAGTCGGCGCGCATGGTCGAGGCTGCGCGCGCTGAGGCCGCGACCGCGATGGACGCCGCCCGCACCGAGGCCGCGAACAAGATGGAGGGTGCCCGGGCCGAGTCCGCGCGCCTGATCGAACTGGCCCGCACCGACGCCTCGCACAAGGTCGAGGCGGCCCGCGCGCAGAACCTGGCCGCCGCGACCGCGCACGCCCAGGAGTCCGCCGCTGCCGAGGCCGCGCTGACCGCCGAGACCCAGCGCCGCGAGACCGCCGAGCGCATGATCCTCGAGCAGAGGGCGCGGATGGACAAGGCGGAAGCGGATGCGGCCGAGGCCATGGCCGTCGCCCGCGAGTCCGCCGCCACGATGGCCGCGATGCAGGAGCGCATCGAGGCGCTGATGGTCGAGCGCACCGCGGTGGACAAGGCGATGGAGGTCGTGGCCAACGCCAAGGACCAGCTGGCCGCGAAGATCGAGGAGCTGTCCCTGAAGCTCGCGGTCGCCGAGCGGGCCCGTGGTGCCGCCGACGCGCGGGCGAAGGGGCTGGAGTCCGAGCTGGCGAAGTCCGTCGAGCGGGTTGCCGTCTCCGAGGCGCAGATCGAGCGGATGCGCGAGCAGGTCGTGGACCTGCGCTCGCAGTTCGCGGTCACGTCCGCAGTGCTCGGCGGGGCGCAGTTCTCCGTCCAGCAGCAGTAGACCTGGGGGTCAGGAGAGTGCGCCGGGCCGGCTGATTCAGCCGGTCCGGCGTTTCTGCTTGTCTGGGGCTCGCCGTGTCGGTGGAGATCCGCGGGCACCGTCTCCCGGCGCCGCCTGGGCGACCTACCGCAACGTGACTGCGGCTTCAGCTCGGCCGGTCGCCGGCTCAGCTGGTGCCCGGCGACGCGGCCTCCGCGGTCTGGACGAGGGATCCAGGTGCTCTCCCTCCCGCCGTGCAGGGCAAGAAAGGGAGAGCGGTTCGTCTACCTCACCCTGGCGAGGTCGGCCGGACGGGACGTTAACCCTGTTCCGCCGGGCGAAGCTGATGCTTGACGAGGTTGCTGCGGCCGTGGGTATCGAACCCGTCCGGGTGGTCGCAAACCGTAGATCTCACCGAAGATTGGGGCGGTCCGCAGTGTGCGGCTGCGTGCCCCTGCGCTCGAGTTCTTGCTCAACCGGTGAACCACTGTCCACCGGACACTTGACGATCGTCACGCAGAGGTGGCCTGATGTCCGACGTGGCAGAACCGGGTGGGCATTGGATCCAGGTCGGCATGCCGAGCGGGCAGTTCAGAAATGACTGGATCCCGGATCAGCAGCCGGCGTCGCCGACCGGGCTACCCGGGGAGTGGCACGTTGTCATCGACCCCTTCGGTGGCCCAAGCCAGTGGGAATGGTTCCCCTCGCCCGCCGTACGCCCGCAGTCAGGGGGTGCGCCGACGGCGAAGTGGAACGCGGCGCCCCAAAAGCGAGCTCCGTTGCCGCCTCTCCCCCCACTGCCCGCGTCAACGGCCTCGCCAAAGGGGCGCGCACCATCGAACCAGCGAGATCCATTGCCGCCTCTCCCGCCGCGGCCGGAATCAACGGCCCCGGCGAAAGGGAACGCAGCAAACCCTCCGCCGAGCCAGCGAGCTCCGTTACCGCCGCGCCCCGCATCAACGGCCAAAAGTGGGGCCTGGAACAGCTTGTGGATGGCCGGCCAGGTGCCGGGTCTGGCTACGCGCGTCATGGGCTTTTTCCGGGATCTGCCCGTCCGGAACCGGGTGGTCATTGTGGCCATCGCTGTCCTGCTCACGGCTGCGATTGGGCACTAGCACTTCCGACCCTCAGGCGATGCCGTATGCCTGCGCCGTGGCGCGCAGGTTCCACGGCATCCGCTGCCCGAGCACCGCGAACCCCCATCCGCTCTGGCCCGCAGTGTCGTACCGATACAGGCTCCCCAAGATCACGGTGGTGCTCCCCATGTCCCCGTGCGGACGCACGACCCAGTGACTGCCCCCCGCACTCACCGACAGCTCAGATCGATTCAGCTCGGCGGTTGCCCTGGGAGGGCGCGCCGTCACCGCGAGGACAATCTGCGCGCAGTAGCTAGGAGCTTCGTCGAGGCGCAATTCGATCGCTTCGCTTGCGAACTCGCCGGCATTCGACTTTCGCACCATGCTGGCGCAGCCGGTGGGGTGGACGGGCCGGGCGTGGAAGACCATGTCCCAATCACCGGTCGTTCGGATGTTGGCGTCGACGACGTACGCGCTGAGGTCGAATTCAGGAGTTCCACATCCGAACGCCACCCGCGCGGGGCCTTTCCATTGGGCGAGGTCGACAAGCTGCCCCTGCTGCAACAGCACCACGTTCGGGTCGGCGCGTACCCCCCCAACGGCAGGGCCGTCTGAGACAGCGCTCTGCTGGTGCGATGCGGGCGGCATGGCGCCGGTGATGGGCGTGCCCGCTTCCCTGGCCTTGCGGGTCCGCCAGTCGGCTAAGGATTCAAGCTGGAACCAGTCGGTGGCCTGAGCCGTTTCGATGTGCCTGGCGACGACTTCTTGTTCCACGTCTTCCAGCGCCGCCCCACCTCGCGCGTCGTCGTCCTCCACCGCGCTGTCGAGCAACCCGGCGAGTGCGGGGATCGCGCTGACGTCGACGGGCCGCATCGACGCGGACAGATTGCCGGCCGAGGTCCATCGGATGCAGCTCGCGACGTCCTCACCGATGTCGACGAATTGCTGGGCGTCCTCAGCTGACCGCCACGACCGGCCCTCGATGGTGGCGCGGGACCAGCGGCCGTACACCGCGACCCCGAGTTGACTGTTGGGCGCGAAGTCCGTGATCACCGCGAGGTCAACCGCGTTGATTGCCGGCGCGATTGCGAACGCCTCTTTCAAGGTGGCGATCACGTGCGAACCCAAGCAGCTGAACCACAGCCATAGGCGGTCGCGTTGCGATGACTTCTTCAAGGTCGGACGGCCGGCCGGGGTAACCGCCGGGTGCTGGGTGGGCATCGCCGCGAGCCCAGGCTGCCGAATTACGACAGAGAGCACAGCTTCCTGAACTCCGACCGCCAGCGCCGGGGCGGGGTTATCGGAGAACGCTGCGTTGACAGCGTCGAGAACGGTGGGCTCGTCGTTGTTGTTCAACGCGCGCCACCAAGACTCCGCGTCTTCCTCCCACTCGCGGCGGCGCGCACGGATCTGCTGCTCCAGATCGGCGAGGTAGGCGGCTGCCTCCCTCTGCGCGTGCTCCTTGGCGGTGGTGCGCTCACGCCGGGCGAAGACGCTCACGCCGGCGAGATGGTGCCGCGTCGCCTCTTTAGCAATGACCTCCAACGGAGTGGCCGGCGGCGTCGGTGGGGCTGGTCGCTGCGCCCGAGGAAAGTCCTGCAGATGGTCGGTCGTGAGGTCGTTCAGGACCGCTTGGAGCCGGGCGATCGCCGCCTCCTTCTCGGCGTGGGCCTGAGCTCGTTCGGCCTGGCGTTGCAGACGTTCGATCTGGGCTGGTGAGGGCCCATAGGAGCGGGAGCCCCCACGGCGGCTGGAGCTCACCCGTGGAAAGACCGGCGTCGATGCGTAGAAGGGCCCGACCCCGGTGCTGATCCGGGTCCGACCGGTCCCGGCGGAGACCCGTGCTATGCGGGGACCGGCGGAAGCACGTACCCCTCGGGTAGAGACCCGAACGCTCAGCCCTGGCACGCCCACACGAAAGCCGAATCCCATTTCAAGTCACCTTGTGTCGACTCCTTCGAGAGGCCCATGATCGTGCGGCCGTACGTTCGCTTCAAGCGACATCGCCGCTGCTTCGTTTGAGTGGCGACGCCGTCAACTGTTTGCCGATTGCGGGCACCCATTTCCCGATTCGCGGCGTTAGGGTCAGCAGACATGGGGCGTTACCGGGTGCTCCCGTTGGGGGCGGCGCTTGCGTCAGCCGCCTTGGCGGCAGCCCCTGCCGTGGCGGCTGCGCGAGAGACCCAACCGGGAACCGAATCGATCTCCATGCCCGTGATCGCGGTGCCCGCCGCCGCCGTGGTCGACGTGCCGTTCGGCCATGTTTCACACAGCAGCCACTCCTCGCACGCGTCGCACGCATCGCATGCCTCGCACGCGTCCTCAAGCGACTACGTCCCCACCGATCCGGGCCCCTACTACAACAATCCTGACCCAACGCCCAACTCGACGCCGGAACCCACCCTCACGCCGACGCCGACGCCGACGCCGACGCCAACGCCCACGCCAACGCCGACGCCGACGCCGACGCCGACGCCGACGCCGACGCCGACGCCGGTCCCAGAGGTGGATGTAGGGCCGGCGCCGGAAGGCCGCATCGGACCCACCGAGAACCTCTCTGGTGGGCAAGGCGACTCGAACGCAGGGGACTGGCTTTGGGTCCCCGTGCTGATCGCGGGCGTCGGTTGGATCTGGCATGGCGTGCGGACGAAGACCTGAGCCACGGAGGCTGCTCATCAACACGTGCAGATTCGACTTGTCGCTGACTCCGTTGGAGGCGGTGGAACGGGCGGCTTACGCCTTATCGGCGTCGGTCACGTTGGACTTTGCCCGCGACCCGGAAGCTCCGGACGTGCTCGTCTGCACGCTTCACCCGCGAGTTGGCGATCCTGACGAGGAACTCCTTCACCGGTTCCGGCAGGAGGTCACGGACCAGGTCTTGCGGGTACGGATCGGTGAACAGACCGCCCCCGTCCGGGATCTGATTTACGCCGTCGCCTTCTCGCGCACCGGGCTGATCGCCGAAGTCGTACCCGAATGACGATGTCGCTGGCGATGCCGTCGCCCGACACGACGGGGGAATGGGAGTTCCTGCCGTTCTCGTTTGACCACCTGGATGAGGCGACGGTCCTCATGACCAACCTCGTCGGGGAGCAAATCTTCCTCACGAACGACGAGTTCGACCAGGTGCGGAGCGGCGTCCCCCGGTCTTCGTCGTTGAAGCGTCGACTCGCGTCGGTCCACATCCTGCGTCGGCGCGGAGAGTCACTCCCCGTCGAATTGCTGGCGATGAAGCTCCGCACCCAGAACCGCCGACTCGCCCAGTCGACGGCATTGCACATGTTTGTCGTCACTCTGCGGTGCGAGCACTCGTGCCGCTACTGCCAGGTGTCCCGGCAGGCGAGCTCCAACGACGAGTTCGACATGAGCCCGGACACCGCGTTGCGAGGTTTGGAGTTCGCGTTCCGATCGCCGTCGCGCAGCATGAAGATCGAGTTCCAGGGTGGGGAACCTCTCCTCAATTTCCCGATGGTCCGCTACGTCGTGGAGAAGGCGAAAGAACTCAATCGCGAGGCGGACAAGGATTTGGCGTTCGTCATCGCGAGCAACCTCGTTCTTCTGGACGACGAGATCCTGGAGTTCTGTGAGCGGGAAGGCATCTACCTGTCCACCTCCCTTGATGGGCCCAGCGACCTGCACAACCGCGCGCGTCCACGGCCCGGCATGGATAGTTGGGAACGCGTCGTGGACGGGGTCAAACGGGCGCAGGACCGCTTGGGACCGCACCGGGTCAGTGCTCTGCTCACCACGTCGGCCGCCAGCCTGGATCGGGTCACCGAAATAATCGACACCTACGTCGGGCTGAACCTGCACAGCATCTTCCTGCGACCAATGTCGCCGTACGGCTTCGCCCTCCGTCCGCGCAGCGGCCGTTCCTACGAGGTGGAGCGTTGGCTCAGCTTCTACGCCGCCGGGCTCGACTACATCATCGAGCTGAACCGCAACGGTTACCCGATCCTCGAGACGTGGGCGGCGATCATCGCCAAGAAGATGTTCACCAACGACGACTCGGGATACGTCGATCTGGCCTCACCGGCGGGGATCGGGCTGCGTGCGCTGGTCTACAACTACGACGGCGGCATCTACGCCTCAGACGAAGGGCGCATGCTGGCCGAGATGGGCGATTTGACCTTCCGGCTCGGCCAGCTCGGTGAAGCTACCTACGACGATGTAATGCTGTCCGAAGAATTGTTGGCGCCTCAGATGACGTCACTGACGCACAGTGCGCCGATGTGCGTCACCTGCGCCTACCGCCCCTACTGCGGCTCGGACCCGGTGTTCCATCACACGACCCAGGGCGACTTCGTGGGCCACAAACCGACGTCGGAGTTCTGCCAGCGCAATCTCGGGGTCTTCCGCCTCCTGACCCAGCGCGCCCGTCGCGACCCTTACGTCCGTGAGCTCTTCATCGATTGGGCTCACTCGTGCTGAACCTTCGCGGCCGTGCGACAGGCCTCCCGGCGGCGTCTCTGATACAGGACGTTTGGCCCGTCCGGGGTCCCGACGCCCCCCCGCGAGAAGACGAAGCGTGCTTGGTGCCGGTTGGCGCAGTTCCCGTGCCCGGATTCGGCTTGTACCTTGCCCAGCCGGGCACTGCTCAGGCCGCCTACCTAGGGCTTCCGGTCGTAGCTTTGCCCCCAGACCTCGGGCACCTCCGCCCAGGCGACGTCCTCCACACCAATCCGAACGCCACTCGTCTCTCGGTGCTGTGGAAGGCGTCGGCCCGACACAACAGCTTGCTGCTCACCGAGCGGTGCGACAACTACTGCCTCATGTGTTCGCAGCCGCCCAAGGAGCGTGAGGACGGCTGGCTTTACGACCGCGCCCTCCGCGTCATCGCCTGCACGCCCGAGGATGCGCAGACTGTGTGCCTCACCGGCGGCGAGCCCACGCTGTATCCCGACCGGCTCCTAGCGCTGCTGTCGGAGTGCGCGCGCCTGCGGCCGGCGATGCGCGTGCTGTTGCTGTCCAATGGACGCCGGTTCGCCGATCCAGCGTTCGCCAGGGCGTACGCCGCGCTCGACCAGCCGGGGTTGATGGTGGGAATTCCGCTGTACGCCGGCGAGGAAGCGCTTCACGACTACATCGTGCAGGCCCGTGGCGCATTCACCGAGACGGTCCGCGGGGTCCTCAACCTCGGGGCACTCGGGCAGCGCATCGAGCTCCGCGTCGTTATTCAGAAGCACACCGTGGACCATTTGGCGGAGATCGCGGAGTACATCTGTCGCAACCTGCCCTTTGTTGAACAGGTCGCTCTCATGGGTTTGGAGATGACCGGGTTCGCGCGGTCGAACCACGACGAGGTTTGGGTCGATCCCTACGACTACCGAGAGCAGCTCGCGAGCGCCGCCCTTCGCTTGAGAGCAGCTCGTATCAATGCGCGCATCTACAACCACCAGCTCTGCACGCTAGATCGTCGGCTGTGGCCTCTGTCGGTGAAGTCCATCAGCGACTGGAAGAACACCTACGCCGAAGCGTGCCAGTCGTGCTCCGTACGCGAGCAGTGCGGGGGTGTGTTCTCCACCAGTCGTGGTCGGGTGAGTGAGCACATCCACGCGATCAGTGAGGAGTGTGAAAACGGCGTCGCCGTCGGCGCCGATCGGCGTCGGTGAGGTGGTCGCGGAGTCCGCCGCGGTCCCAGCGCGTCACCGCTCCTTCGCGCCCGGGTCGTCAGCGAGGATGAGGTAGAGCTCGCGGCGGGCCTTCTCTAAGACTTCGCGGGCGGCGGCGATCTGGGTCGGCGTGCCGGTGCGGCCGAGGGTCTTGCTCGCGGTGGCGAGGCCTTCGAAGACGTCGCGCATGCCGGTGCCGCGTTCCTCGGTCATCGAGGCGAACGGGTCGACCGGGGCGGT
>DATLBX010000001.1:0-12634 GCA_035526705.1 Acidimicrobiales bacterium | reverse complement strand
CGATCTGGACCAGGGGACTAAGCCGTGATCTCGGGGACCGGCTGCGGGGGCGGCGGGCCGATGTAACGGGCGGACGGCCGGATGATCCGGTTGTCCGCCGCCTGCTCGAGGATGTTGGCGCACCAACCGATTACGCGGCTCGACGCGAATGTCGGCGTGAACATTTCGCGTGGCATTCCCACGAGCTCCATCACTACACCGGCGTAGAACTCCACGTTCGTGTACAGCTGCCGGCCGGGCTTCAGCTCGGCAAGCACCTCGACAACGGTGTGCTCCACCTGCTTGGCGAAGTCGACGAGCGGTCCGCCCATCTTCTCGGCAACCCCGCGCAGCATTACCGAGCGCGGGTCGTCGGTTTTGTACACCGCGTGACCGAAGCCCATGATGCGCTCGCCGCGCTCGACTGCAGCCCGAATCCAGGCGTCGGCCTTGTCGGGACTGCCGATGGCGTCGAGGGTGTCCAGTGCCCGGCTCGGCGCGCCACCGTGCAGCGGGCCCGACAACGATCCGACTGCGGCTACGACCGCGGCCCCCATGTCGGCCCCGGTGGACGCAACGACACGACCGGTGAAGGTCGAAGCGTTGAAGCCGTGGTCGATGGTCGAGATGAGGTACTTCTCGATGGCGTCAGCGTCCTGCGGATCGGGCTCGACGCCCTTCAGCATGTACAAGTAGTTCGCCGCGTAGCCGAGCTCCGGGTGCGGGTCGATCGGCTCCTCGCCCTGACGAAGACGCCACAGCGCGGTCAGAACAGTCGGAATCACCGCGCTGATGCGCATGGCGTCGGAGCGCCGCGTCGCCGCGTCGATGTCGAGCACGGGACGGAAGTCGGACGCGGATGCGATCAGCGAGACGGCCGTCCGCATGCCGTTTAGCGGGGAGAACTTCTGCCCAGCGCGGGCGATGTCGCCGAGCAGAGGCTTGACCACGTCCGGGATGGCGCGGAGGGGGCGCACCTCTTCGATGAAGGCCTCGCGCTCTGCGACCGTCTTAGGCAGCTCGCCTTCGAAGAGCAGGTGCCACACATCTTCGAGCGGGCGCTTCTCGCAGAGGTCGATGGCGGAGTACTGGCGGTAGTGGTAGAAGCCTTCCAGCCCCCGCACGTCTCCGATCTCGGTCTCGGCCACCACCACGCCCTTGAGTCCGCGGGGCACGTCGCCGAAGGAACCCTCTACTGGCCGGATCTGCGCAATGCGCATCAGGTCCCGCATGGAGACGATGCCGACGAGCTTCTCTCCGTCGACCACCGGAATGTGCCGGTACCCGTGCTCCGACAGGCTCTGCCAAGCCTCGGCGACCTCCTGTGTCGAGGAAATCGTTCCGGGCTCTGGTGTCATCCACTCGGAGACCTTGGCGGCGGATGCATCCGCGCCGGACGCGGCGAAGCGGACGAGGTCGCGCTCGGTGAGGATCCCCACTGCCTTTTCGCCGTCGACCACGACGATCGAGCCGACCTTGCGCTCGTTCATCCGGCCAGAGGCCTCGGCGATGGTTTCGTCGGCAGTTGCGGTGAGCGCCGGGGCACTCATCACGTCAGCCACGACGCGTACTTTCGGGGCGTCCTTCTTACTGCTGGACTGCTCAGGCATTCGCGCTCTCCTGGGGCGGACGGGGCTCCGCGACGATCTCTTCGCCCTCTGTGGGTTCGACTCCGAGTGGTTCGTCTTCGATCCTACGTCCAGCGGGTCGCTCCCAACGCCGGAAGGCCGGAAGCCAGGCGGCGAGCATCCCGACAGCGGCGAGGCAGGCCAACCCGCCCGACACGACGGAAAAGCGCAGCCCGCCGAGGGCGGCTGCCGCGCCGGACTCGAAATCGCCCAACCTCGGCCCGCCGGTGACGACCGCGAGCTGTACGGACGACATACGGCCCCGCATCGAGTCCGGAATCGAGAGCTGAAGGATCGTGTTGCGGAAGACCGCGGAGAAGACGTCGGCCGCACCGGCGATGGCGAGGAAGGCCAGCGCCAACGGCAGCCAAGAGGAGACGCCGAACGCGGCCATCGCCGCGCCCCATACCGCGATGCACCACAGCGTCGCCCTGCCCGGGTGCGTGACCCGGCCCACAGCGCCGGTGAAGATCGCACCAACCAGCGCGCCCGCTCCCGGCGCAGCGAAGAGGAAACCGACGGCCGCCGGCCCGCCGAACACCGTTGTACCGAGGGCCGGGAACAGTGCCCGTGGCATGCCGAAGACCATGGCTGCGAGGTCCGACAGGAATACTCCTCTGAGCTCGGGCTTGCTGACCGAAAATCTCAGCCCTTCCGCGATCGCGCCCAAACTCGGCTTGTCGATCGCGCCGGTGGCCTTCAGCGACCGCAAACGAAGGGCGAACGCAAGGGCCACTATGAAGGTCGCGGCGTCGATCCAATAGACGATCTGCAGCCCGGCGCCGGCGAGCAGCAAGCCGGCCACCGCGGGACCGATGAGCGCTCCGATCTGAAACATGATCTGCCACAACGCGTGCGCCGCAGGGAAAAGGTCGAGCCCGACGATGGCTGGGATCGACGCGCCGCGCGCCGGTCGCTCGAACCCGGAAAGACCGGCGGCGATCGCGCTCCAGAGGACGATCGGCCAGAGCAAGGGCTTCGGGAGCGCCGCGTTCAGGGCGAGGCCCACGCTCGTAAACGCGAGGAGGACCTGGCAGATCAAGATCACCCGGCGGCGGTCCAGCGCATCGGCGACCGCGCCCCCCATCAGAGACCCGGCCAGCAACGGAACCAGTTGAACGAGCGACACGAGGCCCACAGCGGCTGACGATTTCGTCAGTACATATACCTGGTACGGAACCGCGACGACGGTTAGCTGGCTGCCCAGCAGCGAGATTCCCTGCCCGATATAGATGCGGCGGAAGTCGGGTATCCGCAGCGGCCGTGTGTCCGCCAGAAAGCGCCTCACCGCCCGGAGGCTATTTGAGGGCTAGGCGGTGGCTTTTGCCTTATAGGCCGACGGGTGACGCTGGCGGGAAGCGGCGATTGCCTCCTCCAGAGCAGCGTCCAGCTCTTCGAGGGCCTGGTCGATGTCGTGGCGAAGGTCGATCACTCGGGCCGCCTCGCGTTCGCGGCGAGCGCTCGACAGCGGCGGCGGAAATCCGGTGTTCGTCATGCTTATAGGAACGTGCGAAAACCTCATTCATGACCCGATTCAGCGGGTGGTCGTCCGATGGTCGGAAGCGGCTAGCCCGCTGAAGTGAAGGACGTCACTGTCACGACTGCCGCCACGCCTACGGATCAGGTGCGGTAGCCGACTTTCGCGGGGGCGTAAGCCCCAATGGGAGTGAGGAAGAACTTCTTCTCCTTGAGGTGCTCCTCGAGCTCGGGCGGATAACGGCCATGTTCGAGCCGCTTGATCCGTCCGTCTGCCCACAGCGGAGCCATTGCCTCGACCGCGGGCGCTTCCCAGGTGCCGTCGAATTCGCGAAGGGCGATCAGGCCCCGTCCGCCCTTGTGGAGGTACAAAGCGGCCTGGCCGCCCACGAGCACGACGTACGCCCCGGCCACCCGCGCCGGGCCCTTCACGGGCCACGACAGCGCTACGCCGTAGGGGTTGGCCGGATCCGTGGCCGCCAGCAGTACGCCGCTCTCGTGGCCGTGCTCATCGACCGCCTCCTCGCGCGCGGCGCGCAGCCGGTCCACGGCCCCAGGCAAGGCGAACTGGGCACCCCCGAGACCGGTGACGAAGTAGCCGCGACGTATGCGACCCGCCTCTTCCATGGCCCGCAGGACGGGATAAACGCCCGCGTATCCGCCTGCCACGCTCTCCCCGAGCACGGCTTGGCGGGTCAGCACGCCGTGACGTTCCAGCAACACCCGCGCCAGGAGCGCGGCGCCCTGCGTCGTGCCACTGGCGTCGGCATCGGGCTCGCGGACCAGCGCCCACCGCCCCTGGGCCCTCGCGGGCGACAGCGCCCGCCGAGGCGCTACCGAGCGATAGTTGACCATCACCCGCGAACCTCGGCCCCCACCGCGCCCACGTTTCGATCGCGGCATGGACAGGGCACGAACAGCCGCGAACGAGTCGTTTGTCACTTCGCCGGCCCACACCAGATCCCACAGCGCTTCCAGCGACGTGTTGTCGTCGTTCGCCGAGAGCTCCCGGAAGAAGCACGCACCCGAGACTGCGAACACATCCCGCAGCCGGTCATGCTCGGGCTCCGACGGTGGCTCGGCTCCGGCCAGCGCCGCGACCCGCGTAACCCCGAGCAACGAATCTGCGTCGTCGCGGCGGAACAACATCACGCGGCCGTCGTTGCCACCGACCGAGCCGGCACCCACCCACATGACTTCTCCAGCAGCAAGCAACTCGTCGAGGTAGCGCGGGTCGTACCCGTCGACGCGGGACGCCAGGACATCGCGCTCCCAGACGCTGGCCGGGATCGGTACCCCCTGCAGCTGGGTGATGACCTCGTACACGCGGTCGACGCCGCGGGCTTTACTGCCCACGCCGTGCCACCCCGGCAGAAATCGCACCAGCGCGTCCTGCTCGGTCGGCGCCACCTCGTGGCGCAGCGCGGCCAGCGAGCGCTGCCGCAGTTGGCGCAACACCCCGGCGTCGCACCACTCGCGTTCTGTTCCTTCGGGCCGGAACGCGCCGCGGCTGATCGTGCCGTCGGTCTCCAACTGCTCCAGCAATTGCGCGACGCGGTCGACCGGAAGACCGAGTCGTTCGGCGGGCTGCGGCGTGAGGAAGGGGCCGTGGGTCCGGGACCACCGGCGGACGAGTTGCAGGTCGGCGCCCGGAACGGGTTGAAGGAAGGACTCGGGAATTCCCACGGGAAGAGCGACGCCGAGCGCGTCCCGGTAACGACCCGCGTCCTCGGCGGCGATGAGACGGTCCTCCCCCGCCACCCGCACCCGGACGGCCCGACGGGCATCGACCAATTCGGCCGCGAAGGGTCCGCCCTTGGATCGCGCCGCCAGCTCCTCGTCGCTCAGGTCGCCGAGTCGGCGCAGAAGGTCGTGCGCGCTGTCGAGGTCGTGGGCCCACCGCCGTTCGTCGAGGGCCTGCAGTTCGGCCTCCAGTGCGGCCAGCGCGGCCTCATCGATCAGCTCCCGCAGCTCGTCGGCTCCGACAAGCTGAGCCAGCATCCGGCGGTCGAGGGTGAGGGCCTGAGCCCGGCGCTCCGCCAGAGGCGCGTCGCCCTCGTACATGAAGCTCGCCACATACGAGAAGGCCAGTGACGAGGCAAAGGGCGACGGCGACGGAACGTCGAGCTGGGTCACCCGCACGGCGCGCGAACGGATGTCGGACATGAGTGAGCGCAGCGCGGGGAGGTCGAAGACATCGCGCAGGCACTCGCGGTACGTCTCGAGGATGATGGGGAAGGCGCCGTAGCGCGCCGCTACAGCCAGTAGGTCGGCGGCGCGCTGACGCTGCTGCCATAGCGGGGTGCGCGATCCGGGCCGGCGACGGGGCAACAGCAAGGCGCGGGCCGCGTTCTCCCGAAAACGGGCCGCGAAGATCGCCGAGTTGCCGACCTCGGTGGTCACGAGGTCGTCGACCTCGTCCGGGTCCAGCAACATCGACTCGACCGGAGGCGCTTCATCAGCTTCGGGGAGTCGCACGACGATCCCGTCGTCGGACCAGATGGCCTGCGTCTCCGCTCCGGTCCGCTGCCGGATCAGGGCCTCGATGGCCAGGGCCCACGGGGCGTGGACGCGCGCGCCGAACGGGGAGAGGATGCACAGCCGCCAGTCGCCCAACTCGTCGCGGAAGCGCTCAGCGACGATCTCCGTGTCGGTCGGCAGCAGGCCGCTACTCGCCTCGCGCTGCTCGCCTATGTAGGCGCGCAGGTTTCGTACCGCCAACTCGTCGAGCCCGCACTCGTCTCTCAGCCAGTCGTTGGACTTGTCGTCGATCTCCCGAAGGAACTTGCCCAGAGCGCGCCCGAGCTCGTAGGGCCGGCCGATGGCGTCGCCCTTCCAGAAGGGCATCTTTCCGGGCTGCCCCGGCGCGGGACTGACTACGACCCGGTCCCGGGTGATGTCGTCGATCCGCCATGTCGACGCGCCAAGGACGAAGGTCTCGCCGACGCGCGACTCGTAGACCATCTCTTCGTCGAGCTCGCCGACGCGCCCCCCCTCCGGCGTGAACACGCCGAACAGGCCACGGTCCGGAATGGTGCCGCCACTCGTGACCGCGAGCATCCGCGCCCCCGGTCGGGCCGACAGGTTCCCTTCAGCGCGGTCCCAGGTGAGTCGGGGCTTGAGCTCGGCGAACTCGTCCGACGGATAACGGCCCGACAACATGTCCAACACGCCTTCCAGGACTTCGGGCTCGAGTTCGGCGAAGGGGTACGCCCCTGCCACCAACTCCGCGACCTCGTCGACGGTGACGTCCTCGACCGCCGCCATGGCGACGATCTGCTGCGCGAGAACGTCGAGCGGGTTGCGCGGCACCCGCGTCTCCTCGATCAGGCCGTTCTGCATGCGGTGCGCCACCACAGTGGCCACGAGGAGGTCGCCCCGGAATTTGGGAAAGATCTTTCCCTTCGAGGGCTCGCCGACGTTGTGGCCGGCGCGCCCGATCCGCTGGAGCCCGCTGGCCACCGAGGTCGGCGACTCGACCTGCACCACGAGATCGATCGCCCCCATGTCGATACCGAGTTCCAGGGAGCTCGTGGCCACCAATGCGGGCAGACGACCGGCTTTCAGCGACTCCTCGATTTCGAGCCGCTGTTCGCGGGCCACGGAGCCGTGGTGCGCCCGCACGAGATCTTCGCCGGCCAATTCGTTCAGCTGATTGGCCAGCCGCTCCGACAGCCGGCGGGAGTTGACGAATATCAGCGTCGAGCGGTGCGACCGGATGAGATCCAACAGCACCGGGTGGATTGCCGGCCATATGGAAGTGCGGGCCTCAGGATCGAGCGAACCGTCGTCGGTCGGCATTGGCCGCCGGCCGAGGGAACCCATGTCCTCGACAGGGACCATCACCTCGAGCTCGAGCACCTTCTTCACGCCCGCGTCGACGATCGTCACCGGGCGCTGCCGGTACCTGTGCTTATGGCTCTTCGCGCAAGCGCTCATCGCGGCGCCGGCGGGGTCCCCATCCCCGCCGGCCACCGGGCGAGCGTCTTCGCACTGTCTTCCCCCCAAGAAGCGGGCGATCTCGTCGAGGGGGCGTTGCGTCGCGGACAGGCCGATGCGCTGGGGGGAGGGCCTGCCCGCCTGATGGCGCAGGCGTTCCAGCCGCTCGAGCGACAGCGCCATATGCGTTCCGCGCTTGGTGGGAGCGATGGCGTGGACCTCGTCGACTATGACGTGGTCGACCGACGTCAACATCGTCCGGGCGTTCGACGTGAGGATCAGATAAAGCGACTCCGGGGTCGTGATGAGGATGTCCGGCGGGTGCCGGGCCATGTCGCGCCGTTCCTTCTCGGCCGTATCACCCGTCCGGGTGCCTACTCGGAGGGCATTGATCTCGGTTCCTGACCGTTCCGCGGCCAGAGCGATACCCGCCAGAGGAGCGCGCAGGTTGCGCTCCACGTCGTAGGTGAGCGCCTTGAGCGGCGAGACGTAAAGCACCCGGCAGCGCCCGGACTCCTCCTCTGGAAGGGGCTCGGTGAGGAGCCGGTCCAGCGCCCACAGGAACGCGGCCAGGGTCTTGCCGGATCCCGTCGGGGCCAACAAGAGGGCGTGCTCGCCCCGAGCGATGGCGGCCCAACCCTCGGCTTGGACCTGCGTGGGGGCGTCGAAGGTCGCCCCGAACCAGTCTCGGGTCGGCTGGGAAAAGCTTTCGAGGGCGGAATCCGCGGCCGGATGGCGAGCAGAGCGCGAGGCCGGCACTCCGCCGAGAGTACGCCCGCCTGGTGACAGCCCCCACCGGGCCGGGGAGGCATAGTCCATCGGGACTATGCGAATCGGACATTCGGGAGCAAAGGATCACACGGCTGAACCATTGCCCTCAGGCCGCGCGAAGCGCAGGCTGAACCCATGACCCCGAGCGCGCCACTTCCCAGTCCCTCCGGCGCGGCTCCCACCGAGGTGCTCGTGGTCGAGGACGACTCGACAGTCAGCGCCATCGTGTGCATGGCGCTGGAGCAGGCCGGCTACGCCGTGAGGTCCGTGGACAACTGCGAGTCCGCGCGCGAGGCGATGCAGGCCCTGACTCCGGCGGTTCTGGTGATGGACCTGGGGCTACCTGACGGCAACGGGCTGGACATCCTGCGTGACGTGATTCCGCAAGCCGAGGGAGGACCAGCCGTCGTGGTTCTGTCGGGCTTCCGTCAGGAGCGGAACGTGCTGGCAGCTTTCGAGGCCGGGGCAAACGACTTCATGGTCAAACCCTTCAGCCCGCACGAGCTCGTCGCTCGCGTGCGGCGAGAGGTTCCCGCCTAGAACCCCATGTGGCGCAAGTTTGGTGGCGTCGCCTACGCGACGCTCACCCTCGCCGTCTTCACGATCCAGGCCATCGCGCTCGTTCTTCTGACGTGGGCGTTCATCTTCGATCGACTCGGAGTAGGCCCAGAAGGGATCGTGATGCGCGACGCGCTCGCGTTGGCGGTCGCGGTCACGGCACTCGCCGTGATGCTGCTCACCGCCTACACCCTCGTCTACCAGGCGCTCAGCGCCGGGCGGCTGCAACGGGAGCGAAAGGAGACGGAGATCTGGCGGCAGCGGTGGATCCGCATCCTCTTCTCAGGTGAGGAGCAGCCGCCGGAGAAACTCAACGCACGCGCCACCGAAGCTCTGGTCAACGTGCGCGAGAAGCTCACCGGCCGCGAGGCGGAGACGGTCGACTCGATGATCAGCTCCAGCGGCATCATTCACGATCTGGTCGCCGTTGCGACGAGTGGCCGCCGGCACAGCGTCGCCCGCCGCCTGGATGCGCTCGATCTCCTCGCTCGCGCCGGAGCGCCGATGGAGTTCGACGCTTTGGCGCGTCTGACCAAAGACCCCGAAGTTGCCATTCGGGTCATGGCGCTGCGAGCCCTGGCCCGAGCGGCCGCCAGTCTCGAGAACCCGGACGCCAGGCAAGGGGCCGCCGTTCTCCTGGTGGACCTCATCCGCACGTCCGAGGTGCCGGCCGGCGCGGTAGAGGAATCCCTGCTGGTTCTCGGCCCGGCCGCCGACGAGGTCTTCCGGCGGATGCTCGAGTCCCCGGACCCGCCCGACCTCTTGGCCGCAGCTCTCGATGCCATCGGCCGGTTGCACAGCGCGGACCTCATCGCCGACGTCACCGCATACCTGGACTCGCACAACATCAACGTGCGGTGCGCCGCCTGGCGGGCCATCGATGGCATCGGCCTTCTTCCTGCGGGGTGTGTGGGCCGCCTTCACGCCGCGCTGAGCGACCCGTCGGCGCAGATCCGGGCTCAGGCCTGCAGAGCAGCACGCCTCCTTCCCCCGGCCGACGCGTTGGCCCGGCTCGACGCGCTGTTGACCGACTCGTCCTGGTGGGTGCGGCGTGGTGCCGCCACCTCGCTCGGGCGGATGGGCGAGGTGGGAATCGAGGCCCTGACAGCCGCAGGCCAGGGGCACAGAGACCGTTTCGCTCGGCACATCGCTCTCGATGTACTCGTGGAAATGGACCGACTCAACCCCGAGCTCGCATTGAGCATGAGAGCGTCCGGCTGATGCGCGCCGTCCTCAGCGCATACGAGTTCTTCATCCTCGTGTACTTCTCGGCCCTGGCCCTGGTTTCGGCCTTGCTGGGCTTCCTGGGCATGCGGTCCATCGTCATCTACGCCCGGGAAATGTCCTCGGTCGGGCTGAACGCGCTGCTGGAACGCGACTTCTTCAAGCCCGTCTCGATCCTCGTCCCCGCCTACAACGAGGAGAAGGTGATCGTCGCCAGCGTCCAGTCGTTACTGGACCTCGAGTACCCGCAGTTCGAGGTGATCGTCGCCGCTGACGGCCCGACGGACAACACCGTCGGCGTATTGATCGAGGCCTTCGATCTCATCGAGATCCCCCGCGCCTACCGCGTCGTCGCCGAAACCCAGCCGGTGCGCCGAGTGCTGCGTTCCGTTCGTTACCCCAACCTGTTCGTGGTGGACAAGGAAAACGGGGGCAAGGCCGACACCGTCAATGCCGCGTTCAATCTGGCCAGCTACCCACTGGTCTGTTCCATTGACGCCGACTCGATCCTCGACGGCCGGGCGCTCGCACGCGCCACCCGCTTGTTCTCCGAGGACGACCGTGTCGTCGCTGTCGGGGGGACCGTTCGGCCTCTCAACGGGGCCGAGCTGCGCAACGGCAAGGTCCAGAATCTCCGGGTCCCCAAGTCTTGGGTCGAGCGGCTTCAGATTCTGGAGTACGCCCGGGCCTTCTTCACCGCGCGTGCCGCGTGGAGCCGGCTGGACTGTCTGATGATCATCTCCGGGGCGTTCGGAATCTTCCGGCGCGACGCGGTGGAGGCCATAGGTGGCTGGTGGACGGGAACCGTGGCCGACGACATGGAGATCGTCGTCCGCCTGCACCGCCACCACCGCTCGATGGGCGTTCCATACCGGATCGTGACCAGCCCCGACCCGATCTGCTGGACCGAAGTGCCGTCCTCCTTGAAGGCGTTGCGACGTCAGCGGAATGGCTGGCAGCGCGGACTCTGGGAGGTCCTGCTCCGCCACAAGGGCATGTTCCTGAATCCCCGCTACGGGCGGGTGGGGATGGTCGGTATCCCCTTCCTGTGGATCTTCGAGGCGTTGGCGGCGTTTGTCGAGCTTTCGGGCTATGTGTACATGGTCGTCGCCGGTGTGCTCGGCCTGTTGAACGTCCCCTTCGCGGTGATGTTCTTCGCGCTGGCCGTGCTGTATGCGATCTTGCTGTCCGAACTGGCGATGGGCGTCGAGACTCTTCTGCTCTCCCGGTACGAGCGCGCCTCCTGCCGGCTGAGACTGTTCGTGGCGGCTTTCGTCGAATTCGCCGGATACCGCCAAGTCCTCCTGTGGGAGCGGTGCATCGCGCCATTCCAGCTGCGGCGCCGGCGCGGCCGGTTCTGGACCGAAGGAGAGCGCAGCGGCAGCGAGATCACCACCTCCGCCTGAGGCCTATACCGTGACATAGGTGGCGGGGTGGACAGGAGAGCATCTGCGTTGGGATCACCACCCGGAGCTGCGCGCTCCGGTGATGATTGCGGCCTTCGAAGGGTGGTCCGACGCGGGCGACGCGGCATCCGACGCTGTCTCGTGGCTGGCGGGAGCATGGGCCGCGGAGCCATTCGCCGCCATCGACCCGGAGGACTTCTACAACTTCACCGACACGCGGCCGCGGGTGAGCATCGATGAAGGCGGAATACGCAAACTGGATTGGCCGGCGAATGTGTTCTCCGCGGCGACCGTGCCGGGAACGGATCGCGACGTCGTTTTCCTCCAGGGCATCGAGCCGAACATGAAGTGGCGTACCTACGCATCCGTGGTCGAGGAGGTCGTCACCGAGACGGGCACCACCCAGATGCTTTCGATCGGATCATTCCTTACCGACGTCCCCCACACGGCGCCGGTGCGGGTGACGGGGACATCGACAGACCCGGCATTGATCGAGCTGCACAACCTGATGCCGGCGCGCTACCAGGGCCCCACCGGCATCATCTCGGTGCTGGCCGACCGGCTCTCCGCGCACGACATCCCCTGGATGTCGCTCTGGGCCACCGTGCCGCATTACGTGGGACAGACCGCCTCGCCGAAGGCCGCCCTGGCGCTGGTCGAGCGTGTCGCGGTCTTGCTCGAGATCTCGCTCGACACGTCCTCCTTGCAAGCAGCCGCGGAGGATTACGTGCGCCAGATAAGTGAGGTTGTGGAAAGCGACGAGGACGTGGCCGCTTACGTCCGCCGGCTCGAGGAGGCTCACGACCGCAACCTGATGGCCGAGATTCCGCCCGACGGCGAGGCACTGGCCGCGGAGATCCAGAAGTTCCTCCGGGAACGGCCGAGGTAAACCCACCGTGGCCGCGGGCTATTCGGGAACGCCGCTCCCGCGCAAGCTCGGAGTGACCGACGGGACAAACGTCGCGCTGATCGGTGCGCCGGAAGATTGGTCGATTCCGGACCTTCCCCCGGGCTCACGGATCTCGCGGCGAGACAGCTCGACCGCGCAAGTGAAGTTGCTCTTCGTTCGCTCGGCCGCGGAGTTGCGCCGGATCGCCCCTGCGAAGGCCGGCGGCCTGGCGGACCGTGCCGCTCTATGGATCGCCTGGCCGCGCAAGGCCGGCGGTCACGAAAGCGATTTGACCGAGAACCTGCTGCGCGAGGTCGTGCTGCCCCTCGGGCTGGTGGACGTCAAGGTTGCCGCGCTGGACGACGACTGGTCCGGCCTGAAGTTCGTCCGGCGCAAGGAGCTACGCAAGTAGGCACAAGGACCGAAGAATTCACTCGCCCCCGGGCCGGGCCGAGGGCACCATGAGGCCCGTGAACGCTCCCGCTCCCACGATCTATTTGCTCGTCGGATATCCGGGAACCGGTAAGTACACCGTCGCCCCCCTCTCGCCCCCCGGATGGTCCTTCGTCTTCACGAACTGGATCGGGGAAAACGAATCCGGGGCCAGGGATTATCTAGAGCGGTTGCGGGCCATTGCCGGGGCCCGAGCTTCGGAGTTCGTGATCGTGCGCCTCGTCTGCGAGACCGCGGAACTGACGACACGCGTCGCGACGCCCCAACGTCGGGAACGGATGAAATGGACCGACGCAGCGGCCGTGCTCCGG